>JAFGED010000413.1 GCA_016931785.1 Anaerolineae bacterium
CGGCGGTTGTACGAGCTGGATGCTCAGGGTATCATCGACGAGGAGCTTTTGGACGACGTGGGGTTCACACTGCTGCTGCGCTGCCGTGATATCCTCACCATACACGAGGCCAAGCGCGGCAGGGTCAAATGCCCGCGCTGCGCCGAACAGAGAAAGCACACGATCATAGAACGCGTTTCCAGAGAGGGCGACGTTCGGGATGAGGTGATCGTATGCCCCGAATGCGGCTGGCAGATCACGTGGGGCGAATATGCGCTGAGTTTCAAGCGCAAGCAGCTCAATTCCGGCGGGGCGTTGATGGCGTTCGAGCGATACATCAGGGAGTTCAGAGCGGCTCGGAGACCGCAGCAAAAGATGTTGGCGATTGATCGGCTGATACACGAGTTCCATTATTCCCTGCGGGCCCAACCCGATCTGCCGTGCCGGCCTGTGGGGGTGAACCTGATTCAGGGCAAGTTGATGGACGTGGTACAGTTTCTCGACGAGTTGACCTATGGTCAGGGGACGACGGAGGGACTGGAGGAGAATCGGGCGGCCTGGCTGGAGGAAATGGCAAAGGTTCCCTGGATCGACTTTGTGAGTTCGGACGTGGCGGATGAGGGGCACTGATGTGCATCATAGCCTCTGGCGAGCGGATCGTCTTACGAGACCGGCTGCCGTCTGACGTGGAGAGCTACTTGCGCTGGCAGACGCACGGCGAGTGGCGGCTGTACGACGCGCCGTGGGAGGGCGTGCGCACGTCGATGACGGTGGAGGAGGAAGAAGCATTCCGCGCGCGCTTTCTAGAGCAGTGTGAGCAGGAGCTTGCCTCGCCCCGCAGGCGGGCCACGATCGCCACGCTGGAGGGCGAGCCGCTGGGCTGGGTCAGCCGCTACGGGGATGGGCGCTTCCCGGATGCGGTCCTCGTCGGCATCGACGTCTGCGAGGATGCGTATCTGAACCAGGGCATCGGCGCCGAGGCGCTTGGGCTTTGGGTGGATTGTTTGTTCGTCAACTCGGACGTTCACCGCGTCGGCCTGGACACCTGGTCGTTCAACAAGCGCATGATGCGCGTGGCGGAAAAGCTGGGGTTCACCCGCGAGGGTGTGGAGCGGGAGCTGATCCGGTGGCAGGGGGAGTGGTTGGATCGCGTGCACTTTGGGATGCTGCGTAGGGAGTGGGTACTCACGTAGGGCAGGTTGGACGCGGCTTGGACGGTGCGCGGTGTTGTCGAGAGAAGGCAGGGGTGCATCAGGCGCTGTTGTCGGGATCGAGAGAGCGGCCTACCTGCCGATTGTGGGTGGCAGGTAGCGGCTTGCGTGACTTGCCCTCAGAGGCGCGCAGGTGAGAGATAATGCCTTCTCGGCGGGACGGACTGTGCCAACCCGCCGGCAACCTGCCCTACATCGGGCATCTCACGTAGGGCAGGTAGCGGCTTGCGTGATTTGCCCTCAGAGGCGCGCAGGTGAGAGATAATGCTTTCTCGGCAGGACGGGTTGTGCAAACCCGCCGACAACCTGCCCTACAGAGTCAGAGGGAGAATAGCGATGCCTAACTTTCGTCGTTACTATGTTCCGGAAGCCTTGTACTTTATCGTGGCGGTGACCAGGGACCGCCGGCCGATTTTTGCGGATGAGGCCAATGTGGATTTGCTGTATCGCGTGCTGCGACGAGTCAAAAGGATCAAGCCTTTCACCTTGTTTGCGCATTCTTTTATCCCTGACCACATCAACTTGTTGCTCAAACCGACTGGCGAGGCCAATATATCTCGGATCATGCTTTCTCTCAAGCGGTCGTTTACTTTGACCTACAAGCAGTTGCACGGAATCGAGACGGGTCTATCCTTGTGGCAACCGCGGTTTTGGGATCACGTCATTCGGGATGAGGACGATCTGAAACGGCACGTCGATTACATTCATTACAATCCTGTGAAACACGGTCTCGTTGGACGTCCCGAGGACCATGCGCATTCGAGTTACAGGTACTGGCTTGATCAAGGATACTATGAGCTTGGTTGGGGACACTCGGAGCCTCAGAATTTGAAGGGTATGGACTTTGAGTAAGATAGGGGGAAAACGATGATCAATGACAAAGTGGCTGTTGCCAACCAAAAGCTGTGGGAAGATGAGGTGAAAAAGGGATGCGGTTATACCATCCCCTGGCTGGATCTGGATGTCGCGACCCTACATCAATACATAGACGGCGAATACGAGTTCGTACCGGATTCGTTTGCTTGCATGTACCCGGCCAGCATATTGACCGGTGTCGAGGGCAAAGATGTGCTGTGCCTTGCGTCGGGCGGCGGCCAGCAGTCCGCTGTGTTCGGCCTGCTTGGCGCGCGCGTTACCGTCGTGGACTTGGCCGAGGGACAGCTCGAAGGGGATAGAAAAGCGGCCGCTCACTATGGGTATGATGTGACGACACTTCACGCCGATATGCGCGATCTTTCGTGCCTGCCGGGTCAGGCTTTTGATCTCGTTTACGGGACGGGCTTGGCCTATGTGCCTGACGTTCGTCAGGTCTATGCCGGTGTGGCGCGCGTGTTGCGCACCGGCGGGCTATTCCGGGTGGACTTTGGTCAGCCGGCGGTGTATTTCACGGCTTGGGACGGCGCAGGCTATCGTATCGTCAGGCCTTATGCTGAACGGGTCAATCGACGCGCTGACGGTGCTATCGAGTTCCGCCACTATATGGACGACATCTTTAATGGCCTCTTGGATTTGGGTTTCTCGATTCAGCGTGTCTGTGAAGCGCCGTACTACGAGTATTTGGACCCCGATGCATCTCCGGGGAGCTGGCCGCACGAGCAGGCATACGTGGCGGGCAGATTCGCTATCGTGGCGAGGAAAGATTAGAGTATTGTGTAGGGCAGGTTGGTCGCGGTTCGGACGGTGCGGCGTGTTGCTAAGAGATGGCTGACGTGCGTTAGGCGGTATTGGCAGGATCGAGAGAGCGACCTACCTGCCGATTGTGAGCTGTGCAAACTCGCCGTCAACCTGCCCTACAGATGTTGTGCAAGGAGCGGAAATCATGATTTGCGTACACCTTTCATCCGACGTGGATGCCGCGCAGGTTGGCGGCAAGGCGGCCAACCTGGGGCGAGCGCACTCAATGGGCTTGCAGGTGCCGCCAGCGTTCGTGATCACGCGAGACGCGTTGAACCTGTTTTTGAACGAAACCGGGCTCGTGACGCGGGTTCAAGCGATGCTCGATGGCGGCGAGCTTGACCGGCGAGCGCGACAACGCGCTTACGAGAACCTGTGTGCGTCAGTGCTTGATGCGGCTATTCCAAAGAATTTGGCCGAAGCGGTCTCTAATCTGGCGGAAGAGTTCCTCCGCTCGGCTCCTGCTGGTCTGGCAGTGCGTTCGTCGGGCATCCAGGAGGATCTGGCACAGGCCAGTTTTGCCGGCGTGTACGAGAGCTTTCTCGGCGTCTCCTCGGTTGATGGGCTATGGGACTGCGTCCGCCGTTGCTGGTGCGCTTCCTGGTCGCCCCAGGTGGTCGATTATGCCCGCAAGATGGGCCTCGATCTGCAGCCCGATCAGATGGCAGTGATCGTGCAGGAGTTGGTCCCGGCCGAAAGCGCCGGTGTTATATTTACTTCCGACCCGCTGACGGGAAATCCGTGGCGCTTTGTGCTCAACGCGGCTTTCGGGCTGGCACAGGGCGTGATGGACGGCAGCGCGCCGGCGGACCGATTTGTCCTGGAATGGGACACGGGTGCCATGCTGGAGAAGCGGATCGTCGAAAAGCTGACGGCGCTGGTGCCTGGGCGGAACGGTGTCCAAAAGGCCGCGTTGCCGGACGACCGGCGAACGGCCGCTGCGTTATCCGACACAATGGCCTCCCAGATCGGCGGGCTGGCCTTGCAGCTCGATCGCGCCTTCGACTGCCGGGTGGACGTCGAGTGGGTGGTTATGGGGAAGGATGTCTACATCGTTCAAGTACGCCCGATCACGGCCCTGCCTGATTTCTTCCCGCACGAACTCGAGGGACAGGACGTCGAGGTGACCTGGCGGCCATCCGACCCGGCCTGGTACGCCAGCGTCAAGGAAGGCGAATGTCTCGTCGCGCCGTTCTTTCGTGATATCTGGGCGCTGGAAAAGTGGGGCCGGTATCTGGTGCCAGGTGACATCTTTCCACGGCGGGTTGGACGGGAACGCGACTCTAACGGGTATCGCTACATGACCGAGTGGACCTGGGAGGGAGGGGGATATGATTTTGACCAAACGGTCGAGTGGCTGACCGAACACGAAGCGGAGTTAAGGCGAGCGTGGCTGGGGAAAAAGGAAGAGATACTCCAAGCGAGCCGCCGAATTGCGCAGGCCCAGGAAACCGCTCGTCAGGCAAGGGATCTGATCCCGCTTCTCCTATCCTGCCGTGAACTTGACGCTGATAGGGAGGCGACCGTCTGGGGGCCGCCTCAATGGATGATCTTTACGTGCCAGTGGCTACTAGAGGAGTTTTTCAAGGATATTGTGCCTGATTTCTCGATTGGTGGTTTGTTGCAGGGGCTTCCCTGTTATTCCTACGAGCGAACGGAGGCGGCACAGATGTTGGGCCGCTCTATCGGCGAGGAGTCTGTCAGAGATGCATTCGCACAAAAGCCACTCGACCAAGTTATTCCTTATCTAGCAGCTCGTTATCCTGAGAGTCGATTTCTACAGGATCTTGAGGATTTCTGTCAGCGCTTTGGGATGAGGTTTCCCCGCGGTGCGGTTTGTGAGTGTGGGGACATGGCCCAGGTTCTACTGACGATCCGAAATGGTGCGTTAGGTAAGGGGAAAGATGTGGCGTCGGCCTTGGAGGAATGCGCTCGGGATCGCAAAATCCTTGAGGAGGAATACCGAGCCTGTATCCGGGCACATGACCCGTCTCTGCTCGACCGCTTTGAGAGGATATTGGACTGGGCGCAGTTTTGGGTGCCCGTTTTGGATGACCGGAAATGGACCCGCGTGCTCAGTATGCGTCTGGCGGATCTGATACGGTGCACGGGCGATGCTCTCGTCGACGAAGGATTGCTGGATGATTCTGCTGATTTGCTGCTTCTCACCGTGGATGATTTGACCCAGATTGCAGAGGCCGATACTGTCCGCGAATATCGCGCGTTGGTCCTTGCCCATAAGCGCGAGTACGAGCGGAACCGGCGGCTGGCGCCGCCTGCATTCCTTGGCGCGCCGCCCAAGGCCGATCAGGGTGAGGCCATTTCCGTAAAGGGGCCGGTGACCGGTGTCCAGCCGGAGGGCCCGGTGTTTAGGGGACACGGGTTCGCGCCTGGGCGCGTGACCGGCGTCGTCCAAAAGACATACGCCGTGGGCGATCCCGAGTTTTTGGACTCCTTGACGGGTGAGCACATCCTGGTCTGTTCTTGCTTTACGAACTATGAAACCGATTGGCTGTCGCTGCTGATGATCGCCAGAGGGCTGGTCACAGTTCAGGGTGCCCAGTTACAGCACGCCGTTCAGATCGCACGCGAGTGCGGTGTGCCTTACGTCAACTTACCGGAGGTCGAGTGGAACAGCATCCCGGATGGGGCCAGGATTGCCATCGACGGCTATGCGGGCACGGTGACGGTCTTGGAGGTTGCTGATGAGTCTGATCAGACTGCATAACGTGGCCAAGCAATACGGCGATAACCTCGTCCTGCGTGAGGTCTACTTCCGCCTGAGCGAGGGGGAGCGGGTGGGCCTCATCGGCAAGAACGGCACCGGCAAGACGACGGCGCTCAAGCTGATCCTGGGCGAGGAGCAGCCCACTCAGGGGGCGGTCGAGGTCGATGAAGGTGTGCGGATTGGCTACTTTTCGCAGTTCTCGGAGCTCAGCAGTGAGGCGACCATCCTGGAGGTGCTGGACGGCCTCTTTGCCGACGTCCACGCCATCGAAGAGGAGCTGCTGGAGATCGAGATCGCACTGGAGGAGGAATCGCCGCAGGGAGGTAAACTGGAGCGGCTCGTCAATCGGCAGGCGGAGCTTTTGGAGGAGATGGAGCGGCGCGAGGGGTGGACCTATCAGAACCGCATCGATACGGTGCTGACCAAGCTGGGGTTCAGCGAGGAGTACCGCACGCGCCCCATCGACCAGCTCTCCGGCGGCTGGCGCAACCGCGC
>JAFGED010000414.1 GCA_016931785.1 Anaerolineae bacterium
CCGCTTCTCGTCCAGCAGCGCCGGCTCGACGACGGTGCCGGGGGTCACCACGCGCGTCACCTCGCGGGCCACCAGCCCTTTGCCGGTCACCTCGCCCACCTGCTCGGCGATGGCCACGCGGTAGCCCTTCTCGATCAGGCGGGCGATATACCCCTCGACGGCGTGATAAGGGACTCCAGCCAGCGGCACGCGCTGGTTCTTGCCCACCGGACGCGAGGTCAGGACGAGATCGAGCTCGCGGGCGGCGATCTCGGCATCGGCGTCAAACGTCTCGTAAAAATCGCCCAGCCGGAAAAAGACAATGGCGTCCGGGTGCCGAGCCTTGATCTGCAGATACTGTTTACGGACGGGGGTCACATTCGCGTTGCCCATTTTCCTATCCACCTTTTCTCAATGATGCAAGGACAGCTCAAGACAATCCCCCGCACTGCCGGTCGATCGAGCAAGTTCTGAGCGGTGCCTTCAAAAGAACACCACGAGCCATCCTTGTGCCGAAACAGCAACACGATTGCCTGGATGGGAACCCGATCACGGACACACCTCTCTACAACACCCTGCACCTCCGGTACAGAATCTGCGTGGAGAAACTTGAATATCCTCCTGCCCCCCAGCTCCTTTGGGCCGTATCCTATCACGTGCTCGAGAGCAGGACTTGCATAGCGTATGACACCGCTGCCATCCAGAACCATGGCGATATCCGAGGCACCCTCGACGAGCGCCCGAAACTGCTCCCCGCTCCTGGCCAATGCCTGTTCCATCTCGTGCCTTTGAAGAGCCATCTCTATGACCGAATGCAGTTCCCTGTCTTCAAACGGCTTGAGGATGTAACCAAAAGGCCCCGTGATCCTGGCGCGCCGCAACGTCAGATCATCGGCGTAAGCCGTCAGATACACCACGGGAATATCAAAACAGGCGCGAATCTGTTGAGCCGCCTCAATGCCATCCATCGACCCCTTTAGCTGGATATCCATCAACACCAAGTCCGGCTTTAAATCCGCCGTTCTCTGGATCGCTTCTTCGCCAGAAGAAACGACCATAGGATAAGCGTATCCCAATCTGGCCAACGTTTGTTGAATATCCTGAGCGATGACCCTGTCATCCTCGACAATCAGCACCCTAGTTTCCATATCGCGAACTCACCTCCCGTTGAGGCTGTGCAAAAGTGATGCAAAAAACGGTTCCCCTCTCGGTGCTGTCAACGCCGAGAGTGGCATCCAACTGTTCCACCAACGTGTTGACCAGTTGCAGGCCCATCGAGCGCGCGCCCCGATAGTCCAAATCGTCCGGAAGGCCAACGCCATCGTCGCTCACCGTCAGGGCGAGCTGGTCGCCCTGCGACTGGAGGCTGACGCGGACCTTGCCCTCTCTGCCCCCCGAGAAAGCATGCTTCAATGCATTAGAGACCAATTCATTGATGATCAAACCGCAGGGAATGGCCGTGTCCAAGTCCAGCATCACCCCGTCGACGTCCATTTCCAGCGCGACGTCGGTCGGAGGAATATGGTACAGACGGAACATCTGCACCACCAGATCGCGGATGTATTCTGCAGAATCAATCCTCGCCAGGTCCAAAGACCGATAAAGCTTCTCGTGAACCAGGGCGATGGACCTGATCATCCCCTGGCTTTGATCGAACATCCGCAGGGCGCGCTCGTCCGTCACGTAACCGGACTGGAATTTCAGCAAGCTGGAGATGATCTGCAAATTGTTCTTGACGCGGTGATGCACCTCCATCAGCAACGCCTCCCTCTCGAAAAGCATGGCCCTGAGCCTTTCCTCCGCCTGCTTGCGATTGGTCAGATCGTGGCCGATGCAAACGACCCCTTGCTCGACGCCATGTTCATCCTGCATCACGGACCCAGATAGAGAGACCGGCATCCTGGCGCCATCCTTTGTCTCGAAAGCCGTCTCGGTATCGCTGATGGAGCCAGTCGCCAATATCTGCTCAAAATGCGTCCCCGTGAATTGGGACCGCTCCTCCTGCGCGATAATCATTTCTACCGGCTGTCCAAGCAACTCGTGCTCCTCATACCCCAGAAGCTCCAACAACGCCCGATTAACCGTCGCTATCTTTCTCCCAGGACCGATCAGGATCACAGCATCGGCCATGGTCGCTACGATCTTGTCCGCCGCGGTCGCCGGGGTCAGAGAGAACAGGCCATAGCGCCGTATCGCATACCAGACTAAAGTAGATTCAAGCACAAACCCAAACGCCGACAGCTCGGGAATTTCATGAGAAGAGGAAATTTCCGTGGCAAAACTCGAGACCGCAGCCAAGGATAACCCGATCAACAAATACAGCGCCTGCCGCTTCTTCATCCGCTCGGTCGTCTTGATATAGTACCGCAAGCACAGATAGATGGCAAACGGGATGGAAGCGGCAACCCAAGCCCCAAACAGGGCATCCGCCACATTCTCTATAGTCGCATCGTACGTCCAGCCCCAATAGACTTTTACCGGCCTTAACGCGATCACGCCCGTCATCAGGAAGAGTGCAAACATCAGTGCGGGCGCGTACAGCAAAACGTAGACCCACCACTTTGCCAAAAGCTTCTTTCTCTCCGTGAAAGCCAGCATAAAGTGCACTTCCAAGGGAATCGAAAAACAAACCCCCAGGGAACTTGCCTTTAACCAGAACTGAGCCATCGTCGCGCTTTCAGCCATGCGAAGCTGGAACTCGGCAAAGCTCGCGCACGCTCCAGCCGAGCAAAACAGGAAGAAAAGCCAGTTCAACGCGCCCCTGGGGTTTCTATACAAAATATAGATCCCAAGAAAGGCAGCTATCACGGCGGCCAGCAAGGAACTAAAAGCAAAGACAGTCATAAAAACCGCTATCCCGACCCCTCACAGACGGGGATCGCTCTTTTAGGATCTGTTAAAAAACCTTCCTGTGCCTCGATCCAGATCGCGTAACGATACGCCGAAGCTTGCCATTTCAGGCCTGTCAAAGCCCGCTCTGAGCGCCGCTTTAAGAGTCAAGTCGCTTTTCGTCGTGCAGTTGCGATTTCCATCGCGCCACTGCAGATAAATCCTCTTTTACAGGCCCTCGGGTATTCGCTCACCGGGTCGATGCACCATCCTGCTGCCTCACAAGCGCCAGAATCTCGGAGGCGCTTTCCTCAATGGGCTTATTGGTCACCTCGACAACGGGCCATTGTTGCTCGTGAAAGAGCTGCAGTGCATACGCCACCTCGCGGCGCACGGATTGGGGATCCGCATAGTCGCCCGTGGCTCCCCCCAGACGCTGCTCCCTCACACGCCGCAGATCGGCCAGCCTCGCGGGATCGCTGGTAAGTCCGATCACGCGGCCCGGCGGTAGATCGAATACATCCGATGGCAGATCGATCCCCGGCACGACGGGCACATTGGCGACGAACCAGCCGCGGAATGCCAAATAGATGCTCAGCGGGGTCTTGAACGTACGCGAGACGCCCACCAACACAATCTCGGCTTTGGAGAGCTCGTAGGCCCGCCGCCCGTCGTCATGATGAAAAGCGAACTCTATCGTCTCAATCCGCCGAAAAACTCCTCGTTCAACTGACGAAAGAGTCCCGGCTTTTCGGACGGAGAGATGGCAAACTGCTGAGAAAGTCGCGCCAGCAGCGGCCCCATCAGATCAATGGTCTCGACGTCTTGCAACCGTCCCTCGCGCACCATCGCATCTCGTAGCTCATCGGAGACCAGGGTGTGGACGATAAAACCACCCGCCTGCGAGGCCTCCTGTACAATCTGGCGTATTTGTTCCTTGGTGCGTATCCCTGGCCGGCGCTCGATCTCCACCACGGCTTCCTCAAACTGCACCAGCGCCGCCTTTAACACGCGCTCAGCCGTCTCGCCGGTGCCGTCGGAAGCTACAAAGACGTGATTCACATTCGATCCTCCCACTCTGCCGGTCAAGTATAGCCCATCGCAACCCACTTGACAAGCAACTGGGGTGCGTTTCAAATGAGTTGTAAGGATGGGGGGAGCGGGCGGCTTCGCCGCCCGCTCCCCCCGTTCTCTAACTGAGATGAAACACA
>JAFGED010000007.1 GCA_016931785.1 Anaerolineae bacterium
GCTCCCGGCCTCGGTGGGGGCCTCGCTCTCCCGCACCCCCACGTCGCGCAGGGCGCGCACATATTCCAGGAACTCGCGCACGCTCACCAGGCCGCTGGCGTGCGCGTCGGCCAGCAGCTTGTCGACGTTGCGCCGGGCGCGCGCGCCTTCCTCGCTCGTTTGTAGCGCAGCACGGTAGTGCGTCCGATCCAGCAACCGCTTGAGCAACACCGCCACCCCCACACGACCGGCCAGATTGTGCAACTCGGCGATCAGGTCTCGCCCTATGACAGCCCGCCCAAGGTCGTCCTGGGGCACGATCTCGGGCAGAGCCGGGTGGTTGAGGATCGACCAGACCGAACAAGGAGCGTCGCCCTCTCTCGGCACGACCGATACAGGGGGAAAGCGCAATACATAGAGCGTCGCGTCGGTCAGGCCGATGGCAGGCGAGCGCAAGAACCCCACCAGCGCCAAGTCGTCGGTGGGATCGGCCACGACGGAAAGCGCGTTGAGCAGGTCGCGCACCTCGTACCGGTCGTAAAAGCCGCGCCCGGCCACGGTGACAAAGGGAATACCGGCCTGCTCCAGAGCGTCCTCGTAGACGGAGAAGGTCGTTGAGGCGCGGAACAGCAGCGCCACGTCGCCCCACCCGATTCCCTCCCGGTCGCACAGATCCAACAACCGCGCCGCCAATCCAGCGGCGGCAGCTTCACGCCCTTGGCCGGCCGATTCGCCCAGCCCCAGGAGGAATTCGACGAACGGCGGTGCGATGTCCCCTCGTGGTTCGGCGCGATGCGCCTCCAGTGACGCAAAGGGCACGGTGTAAGGACGTCCTGGACTGGCGGCCTCGTCGAGGATAGGAGCCAGCAAACGGTTTGTGATTGCCACCAGCGGCGCGTGTGCTCGAAAGGTCAGGTCGAGCGAGATGGCTTGGCCCCCATCGCGTGTCACGTCGTCCTGCACGCGGCGAAAGACGGTCACGTCGGCGCCGCGAAAGCGGTAGATCGACTGCTTGGCATCGCCGACCACGAAGAGAGAGCCTCGCCGGGATGGTGGGTCGATCCGCTCTTGATCAAAACCGCTCAGTGCATAGACGATCTGCCGCTGCCGCTCGTTGGTGTCCTGAAACTCGTCCACGAGTACGGCGCGAACGCTGGCCTGCCACGCGGCGCAGACGACCGGATCGTGCAGCAGCGCCAGCGCCCCAGCCTCCAGGTCGTCAAAGTCGAGCGTGTTCTCCGTCCGCTTGGCCTGGACGTAGCCCTCGGCGGCATGGCGGTAGACGGCGTGGAGAGACCAGATCAGCCCGGCTGCCCGCTCGTCGAGCGCCCACGAGGCGGGCTTTTTCGGGTCGGCCAACGGCTGCAGTCGCTCGTCAAAGCAGGCGCGCAGGTCTCGCATCGCCTCCTTGGCCGTCTCCAACGCGTCGCCGGGCCAGTTGGCCTTGCGCCCGCCCAGTGCCGTGGCGGCCCGCAGCGCGGCCAGCGCCGCCAGAATCGCATCGAGGTCGTCGCGCTGGCGCGCGTCATCCACAGCGCCGGCATGGGCCAACACTGCCTGACGGGCGACCTCCATTGCATCTGCCGGATCGTCGGCGCGCAAAGACACCAACGCATCCAGGCACCCCCGCCAGCGCGAATCGTCCAACTGCTCGCCCAGCCAGTCCCTCAGCGCATCGGCCCAGCCACTCAAGGGATCGTCACTCAGCCGCTCGAAGGCAGCGTCCGCATCAAGCCGCTTTTCTAACAGCGTCGCCACTGTCGTGCGCAATCCCAGCTCGCCCAACGCGCCAAACAGGCGCGATGCGCCATCGTCCTCGGCAGCCCAGGCCAACGCCTCCTCAACGGCTCGCGCGCGCAGCACCGCCGCGCGCCCCTCCTCCAGCACGTCAAAGCCCGGCGAGTAGCCCAGCCGCGCCGCTTCGACCGGCTGCTCGCGCAAGATTTGAGCGCACAGGCTGTGGATGGTGCCGATGCGAGCTGCATCCAGGTCGGCAAAGGCCTCTTCCCAGAAGGCGCGCGAGACCTGCGAGGTCTCGGAGATCTCGCAAGTCTTTAGCCACTCGGTAATCGTCTGCCGGATGCGGGTGCGCATCTCGCGGGCGGCCTTGTCGGTGAAGGTGATGGCGACGATAGCGCGCAAGGGAATGCCCGATTCCAACAACCCCAGGTAACGCCCGACCAACGTGCGCGTCTTGCCCGACCCGGCCCCGGCGGCGACGACCAGGTCGCCGGGGGCGGTGGCAGCCTCCAATTGGGGATCGTTGAGGTGAAGCAGGTCGAGAATGGTCATCGACTCACCACTGCCTGGGTTTGTATCGCTCGCAGAACACAACGACCGGACAGAAGGCGGGGCAGCCCTCGTCTGGTGGCTCGGGCGCGAACCGTCCATCACACACCGCCGCACCGATGGATAATGCATACGCGACCGCCGTATCGACGGCCCCGGTCACACCATCTCTGTACTTTTCCAACCTCAAGCTGCTGGGCTTGGCCGCGCCGATGTGCCAGTAGAAGCCATCGGCTACCTCGGCACCCAGCGCCTCTTCGGCGGCCAGGGCATACAGGGGCAGTTGCAGCCGGCGTCCCTCCTCCAGGTCGCGAGCCGAAATGGGCGCCGAGCCGGCCTTATAGTCGATCACGCGCAGCCGCCCATCCGGCGCGCGATCCACCCGGTCGATGTAGCCACGCAGTTTTAGGGGCAGGGCCTGTCCCTGCGCCCCGATCACCAGTGGAGGACGCTCGCCCAGTCCAAAGGGCAGTTCCTGCTCCAGCGGCGCATACTCCCCGGCTATCTCTATCAACGCCTCGACGGTGCGGCGCAACACGTCGGTCATTTCCTCCTGTTGGCGCTCCCACAGTGGCGAGGGGCGGAAGCCATAGTCGCCCGGCGCTGCATCATAGACCTCTCGAGCCGCCACGGGCAGCAAGTCGCGCAGCCGGTCGGGGTCGCCATCGGGGACGCGGCCGTAGAGCCGCTCCAGCACCAGGTGATAGATCGAGCCCAGGATCAACACGTCGAAGCCGGCTTGGGGCAATTCACGCGGCTCCAACTCCATCGCGTAAGCGGCCAAAAAGTAGAACGGGCACTTGGCATAGGTCTCCAGGCGGCTGCTGGACCAAAGCCGGTCCGGCCCGAAACGCTCGGTCAACACCTCCTGGAGCGCCGAGAGGTCGCCGGTCCAGGGCGAGGAGGATGCCTGCGCACGAGCTTGGAGAACAACCGCCATTAGCTCACTTGACGGCGACTCCAATTCCAGTTCCGAGGCAGGATGTTCTACAAGGTCGGCCGGGCGAACATGGCGCACAACCGGGCCATCGAACAAACGCTGCACGGCGGACCAATAGGGCGAAGGCTCCCAGGGCTGGCCGTCATCGGCCAGATAGGGCCGGCAGAGCAACAGGCGCTGACGGGCGCGGGTGACGGCCTGGTAAAAAAAGGTGACCTCGTCGCCTCTCAGGCGTGGCTCGATGGCGAATCCTCGTTCGGCCAGCCAAGCGCGGTCGGACTCGCGCAGCAAGGCATCCTCGCGTTCGGCCTGTGGGAACTCGCCCTCGGCCAACCCCAAAAGAGCGACGGAATCGAAGGTCAATCCTCGCACTTCCACCGCCGATGCGACCAAGACAGCCTCGCCTTCGACAGGCACCGTGTATGTCGCATCCTGGACGGCCTGAGCCAATCTAGCGACGGACCGGCTGTAGGGCAGGATTTGATCCTGCTCGCCTCGCAATATCGCGTCGGCCAGCACCAGGCCGCGCAAGATGTCCTTGAACGCGCGCAGGGCGGCCACGTCTTGCCCAGCGGTGATGGGATCTTCGCGGGCGCGGGTCACGACGCGCAGGGATGCGCTTTCCAGGTGCGATGCACTTGAAAAGTGCGTCGCACCTAGAGCCAGATCCTCGCCGATCAACTCCTCGATCCACGCCACGTACTCGCGCAGCGTGGCCTGGGAAGAGGGCGTGGCCCAGGATACAACAGCCTCAAAGACATCTGCCAGTCGTCTCGCTTCCGCGCCTACGGGCGGACGACGAGGAGCTATCCCCCCATCTTCATCCTCACCGATTCGCTGACTCGCAAACTCGCTGGCTCTGAACGCCTCACGCCACTGCTCGAGTCCGCCCACGACCTGCCCGGCGCGCGCCACGTCGAGCATGCGACCCGCATCGTCCGCTTCCAGGCCACAGCCGCTCCAATCGAAATAGGGACTGGTCAGCACGTCGAACAGCGCCCGCGGCAGCCAATCGAGCGGCCCCACTGAGAGCGTCAGCAAGTCCAGCAGTGCCGAAACGGCCGGATTTGCGCGCAGGTCGCTCCCGGAAATGAAGCACAGCGGCATCCCAAACTCGGCGGCAGCCTCCTCCAGAAACGGGCGGTATGGCTCTATATTGCGGGCGACGATGGCCGTGCTGGATGGTGAGACGCCATCGCGCACGACGCGCGCCTTGAGCCAGCGCAGCGCCTCACGGGCTTCCGTCGCACGGTCTTGGGCCTCGAGGAATGTAACAGCATCGCCTGCCGGAATGGAGAGCGCGTTGAGCTCGAAGAGGTACTGTTCAAGATGGGCGAGGGGAGAGAGAGACAAGGAGACAGGGCGATTGTTTTCTCCTCGTCCCCTTGTCTCCTTGTCTCTCCGTTCAGAAAGGGCTCTCGGCTCAATACCAAGTGTCTCAGTGAGGGTAGCGCGGGCGCGGGTAAAGCGGCGGTGGACCAGCCGGTCAGGATTCTGCGGGTCGCCGGTCAGGGTGATGAGGGTCGTCTCCGCCCGCTCAGCCAGCAGGCGCAGCAGGTGCAGTTGGGTAGGGTTGAACTCGTCAAAGCCATCTACGGCCAGCAGCGATAGATCGGCCAGCAGCGACGGATTCTGCTCCGACGCGATGGCCGCCAGCCATCCCTGGCCGTCGGCGTCGACCCAGCCGGTCTCCAGCAGCCAGATCTGGTAAGCAGAGTAGATCCGTGCCAACTCCTTCAGGCGCGGTTCGCTCGCGGTAAGGGCTTGTTGCAAGTCATCGGGGAAAACGCGGGCGCGCTTGAACTCTCCGAACACCGCGCCCAGGAGACGCGCAAAGCCGGGTGAGCGGCACAGTGGCGTGTAATAGTCGATCTGCCCGGCGTCGCACAGGGTTTCCACCAGATGCTCGATCAACTGGGCGCGGACGGTGGACGGCAAGCGGGCCATCCCCTCACCCCCTCCCCGCCCCTCCCCCTCTCCCAAGAATTGGGAGAGGGGGAGGGCGCCGCCGGAGGCGGCGGATGGGGGTGAGGGCCAACCGGCCAGCGCCAGCACGTCGGCGTAGAGATCGTAAAAGGTCTGCACCTCGACGCCGAGGGCGCCGCCAGCCTGGGCCAGGCGGCGGCGGAAGGCCACGGCCTCGACGTGATCCGGTACGAGGACGCGTACGGAAGAAAGCGGCGGTAAGGCGCGAATCGCGTCGATGAGGTAGGCAGTTTTGCCGCGGCCGGCGGGGGCAAGGAAAACTCGAACGGTCATTTCATCAATATCACAACCCCTCCTGGGCAATCAACTCCCGACCCAGGTCGATCAGTTCCTGGATGGTGGCGATAAAGCCCTGGGCGGCCTCGACGCTGGGCGGCGGGGCCTCCTCCTCATCCTCGGCGGGCGGGGCGGTGAGGGCGCGGACCCTGTCCACGCGGGCGGCCAGGTCGGTGGGCACGCGGCCCGGGGCGACCAACTCCGCCTCCACCAGGCGCGGGGAGGGCAGTTCCTCGCCCGGCGCTTTGTCCTTGACCAGCGAGAGATGCGCGCTCAACGCCCAGCCCAGCGCCTGGCGCACGGGGCGCATCACCTCCTCCGGGAAGCCGCCCTCCAGCACGACGGCGGCCAGCTTGAGCCGCTTGTCGGCGGCGTCGAACCCCTCTCCCGCACGGCGCAGCTTGTTTTCCAACGCCTTGCGCGCCGCGTCTCGCGCGTCGTCGGGGGTCACCGCCGGGATGGCCGGGGCGCGGTAGACCGTCGTTTCGGCCTCAGTCTGCTCCAGCGCCCCACCGGTGAGGGCAGCCAGCGCCCGATAGCCCTCCTGCTCCATCAACAGGAGACCCGGCGCGGGAAAATCGCCATAGTGCTCGCCCAACAGCGCCTCGACCCTGGTCCGCAGCTTGGCCGGTTCGCGGTCCACAACGACGAGTATGTTCCCGTCAGATGGCGCGCCGGGAAGCTGTGGGGCCTGCCGCACCAGGAGCACGCGGCCCGGGTAGTGACCCACCAATAGATCGGCAAAGCCCTGCAACGTAGGCGGAGGCGCGGCTTCCTCCTCGACCTCTTTTGCCGGGACAGTGGCAGGTTCAAGCACCAACTCCGGCGCGGCAGCCTCCCGCGCGCCCAGCAGCACCTCGAGCCGCTGCAGGACACCCTGCCCGGCATCCTTGAACGAGAGATCGACCACGTCGCTATCCTCGTTGAGCGCCGCATCGAACACGGCGCGCTTGGCGGCCAGGGTATCCAGCATGCGCTCCTCGATGGTGCCCTGGGCGATCAGGTTGACCACGTTGACGGGGCGCGGTTGGCCATGACGGTGGGCGCGGGCGATGCGCTGATCGAGCACCGCCGGGTTCCAGGGCAGGTCGAGGTTGACGACCATGCTGGCCGCCTGCAAGTTCAGTCCTACGCCGCCAGCGTCGGTGGAGAGAAACACCTTGCACCTGGGATCCTCAAAGAACCGTTCGATGAGCGCGCCGCGTTTCTTGGAGGGCACGTCGCCGGTGAGCTTGACCCAACCCAAACTGAGCTTCTCCAGCACCGGCTCGGTCAGCGCCAGCATCTTGGACCACTGGCTGAAGAGGATGGCCTTGTGGCCGTTGGAGGCCACCTCCTCGCCCAGGATCTCGCGCAGCTCGCGCAGCTTGGGCGCGGTCTTTTCGCGGTCCTGGGGTTCGATCTCGGGGTCGTGCAGCGCCAGGGCGTTGCAGATCAGGCGCATCTTGACCAGGCAGCCGAGGAGCATCTGGTGCTCCTCGGGAGTGAGGGGCATGCGCTTGGCCTTGGCCATCAGCCGGGCGACGTGGGTCTCATATTCGTAGTAGGCGTCCCATTGCGGGCCGGTCATCTCGACGAAAAAGTTGCTGTCGATGCGCTCCGGCAGGTCGAGCAGCACCTCCTCGCGCACGCGGCGCAGCACGTAGGGCGCGATGCGGTGGCGCAACTCGTCAAGATTGGTGTAGCCCAGCACCTTGTAGGAACCAGAGGGCCGCCGCTCGGTCTCGTAATAGCGCTCGTTGAAGCGCCACAGCGGGCCGAGGATGGTGGGATCGATGAACTGGAAGATGGAGTACAATTCATCCAGCCGGTTCTCCAACGGCGTGCCGGTGAGGACGAAGGCATACGGGCTGCGCAGCCGCTTGACCAGGTCGGCGGTCTTGGTGCGCCAATTCTTAATCCGTTGCGCCTCGTCGAGAATCACCAGGTCGAACTCGCGCCCGGTGAGCTCTTTTTCGTCAAAGCGCACCAGCTCGTAGTTGACGATAGTAAAGAATCGCATGTCTCGATAAAGTTGGCGGCGCTCGATCTGATTGCCCTCGACCACCTGGACAGGCAGTGAAGTGAAGCGACGAATCTCGCGCGCCCATTGGTGCTTGAGCGAAGCCGGGCAGACGATGAGCGCGTGTTGAATGTCGCGCAGTTGCTTGAGCAGCGCGGCGGCGGCAATGGCCTGGATCGTTTTGCCCAGGCCCATATCGTCGGCCAGCAGTGCGCGGCGGCCAAAGGCCAGGTGCAGCACCCCCTCCTCCTGGTAGCCATAGAGCGGCGTCGAGATGACGTTGAGGGAGCGGTTGCCCTGCTCGACCTGATCGAGAAACCAGTGCCTTTGTTGCTCGACCGCTTCGATGTCCTGCTGGTTCTTCAGATGATCGTGCACAGCCTGGTCGACGTGAACCCGATTGCGCTCGCGGGCAGGCAGCCGGTTCAACTCTCCCAGCAACACGGGCAAGCTCTGCGTCACCTTCCCCTGCAGGACACCTTGGGCGTCAAAGTAGCGGGCCAGCAGATCACGCAGGCCCCTGCTATCCGGCAGGGGCAGCGTCACGCGGACCGTGGTGCGCTCGGCGCGGTGGACGTACATCTGGGCGATGGGCGGGGCTTGGGCGACAAACGTGTCCCACTGCTCTGCGAACTCTTTCTCCAGATTTGCCAGCACGCCTTCGATGTGTTTGCACGTGCCGATGGTGTTGGTGCAATAGTCGGGGCAGGTGCAGGTGTTGAGCCGCTCGGTGAGGGAGCGGATTTGGACCGTGTAAGCTCGCTCGGAAATAGAGTCCACCTCGAAGGTGCTGTAGACGGGATGCCGTCCCCGATTGACGATCTTGGTCAGCTCC
>JAFGED010000415.1 GCA_016931785.1 Anaerolineae bacterium
GGCGGGGTGGTGTGGGGTGGTCGGGGGAGCGCGTTGCGGGTGGCCGAAAATTGGCAGGCGCTGCCAAATCGGTTTTTAGGGCTGCAGCTCTTGGCGCGCCAAGAGGGAGGGACGGGGCGAAGGGGCATCTGCCCTAGCATCTGCCTAGCGTTTGCCCTGGGGCGGCTATCGGGGTACAATATTGGCCGGTTGAATCGTGCCGAAACAGCGTCTTTCTAGGATAGGGATATGAAGGGCATCGCACATTTTATCACGGGCGTGGCGCTGGCGACGTTCTTCCCTGAGGTTGTGCAGTCAGGTGCGCAGGGATCTCTGCTGCCCATGCTGGGCGGCATCGCGGGTATCTTGCCGGATACGCTCGACTTTAAATTCGCGCGCTACTTTGAGGATTACAGCGCCGAGATAGACCCTGGCCCTGATCCTGATCCCGAGGCCATTGCCGACGGGCTGGCTAACGCGATGCGCAAGGCCTACGAGGATGGCAAGCCACAGAATGTCATGGTGCACACTATTCGTCTCGGGGCTGATCTGTGGCGCGAGTACGCGATTCGTTTTGATCCCGAACAGGGAGAGGTCGTCGTACGTATTGGACCGTTGGTCAATACCGGGCAGGTCCCCTTGCCTGGCTCAGAGCCCGAGGGTGCCGCTGAGGCGCGGCGCAAGCTGGGTGTCCCCCTGGTACACACGTATAGCTCCGAATACAAGGTCAATATCTTTAGCGGGCCGTCCTTTCGCTTTGAGCGTGAGGGGGATCAACTCTACGTCCATTTTCTGGATTGGCATCGGCGTTGGTCTCATAGCTTGACGCTCGCTGTTGTGGTGGGTCTAGCGGTGGTTATATTGGTTGGTTTGTTTGCTGGCTGGAATGTCGGGCTATGGGCTGGCCTGGTGGCAGGGTTGGGTTTTGCCGGGCACGTGTTAGAAGATCAGTTGGGCTACATGGGGAGCAACCTTCTTTGGCCGTTTACGAAGAAGCGGGTTCCGGGTGCAAAGCTGATCCATTCCGGCGACGCGATTCCCAATTTTCTCACGGTTTGGATCTCGGTGGCCGTCATCCTGTTCAACCTGGATCGCTTTTCGGCTCAACCGATGCTCGATCCCTGGTGGTTTCTTGGACTGGCGGTGGCGTTGCCGGGGGTGACGTTAGGTGCTGCCTACTTTGCACAAAAGGCCCGTCCGCGTCCTGGTCAGGCTTCTCTAGAGGGCAAGCGCCAGGCGGACATGATTGCCGAGGCTGAAGAATTGGAGATCGCTTGAGCGAATAGCTCAAAGGTTTCCATCACCCGTCTTGGTCATGTTGCCGACTTCTTGGCACCACCAAGCGTTCGGTTAACATCAGAGGCATTTTTTGGTTGTCACTACCGTTCATTTGAGCGCTACGATCTCGAGATCGACCCTGGCCCGGAGCCGGACGCGCGCCAGATCGCCGAGCAGGTGGTTGGAGCGATGCGGCGTGCCTATGAGAGCGGGGCGCCGCAGAACGTGATGTTGCACACCATCCGCCTGGGTGCCGACCTGTGGCGCCAGTATGCGATCCGCTTTGATCCCGAAAGGAACGATGTGGCCGTGCGCATCGGCTCGGTCGTCAACACAGGCCAGGTGCCGTTCCCAGGCTCGGAGCCCCTCCTCCTGTCCCCCCCCGCGAGCGGGGGGGGATGCAGGGGGGGGAAAAAGCGCGGGTCAAGGTCGGCGTGCCGATGGCGCACACCTACGACGCGGAGAACACGGTCGATATCTTTAGCGGGCCGTCCTTCGGGTTTGTGCGCGAGGGGGACCGGCTGCACGTCCATTTTCTGGATTGGCACCGACGCTGGTCGCACAGCCTGACGCTGGCAGCGGCGCTGGGTTTGCTGGGGTGGTTGGTCTTTGGCAAGTGGGGCGGCCTGATCATCGGACTGGGCTTCGCCGGCCACATCCTGGAGGACCAGTTGGGCTTCATGGGCAGCAATTTGCTTTATCCGCTGACCAGGGGGCGCGTGATCGGCGCGCGGCTGCTGCGCTCTGGCGACGCCATCCCCAATTTTCTGACCGTGTGGGCCGCCGTGATGGTGATCCTCTTTAACCTGGATCGCTTTGCGGCCCAACCGATGCTCGATCCGTGGTGGTTTCTAGGGCTGGCGGTGGCGTTGGGTGGGATATACCAGTGGCAGCGGCTGCGTGGGAGGCGGCAGGCGCGGGAGGCGCTCCAGCAGCGAGACATTCTCTCAGAGACGGAGGAGGTAGAGGTCGGATGATGGCTGGCATGATGCTGGGAAGTGGTTCAATGGAAATTCGTGCGAGGCGCAAGATGTATCTGGCGGCGGCCTGCCTGTTGGGCGGGCTGCTGCTGGCGGTTTTAGTGGGCGGATTGGGCGGGCCGGCGCGTGCGGCGGTCGCGGCCGATGCTCTCGACGTCGTCATCAACGAGGTGGCGTGGATGGGCACCGCGGCTAGCGATACCGATGAGTGGGTCGAGCTGTATAACACCACAGATCAGGACATCGATCTCTCTGGGTGGACGCTGGCATCGGGCGATGGAACGCCTACGATTAATCTGACGGGTATCATTTCCGCACACGGTTATTATCTTTTGGAGAGAACGGCGGACGATACGGTGAGCAACATCCCCGCGGATCAGATTTATACTGGAGACCTCGTCTTGGGCGGCGAGGTTTTGACCCTCACCGATAGCACGGCAGGTGTTATTGATACCGCTAACGCGGAAGATGGAGGTTCTTGGCCTGCGGGAAGCAATGCTCCCGACTATTCGATGGAGCGCAGAAATCCTAACGCTTCCGATACCGACGCCAACTGGTGCACCAACGACGGCGTCACTATCAACGGGCAGGACGCGGGCGGCAATCCCATCAACGGCACGCCCAAAGCGCAGAACTCGTGCTACCAGCCGCCCGCGGGCGACGTGGCCGACCTGGTCGTCGTCAAGACCGGGCCGATCACCGCCGATCCAGGCAGTGTGATCACTTACGTCATCGCCGTCAGTAACACCGGGGGGGCTACCGCCACCGGCGCGCTGCTCACCGACACGCTCCCCGCTGCGGCCGACTTTATCACCCAGACCAGCCCCTTTACCTTCTCGCAGCCGGGTGGGATGCTTCTGTGGGACGTGGGTGACGTGCTCACCGGCGCGCAGTGTCTGATTACCGTCACCGCCCGCGTGACCGATACTGCCGTCGGCCCGCTCGTCAACCAGGTCGCTGCCACGACCACCGCGAGCGAGACGGTGACGGCGAACAACGTCGATAGCTGGACGACGGTGGTGGGGGAATCGCAGGTGCTCATCTCGGCGGTGCTGTACGATGGGTATCAGTCTGGTGAGCCGGATGAAGCGGTGCAGTTGGTCAACGTTGGCTCTGTGCCGGTTGACCTGGCTGGCTGGGAACTTTGTAAGGACACGGGATCGGGCTTGAATTGCCGTGCACTCCCCTCGACCGTCCTCTCGCCATCGACGCGTATCTGGTTGGCTCGCAATGCGCTCAGTTTCACGGTCTCCTTTGGGTTCTCGCCGGACTATGTATTGGCGCCTTGGCTATCTTCCGGCCTGAGCAACGATGGCGACGAGGTGGTGCTGCGGGACGATGGGGGCGCTATGGTGGACGCCCTGGTTTACGAGGGTGGCGATACGAGCGTCGCGGGTTGGAGCGGCGGCGCGGTCCAGCCTTATGGCAACTGGGGGCAGGATGGGCAGATTCTGTACCGCATCCCCGACGAGGCCACCGGCCTGCCCGTCGTCGATACGAACACCGCCGCCGACTGGATTCAGTACGCCGGCGACCCGGCCTTCGGGCGGCGGGTGATGTACCCCGGCTGGGATTTCGACCCGCTCTTCTGGCCGCTGGCGGCCACCGAGGCGGCGACCGTCGTCGTCGGCATCGCGCCCGATAACGCGTTCGACGTGGTTTCCCAGACCATCGCCCGGGCGCAGCGCTCGATCTCTATCGAGGTCTACTCCCTGCGCCACCCGGAGGTCGTCACCGCGCTGGTGCACAAGGCGCGGGAGGGGGTCGGCGTGACGGTCCTGTTGGAGGGGCAGCAGGCCGCTATGGGCCACGATGACCCTCAGTGGCAGCAGGAGCTGTGGGCCTGCCGGGAGATCGAGTCGGCGGGCGGGCGGTGCTGGTTCATGATCCACGATACGGACGCCAGGATTTTCAACCGGTACGACTATATCCACGCCAAGTTCATCATCGTCGATGACGAATGGGTGCTGATCACGTCGCAGAACCTCACCGATAGTGGCCTTCCCTCGGACGACAAGTCGAACGGGACCTACGGCTCGCGGGGCGTGGTGCTGGCGACGAACGCGCCGGCGATGGTCGCCCGCGCCGCGCAGGTCTTTGCCCTGGACCTGGACCCCGCGCGTCACAACGACTTGTTGCGTTGGAGCTCGGCCCTGACCGGCACCTACGGCCCACCGGTCATCACCTACACCCCCCAGCTCGTCGTCGTCGATTATACGACCACATCCGTTGAATTCCCGGCGACCCTGGCCGTCGGCGGGAGTTTCGACTTTGAGTTGTTCACCGCGCCGGAGGCGGCGCTGCGCCAGTCGGACGCGCTGCTGGGTTTGGTGAACCGGGCGGGTGAGGGCGACGAGATATACGTACAGCAGATGTACGAGTACGCCGATTGGGGGGATGATCCCGCCGATGACCCCAACCTGCGCCTGGAGGCGTACATCGACGCCGCCCGGGCGGGGGCAAAGGTGCGCATCATGCTCAACAAGGGCACCTTCGGCGGGCCGGACTTTGGCACGCCCAACACGGTCACGGTTGCCTATGCCAACCAGCTTGCCCGCGACGAGGGCCTGGATTTGGAGGTGGTTCTCTGCGATCCCACGTTCTACGGCATTCACAACAAGATGGTGTTGGTCTGGCTGCACGGCGAGGGGGGGTACGTGCACATCGGCTCGATCAATGGCAGTGAGGGCTCGAGCAAGGTCAACCGGGAGATGGCCATCCAGCTTCAGTCGGACGAGGTGTATGCCTATCTGAAGGGGATGTTCGACCTGGATTGGCGTTGGTCGCGGCCGGTCTATTTGCCGATGGTGATGCAGGCTTACACGCCTCCTGCCGATCACCTGCTCATCAGCGAGGTCAATTATCATGGCGCTTGCGAGTGGGTCGAGATCTATAACCCGACGGCGGTGACGATCACGCTCACCGGGTACAAGATAGGCGACGCGCAAAACGCGGGGCGTTACGAGGGGATGTACGTCTTTCCGGCGCGGCAGATGGCGCCGGGCGAGGTGATCGTGGTCGCGGGCGACGCTACGAAGTGTAACCTCGGTTTTATGACGGTGGACTATGAGATGTATGGCTCCCATCCCAGCGTGCCGAACTTGACCAAGGACCCCAGTTGGGGCGACGGCGAGTTCGAGCTGGGCAATTCGGGCGATGAGGTGTTGCTGCTTAATCCGACCAACCGCCCGGTGGACGTGGTCGTGTACGGTACGGGGCGATATCCCGGCGTGGTGCCTCATCCGGGAGTGGAGTGGCCGGATACGCTGGAGCGCATACCGGCCAATATCGACACGGATGACTGCAGCCGCGACTTTGAGCCGGGGGGGAGTCCCAATTGGGTGCAGGGCCTGGTCGATGAGTAGTAGCCCAGGGTAAGAATGCAGTTGACCCTATGCTACTTGACGTCGGTCGGCCGCTCGGCCCCGATGAGCCTGGCGAGTTGCTCGAGGTGATCGAGCGCCTCATCTTCGAAGTCCGGGGCGAGCAGCAGGATGGCGAGCAGGCAGGAAATCAGGTAAAAGTGCACCAGGTTTTTCCAAAAGGTCAGGCTGTGGAAGGTGGTCTGATCCAGCGAGGACATGCTCGATAGCTGTGCGGGGTATAGCTTGAGAGCGTTGTAGTTGGCGTGCACGAGGTTATCCAGTTGTTCGCGCATCTGGCGATAGTTTGTGGTATCGAGTTGAATCTCTCGTTCGAGGCTCTCGTTGATCTCCTCTATGAGCATCCAGTGGGTCACCTTTCGGCCCGCCAGCCAAGGCTCGACGAGCGTCGCGTCATCCTCGGAGAACTCGATGTGCATCACCAAATTGCAGGCATCGGTCGTGCTCCGGGCGAGGATGCCGGCTTGGATGTAAAAGCCGGATTGTGCGAGCATCAGGGTGGCGCGGCAGTCGTTCATGACTTTTGTGAGGTTCAGGATGAGGGCCTCACGGATATCCCCCTGTATCGTGCCCTCCTGCTGGGCGAGCGCTTGTCCTTGGTAAGTTTCCTCCAAAAAGTCTAGGGCTGCATCAAAGATGCGCATTTCTTTGGCCGTGAAAAGCGTCGCCTTTTCATTCATGGGATGATACCTTCTTGTAGAGGACCTCTATTTTATCGGCGATGTTGGGCCAGGCGTACGTTTCGGCCCAGCAGGCGGCGCGATGCCCGACGCGCCGCCGCAGCCCCGTGTTGGTCAGGAGCTGTACGATCTTGGCGGCCAGCGCCTTCGGATCGCGGGCAGGCACGCGATATCCCGTGCGCCCGTGTTTCACCAGGAAGGAGAGCCCGCCGACATCGGAGGCGATCACCGGCGTGCCGCACGCCATCGCCTCCAGCGCCACCACCCCGAAACTCTCGTAATCGGACGGCATCACCACCACCTCGGCGGCCGAGTAGTAGTATTGCAGCATATCCTGGTCCTTGGCTCCCAGGAACGTGACGATGTCGCTGATGCCGAGTTTTTCGCGCAGTTCCTGGAGGCGTACCATCTCGTCATCCTCGAGGATGCGGTCGGGGTCACCGCCGATGATGGGAACGCACAACCAATCGCGCAAGTCTGGCAGCTTTTTGACGACCTGCGAGATGGCGCAGAGCAGGTTATCGATGCCTTTCAATGGCTCGATGCGGCCGACGAAGAGAATCGTGCGGCGGTCCGGGCAGATTCCGATCACCTCCTTGGCGTGTGCCTTTGGAATGGGGTGGAAGCGCTCCGTGTCCACGCCGGGAGAGATGACGTTGATGCGATCTGAGGCGGCGCCGTAGAGCTGCTCCAATTGTGCCTTTTCGACCGGCGTGGCGGCCACCAGGGCGTCGGCGAAGCGCACGATCTCTCCCTCGACGACGATGCGGCGGTCCGCCTCTCGTTCTTCGGGCCGTTGGGCCACGGCGTTCTTCATCTCGCCCAGCGTGTGGAACATGTGCACGATGGGCGCTCCCCAATGCTGGCGCAGCTCCCGCGCCACGGCGCCGGAGAGCCAGTAGTGGCTGTGCAGCACGTCGTACTGTATGCCGTCCGCTTTCGCCTGGGCCAGCACGCCATCCACGAACTCGGGCAGGTGATCGTAGATCAGGCGCTTGTTGTAGGGGTGTTCGGGACCGGCCGGGATGTGGATCACCCGCGCGTTTCGTCCCAGCCCATCGTCGATGCGCGGGAGGTTTGGGTTCTGCGAACGCGTGTAGACGTCCACCTGGTGGCCGCGATTGGCGAACTCGCGGGATAGGTCCCGCACGTAGACGTTCATCCCGCCCGTCTCTTTGCCACCCAGTGTGGCCAGAGGGCAGGTGTGTACACTCAACATGGCGATGTGCAGGCCCGGCATGGCGTTCTCCTCGACAAGCGAGGGGGATTATACTATACTTGGGGCGGAACGTGAAACGTGATGCGTGATATGAGGATTGAATGGTATCTACTCAGGCTGTTCGCCCGAGCAGTGGCCCTCGCTCAAAACAGGGAGAGATGGGGGGTATGAGGGCGGCGCATATGCACGGGGAAACGATACGTCAATTGACCTTGGACGACTATGATGATCTGTTATCACTGTGGCAGCGGGCCGGGCTGCACTCGATCAGGCCTGACGGGCGCGACAGTCGTGAGGCGCTCGCCCGCCAACTCGCCACGGGCGTGATGGCGATGCTCGGGATAGTGGTGGAGGGGCGGTTGGTGGCCGCCGCCATCGTGACTCACGACAGCCGCAAGGGATGGATCAATCGATTGGCGGTGGACCCTGACCAACGCAGGCGGGGTTATGGGATGCGCCTGGTCGAGGAGGCCGAGGCCCTGCTCCATGAACGGGGCATCCCGGTCTCTGCCGTCCTCGTGATGAGCCATAATACCGGCTCGCTGGCGTTGTTCCAAAAAGCGGGATACGTCGAGGTCGATTCGGGCATTCACTACCTGACGAAGCGTGAAAGCGAGGATGTCTAGGCGATCTGCCGCTGTTACCCGCAGCGCCTACTCGTAGCGTTGGTAGCGCTGAAACACCTCACCGACGCTGCATCCTTCGTGGACGCGTTGGATCACCTCACTCAAAAGCCCGGCGACGGAGAGCACCGTGAGGTTGGGGAGTCGCTTCTCCGGTGGAATGGGGACCGAGTTGGTGGTCACGATCTCCTTGAGACCAAGTTTTCTCAGGCGATCTACGGCGGGTGGGGAGAAGAAGGCGTGTGCAAAACATAGGTAGATGTCGTGTGCGCCGTGTTTTTTGACGATGTCGACGGCGTTGACCATCGTGCCGCCGGTATCTACCTCCTCGTCCACAATGATGACATCGCAATTTTGCACGTCGCCGACCAGCGTGAGCGCCTCTGTGCCCTTTGCTTCTCGTCGCTTCTCGATCAGCGCCAGGGGCAGGTTCAGTTCGGCGGCCAGGTTGCGCGCCTTCTTGGCAAATCCCAGGTCGGCGGAGACGACGACGGCGTCCTGGAGTTTCTTGTCGCGAAAGTAGTCGGCGAGAATGGGAAAGACGGTCATGACGTCGCCGGGAATGCTAAAGAACCCCTGTATCTGATCGGCGTGCAGATCGAGCAGGATATAGCGGTCGGCGCCTGCAGCGCCGATCATGTCGGCCAGCAGGCGGGCGGTGATCGGCACGCGGGGTTGGTCTTTTCTATCAAAGCGGCCGTAGGAAAGATAGGGAATGACCACCGTGATGCGGTCCGGCGAGGCGCGCTTGAGCGCGTCCAAAGAGATCAGCATTTCCATGATGTTGTGGTTGACCGGAGATGAGGTCGTCTGGATTAGAAAGACGTCCTGCCCGCGTATGCTCTCGTGCAAGCGCACGAGAATGGTCTCGTTGGGATATTGGATCACGTCGCGCTCCGAGAGAGGGATGCCGAGACGCTGGCTGATCTCTGCGGCGAGGGTGGGGCAGCCGGTGCCGCTGAACAGCTTGATACGGCCGTGCGCCAAGCTAAAGATCGCGTTATCGCTCATTGCTCTCAAACTCCGTCTTTAGGATGCTCATCACGTGCTGATCGATGTACCTGCCTTCCCTGAATACGGCATCGCGCAGCGTTCCCTCTTTCTGAAAGCCCGCTTTCTCGTAGCAGCGGATGCCCCGCGCGTTGTCCGCATCTACGCGCAGCGTCACGCGGTGCAGGTTCATCTCGAGGAAACACAGGCGCAACAGGGTGCGGATGGCATCGGTGCCATATCCTTGTCCCCAGTATGCCTTCTCCCCGATGGCGATGCCGAGTTCGGCGTGGCGGTTTTTCCAGTCGATCTGGTGTAGGCCGATGTTGCCGATGTGCTCTCCCTCAGAAGTCTCGATGGCTAGCAGCACCGCTTTCTGGCTCTCGATTTGCTCGAGGTGCCGTTCGAACCAGCGTTCTTCCTGCGCCAGCGAGAACGGCAGCCAGATCGCCAGATGATGGTGCACCTCGGGGTCGCCAAACCATGCGACAAAGCGCGGCAGGTCGCCCCGTTCGATGGGGCGCAAGCGAACTTTTTCTCCTGGGATCATGACTCTCCCTCCTCCAAGATGACGGGCGTCATTTGGAGTACGAACGTGGCCTGTGGTCCTTCCTTGAAAGGATTATACAATAGTTCGTGCGAGATGCAAAGGATCGGGCTATTTTTGTGTGGTAAGCTTCGTCGTGTGCTATAATTTCTGTGTAGGCAGGGAGGTGACAGCCTATGAGGAAAACGAGGTTCTTCATGCAGATGGACAAGTCTCACCTTATTCTGCTGGTCATTCCCATCATCCTGATGCTGTGGGTATACTACGGCAAGCAAGCAAACTTCATCGGGCTGGCTGGATGGATCGAGGGGAGTTGGGGCCAGGATGCTTGCAGCGCCATCTATGAGTATTCGGCGGCTTTTTTGCTGATGTTTGTGGTCCCAGCCCTCATCGTGAAGGTGGCGTTCAAAAGCAGCCTGCGTGCTTTTGGATTCCGGGTAGGTGATGCCAGGTGGGGTCTCCGCCTCGTCGCTATCGCGCTGCCTGTGCTTCTGTTGGCTGCCTATGTGGGATCGCTCGATCCGGCGGTGCGGGAGGAATATCCACTTGCCAAAGGCATGATCGGTCACGTTTCCACGTTCTTGATCGTAGAGGCGTTTTACCTGATCTACTACCTCGGCTGGGAGTTCCTGTTTCGCGGTTTCATGCTCTTTGGATTGGAAAAGTACGGCGCACTGGCGGCCATTCTGATGCAGACGATCCCCTCGACCATCGTGCACATCGGCAAGCCGGCCAGCGAGAGCTTTGCCGCCATCGCTGCGGGCCTGGTTTTCGGGTATCTCGCCGTTCGGACGCGCTCGATCTTCTATCCGCTGATCCTCCATGCGGCTGTGGGCATCGGGACGGACGTGTTTGTGGCGCTGCGATTGTGGGGCCTGTGATGCGCGTGTTGGTCACCGGGGCCAACGGTTTTGTGGGGGCGGCGCTCTGCCGGAAGTTGGTGGAGCGGGGGGACGCCGTGCGGGGACTGGTGCGGCGTAGCAGCGACCTCTCGCTCCTGGCGGATTTGGACGTCGAGCGGGCCGTGGGGGCCCTGGACGATCCGGCGTCTCTGGCGGACGCGGCGCGCGGCGTGGAGGCGGTCTATCACGTCGCCGGGGCGGTCTCCGATTGGGGGCCGCTGGCCTACTTTCGGCGCGTGAACGTGGAGGGGACCGGGAGCCTGCTGCGGGCTGCGGTCCGGCGCGGGGTGGGGCGCTTTGTCTACGTCAGCTCGGCGGCGGTCCACAGCTTCATCGATGCTGAGGATATGGACGAGCGGTCGCCCCAGCTTCCTACGCCCTTTCCCTATTGCCGGTCGAAGCGCGAGGCGGAGGCTTTGGCGCTCGGGTTCCACAGGCGCGGCGAGGTTGACGTGACCATCGTCAGGCCGGGCGACGTCTACGGTCCCGGCGACCGGGTGGCCCTGCTCAGGCTGTCCAAGCTGCTTGAATCGGGCTGCATGGCGCACGTCGGGCGCGGCGACAAATTGGGGGCTTTCACCTACGTCGAGAATCTGGCGGATGGCCTGATCCTGGCTGGCACTGTGGAGCATGCCGCCGGAGAGGCGTACGTTATCACCGATGGCGTGAAGCTGACGTGGCGGACCTACTTCGAGAAGCTGACGGCGGCGTTGGGTGTTCCGCCCCCGAGGATTTCTGTGAGCCCGGCGCTGGCGTACGCGGCGGCCTCGATGCTCGAGTCCGTGCACCGGCTCTTTCACATCCGGCGCCGGCCGCCGCTCACGCGCTACCTGGTCACCCACTTGAGCAGGGATTTTCACTTTAGCATCGCCAAGGCGCGGCGGGATTTGGGGTACGAGCCCCGTGTGGGGGTAGACGAGGCTGTCAGGCGAACCGCCGAGTGGTATGAGCGCGTCGTGAGACGGGCGGGGTGATCATCTTGGCAGGTAACTACTCGGCCCTGCTTCGCAGTTGCCTTTCGCGACAAAAAGAGGAGGAAGGCTGGGGGGTTCGAGGGCGGCGAAGCCGCCCTCGA
>JAFGED010000079.1 GCA_016931785.1 Anaerolineae bacterium
CCCCCAGCTCCCCCTTTTTTGAGCGAGGGCCACTGCTCGGGCGAACAGCCTGAGTAGATACCTCATTTTAAACTGAATCGTTCATTCCCACAAGGATATTAGAGCGGTTGGTTACCCCCCAAAAAAGACTCCCTTGACGGGGAAAACTGAAGCATCAAGGAGTAGGGGAGGGGATGACAGTAGGGAGAGGCGTAGGTGTGGATGGCTGTTCTTCGGGTCGCCATTGGGAATGCGCGGAAACGCAGGGGTCATAGTCGGCGCCGAGGATGACGCGGAAATCCACTGCGCGGTCCTCGGTCGGTTGGTAGACCACGTCGCTGGAATATCGCCGGTAGAGGGTCATTAGATGTGGGAGAGGCGAGCCTTTCGAGGAGGTGGTAAAATCCCAAATCTGCGTGCGCTCGTACACCTCGCCGGTGGGCTGGACGTTCACGACTTCAAAGCCCTCCCAGCGCAATCTCTCGGCTGCCACGTACCCAAATCCATCTTGGGAGGTAGCGTTCCACACTTCGACCCGGAAGGCGGGCCGCGAGGCGCGTGCGACGGCCGGCGGCTCTAGCGCCGCCGTGATCGTGGGGCTGAGAACTTCATAGTAGGGCACCAGCACGTAGGCGCCGTTCGGCGCGGTCCACGATTGCAGGACGTCCTTTCCCAGAAAGCTGCTTTTCACGTTCACCATATCCAGCTCCGAGCTGAGGCTCGCCAGGTAGACCAATTCCTCCAGCCCTAGATCGGTGGCCACCGTCTCGTTCAGCGCGCTCCATAACTGGGGAATCTTGGGGACGATTTCCAGGGCCAGCACCTGGTGGTATAGCCCGCGCAGCACCTGCTGCTGGCGGCGATTGCGGTCAAAGTCGCTTGTGCTCCAGCGGGAGCGCGCGTACCAAAGGGCGTACTTGCCGTCGAGGTGGTAGATGCCCGGCTCCCAATCCACGTCCGTCTGGCCGGTGATCGAGTCCGGGTCGGGGAACGTGTCGGAGAGCGCGCACTCCACGGCTACGTCCACTCCCCCAAGGGCGTCCACGATCTTGACAAAGCCGTCGAACCCAACCAGCGCGTAGTAGTGAATGCGTATCCCAAGATTGTACTCAATTGTGGCTTTGACCAGTTCAGGGCCGCCGCCGGGGTATTTATCCAACTCCCCGCGCCGGTAGGCCGTGTTGATCTTGCTAAAACCGTGGCCGGGGATCCATGCGTAATAGTCGCGGGGGATGGATAGGAGCGAGACGGAGGGGATCGCCGGATCGATACTGGCGATGATGATGACGTCGCTGCGCCCTGGGCTCTCCTTATCCACTTGATCGGAACCGAGCAGGACGATGTTGATTGTATCTTCAGACTGTTCGATCAGCGGCATCGGCGAGGGGACAGGGAATGGCTGAGGCGTGACCGCAGTACTCGTAACGACGATCGGAGGGCCGGGTAGCTCGTCGGGCGGATGGGGCGTGGCGCTGGGCGTGAAGGTGCAGGTGGGGGTGGGGGAGGGGCCGGGGGGGGGCGTGGGACCAGGGGTGGGCGTGTGCGTCCACGTGGGCGCGGGAATAGGTGTGAAGGTGGGGGCGGGCGAAAAGTTAGGGGTGGCGATGGGAGTCGCTGCGTCGGCCGCCGGAGTAATGCCAAGATTGCCGGCGATGACCAAGCGACTGCCCACGGTTATCAGTGCCAAGACGGCTACTATGACCAAACCCTCCGCTAAATAGCGCAGGGAGTTTTTTCCACCGCTCGTAAGCTTTCCTCCAGTTCTCCAGGGGAGTGGCGAACATTATACCACAAAAGTCCGGTGCTACCAGCAGCGCCGGATACCACTGACTGCGGACCAGCTCCAAACGGCGGCTCAGGGGGTCGGTGTGAACGTGGGGGTTTCCGTCGGCGTCGGTGTGGGCGTAGGCGTGAAGGTGGATGTGGGGGTTTCGGGAGTAGGTGTAGGGGACTCTGTCGGCGTGACGGGCGTCTCAGTGGTGGGAGTGGGTGTGAACGTCAGGGTGGGCGTCGGGGTCGTCGTGAGTGTCACAGTGATCGTCGGCGTGTGGGTCGGCGTAGGGGGAGTGGTCCCCGTAGGGCTGGGCGTAGAGGTCGATGTCAGGGTGGGGGCGAGGGTGGGCGTCAGCGTGGGCGTCAGCGTGGATGTAGGGGTAGGGCTGGGGGTGGATGTGTGCGGCGGTGATGGCATGTACAATACCTGCCCGATGTTTATCTGGTAGCCGCTCAGGCAGTTGGCCCGCCGGATTGCCTCGATCCCCACGCCAAAAAGACGCGATAAACTGTAGAGTGTATCGCCTGCCCGTACTCGGTATAGGTAGGTCCAGCCCAGCGGCGGGCCGCACGTGTAAGGTTGTGGTGTGGCAGTGACATAGAAGGTGGGGGGCAGGTAGAGCTTTTGGCCGGTGGCGATGAACTGGGAGCTCAGGCAGTTGGCCTGCATGAGGACAGGCACCGTCACGCCAGACTTCAAGGCGAGGCTGTAGAGCGTGTCTCCTGATTTCACCGTGTAGACAAACCACCCCGCAGGCTGCGGGCAAGTGGGCATCAAGTGCTCAGACGGGGTCGGCGTGGCGGAGGGGGCGGGCGTGATGGAAGTGGTAGGCGCCGTCGGAAAGGTAGGCGACTGCGGCGGTGGCGACGGCGAGATCAGTGTCGGCAAGAACGGTGTGGCGGAGGGGCGGGATGCAGCTTCTGAACGCGTGGGGGTCGAACGCGTGCCTGAGGCGTCAAGCTGGCTCAGCAAGAAACTGCCCAGCAGCATCCCCACGCTGATGACCGTGATAGCAAACCCGCCGAGCAGTTGGCCCAGGCCGGCGGGTCGCTCTGTTCCGGCGCTCGGATTTCCACTCACTAGCCCTATGATTCTCCCAGAATTGGGTACGAGCCAAAGGCGGGGAACTCTTGCAGGTCGTGGTCCCCTTCAGGAGATAGGGGCAGGATAAAACTGAACGTGCTGCCTATTCCCATCTCGCTCTCTACCCAAATGCGCCCGCCATGTGCTTCCACCAATGCCTTGGCGATCGACATGCCCACACCGGTCTCGCCCAATCCAGAGATCAGGGGATTGTCGGCGCGGTAGAGGCGCTGAAAGACCCGGCGCTGATCCTCAGGCGATATGCCCCCGCCTGTATCGGTCACAGATACCAGCAGGTAGTCGGGCAGCCCTTCGATCTGGTTGTCGTGCTCCTCCAGCTCGGCGCGGACGACGACTTCGGAGCCCTGTTTCGAGCACTGGCAGGCGTTGTTCAGGAGGTGCTGCATGACCTGAAAGATGCTGTCTCGATCGGCGTACACGGGTGGTAGCTCATCCGGCATCTCCAACTGCACCGCCAGCTCGCGCTCGCTGAACTGGGCGGAAAGCGACATGATCGCGCTCTCCATGATGTTGGAGAAATTGACCGTCTCGGGGGAAAGTCCCTTGTCGCCTGCATCTATGGACACGACCTTGACCAAGTCGTCAAGCAGCCCGCCCATGCGTTCGATATTGGCCTTGACCCGCAACAGGAACTGGCGCTGCGTCTCGCCGAGGATACCCACCGCCTCGCCGATCAAAAGGTCCGTGTAGCCATTGATAGACGTCATCGGGGTGCGCAACTCGTGGATCAACGAGGTCAGCATTTCAGCCTGAAGCGTCGAACCCCTCTCCAAGTAGAGCATTGCGGTCAATGCACCTGCCCAGCCAGAGTTGTCCGGAAGGCGCGTCAGTTCCGCCCGTATCGTGCGCCCATCCAGGTCGAGTGTGACCGATGCGCTGTCGCCGGGCTGTGCTGCATCCCCCGAGAGCCTCCCGACAGCCTGAATCCACATTGGCTCGCTAAACAATGCCTGCATAGGTTTGCCTATCAAGCTCGCGCGTTGCTCTCCCACCAGATATTGAGCCCCCTGGCTCACCAGGATGACGTTACCCTGTTCGTCGCCTACCAGGATACCGCCCGGACCGCCGTCCATGGACCGCTCGACCGGTGCCGCTTCCGCTGCCTGTCCCTGAACCTGCTGGAGCTCGGCTCGCGTCTGCGCCAACTGCATTTGCAGGTCGGCCTTTGCGTGGGCGATCTGTTCCGCCTTCTCTTTCCACTCGCCCAACTCGGCCTGCAGCGTGTCGCGCGCCTCGGCCATCTCGCGCAGTTCCTCTTTCCAGATCGCCGCCTCGGCTGCGGGCTGTTCCTGGGCGATAGCTATCTCTTCCCGCAAGCGCAGCTTCGTGTCCAGCTCGTCGGCGCGCTGGCGCTGCTGCTCTAGTTCGTCTTCCAGGCTGGTCACCTGCTCGGTCAGAAGCTGCGCCTCGGCGCGGGCATTTTGCAGTTCTTCATCGCTGCGGCCGGCCGTTCCACGACGCCGCAGGTTTGCCAAAGACGCCGTGACGGCTGCAGCCACGGCCTGCAAGATTTGCTCTTCGCGGGTCGTAAACCGCTTCCGGGATGCCGGATTTCCGGCGATCACGACGCCCAGCAGGTTGTTTTCCTCGACCAGGGGTTGCAGGATCAACGGGCCTACGCGCTCAAAACCCAGGCTGTGATAGATGCCGGAGACGGTGGATTCTCGCCGCCGGCCATACGCTCGTTCCATGCGGCCGGTCTGGAGGACGGATGCCAGTAGAGGATGATCGGATGCCAGCAGGGTCAGATTCTGTTGTGCCAACATTGCGCCGGTCGGAGGGAACATGCCCGCGACGCGCATCCCCTTGGACTGTCCAAGGATCGGGAGACCGACGGCTATTACGTCGGTGCCCAACGTGCGTGCAATGGACGCGGCGGCCAACTCGAGGGCGGCCTCGATGTCTTGGGCCTCCTCGATGCGGCGGACGGCCTGGAGAATCCCGACCACCTCGAGCATGTCATCGCCGGTGTCGGCCACGGGCGGGGCGGCGGTCAGCGCGCGACGGTACACGATCGCAGCCAGCAGCGGCAGCGCGACCACGTTGGCCAGCCTCACCCATCCGGCGGCGTTCGAGCTGAGATCCGGCCTGGCAAACTGCGCGGCGTGGCCGCCGAGCAGGACGGCGAATAGGAAAAGGGCCAGTCCGCTCTCACTGCCACGCCATATCACGCAGGCGAGGACGGAAAGCGCCAGCAGTGCGATGGTGGCGCCTTCCCAGACGCGCTCCTGCAAGCTCCCGTTGTAAAAGATGCCCTGGGCGGATGATCTCAACCACAGGTAGGCCGAGATCGTACAGCCGATGCCGGTCACCAACAGGGCGAGGATCAGCAACAGCAGCCCCAGGCGCGCACGCTTCTCTAGGACCGAAAGGAACGCCCAGGCTGCCAATACGACCATGGTAAGCTCGAGGAAGCGCTCTAGAGGAAGTAAAAGGGCAATGACTGAGGATGCGAGCGCGCCTGCGCTGCCCAGCACGGCGAGGAACATGAGCGACGTACGCGCGAGCATAATGCCTACCCCGGTTACCAGCAATCTCGTCGCACCTAGGTCGCGGCGGTGACGCACCCAGTGCCCGAATGCCACTACTAGGATGATCTGGATGGCAAACAACGTCACCAGGTGGTAGGCCAGGTCGCCGGGCTGGGCAGAGACGAAATCCCTCAGGTCCAATAGAAACTGGAAAAAGTTCTCTAGCGTGCTTTGCAGAATAGTCATTGGCTTTAACTCTCACCAGCGCGTTTTACGTGCTGTCGGTGCTGCTCACGCCCCTTGGAAAAAGATGGGGCGGAAAGCTCACCCCGATTGTACACCAGAGTAAATCGACAGTCAATTCATCAAAAATCGTGTTTCGCTGGATAGTGTTTGCATTTGGCCCGTCGGCGGCGCGGCCTCTCGAGAATCTTGCTGGACGTGCGCGGGAAAGGACCAAATGTCAACGCGGCCTAGCCGTCGGTTTGTCTCGTGCGCTTGACCGGCAACAGGACCGTGAACTTGCTTCCTGCTCCTGGAGTGCTTTCCAGCCATACGCGCCCGTTGTGCGCTTCCACCAGCGATTTGACGATGGAGAGCCCGACGCCCAACCCGCTGGCCTCTGCGGCCAGCGGGCTCGACGGGCGATAAAAGCGTTCCCAGATGTGCGCCTGCTCGTCGGGAGAAATGCCGATGCCGGTGTCCTCGACCCAGATGGCACAGTGCGTCGAGGCTTGCTCCTCTTCGTCGCGCAGCAGGTTGGCGCCAATCGTAATACGTCCGCCGGGATAAGTGAACTTGACCGCATTGCTGATCAGATTGTTCAGTATTTGCCGTATGCGCGCCGGATCGGCCTCGACGGTCGATAGATCATCGTCAAGCATCAGGACGAGCTCTAGCTGACGGGCTTCGAGCTCGTTCTGGAAACCGCTCACGATATCGCCGACGGCCAGGTGGATGTCGGTCTCCGCGTACTCCAGCTTGAGCCCGCCTTTTTCCAGCTCGGAGATGGCGATCAGGTTCTCGGTCAGGCCGCCCATGCGCAACGCGTTATCGCGGATGATGCCAAGGAAGTGGGACTGGGCATCGCTCAATGGGCCGACCATGCCGCCGCCGAGCGCCTCGGCATACCCCCGGATGGCCGTGAGCGGCGTGCGTAGCTCGTGGGAGATGGAGGTGATGAACTCGCTTTTCGCTCGCTCGCCCTCGGTCTCCCGGCTGATGTCGCGCAGAATCGCCACGATTCCCAGCTTGTCGCCAGATGGCGTGAGGACGGGCGCCGCGCTGATGTGCACGACCTTTCCTTCCAGCTCAAACACCGTCTGAAGCGGGGTGTTGGAGTCGGCTATCATTCCCCAGTCCGTGCTTGGGTCCAGGGCCGTGTGTCCCGTCAGATGCTTGAGCGAGCGTCCCAGGATGCGCTTGCGGGCTGTGCCCAGGATGCGCTCGGCAGCGACATTGGCGATGATGATGCGTCCCTCGCTGTCGCTGACGACCACGCCTTCAGCTATGCTTTCCAGAATGGCCATCCTGCGACGGCCCTCATCCTCCTGCGATTGCAACAACTCGGCCAGTTGGGTGGCCTGCGCCTGCAAATCGCGGTAGAGGCGTGCGTTTTCGATCGCCGCGGTGACCTGTGCGGCCACAGACTGGCACAGCCGGCCTTTGTTAGGATCGAAGGCGCGCCGGCTGTGATCGTTCCCCACGACGAGCGCGCCCAGGGTGGCGCGCTGGCGCAAAAGCGGCTGCACGATGGTCGGGCCGGCCTCCTGGCTGCCCAGCAAGCCGTATAGCGCCTTCAGGCGCGGGTTATCGGTCTTCTCGTTGAGGGTCAGCTGCTTGCGCCGTTGCAGCGCATAGTCCAGCGTGGGCTGGTCGGCCAGGCTAAAGCTCGGATGCAGGGCCGCCAGCTCTGCACGCTGAAGCGGGGTGTATTGCGCGGCCAGTGTCGCAGTGCCGGGATCGTCTGAGGCGATCAGAAAGATGGCCGCGCGATCTGCATCCATAGCCATCGTGGTGCTCTCGACCACGCGCTGGAGGATCGCGTCCAAATCCAGAGAATCGCCGATCGACCGGCTGGTTTCCACGAGGAAGAACAGCTCCTTGGCCTGGCGCAGCGCCTCTTCGCTCATCGTCTGCAGCTCCTGGCGGTAGGTCCACATGTCCTGCATGGCGGTGCGGTAGACGGCGACGGCGAAAAGGGAGTAGCCCACCAGGTTGAACAGGCGTCCCCAACCCATCCACATGCTGTGATCTGCACTCGTCGACTGGCCGATCACGCGTAGCGCCGAGCCGACAAACATGACGGAGAAGCCAAACGTCAGAATGGCGAAACCGGCCACGGCCATCCAGTGTTCCTCTCCTCGCCGGCGGGTCAGGAGGGTGAGAGATGGCGCCAGGGCCAGGGCGCCACTCATCGCGAGCCAAAGGGGTAGCAGCCAAGACTCGTCGTACAGATCGCGCCACAGCTCAGCCCGCATGGAGGCGGGGATCGGCGCCAGGATGCCGGCCCAGATCGCCAGGGATGCCACCGTGCCCAAGGCGATGAGGCCGATGCCGACGGCCAACGACGCCTTGCGGATTTGACGATCCAGGACAGGGGCCAGGAAAGCCCATCCTAAAAGCATCAGGCTGGTAGCCTCCAGGCTGCTGACGAGCGGAGCGATAAAGGCCCAGCCAGTCGAAGCTACAATGACCAATGGGACGCGCAGCGTCAGCAGGGCTGCAAAGGTCATGACGATGCGCCGGTGATCTGGATTGCGCGTATGTCGCCATTCGATGAGGGCAATGAGGGCCATCGCCCCCAGCGCAAGGATGACCAGTAGATGATAGATAGAGGCACCAGCGCCTACGCTCATCAAGCCAGGAAGATGCACTTGTACGCCTCCAGAGAGTCTGACCGTGTAGCGGATGTGAAGCGGGATTTGTCACGTCGAGACGTGACCTACGCCCAAGTACAACAAGATTATACCACAGCGATGTAAGAAAGGGCAACACGAAGGCGCGAAAAGGGACGTATGTCAGTTCTGGGGCAGTTGGGCCGCTTGGCGTTTTTTGCTGGGGAAGGGTATAATACGTCTCGATGAAGAGCGCGGTGATAGAAAAGGCAAGGGGGGCCAGAAACGGGTCGGCGCTGACAGGCAGGCCGGCGTCGAGCTTTGTCGCTTCGTCGCTGATGCTCATCGGGGCGCTGTTGCTCTTGGTGGGGCCGATGGTGCCCGCTCGGGCGCAGGGGGCTTTTACCAACCACACTCTACTCCAAAGTGGCCCGGTGGTGTCTATAGACCCGCCCAGCGCCGAAATTGACGTCGGAGATACGGTGGCGGTGGACGTCTATCTCGAGGACGTGACCGACTTGGCTTACGTCGAGATGTATGTGATCTTTGACCCGGATTTTCTGGAAGTGGTGGATGCCGATACATACACTGACGGCGTGCAGATCGAGATCGGCCCACTCTTCGGCGCGGACGTGATCGTGACGTATAACGAGGTCGATCAAAGCGCTGGCGAGATTTTCTTCGCCCAGGAGATTGTCACTGACACGGTCAGCGGGAGCGGTGTGCTGGCCACGATTACGTTTCAGGGGAATGCGGCAGGGACGTCGGATATTGTGATCGATGGAGACGGGATTTATTTAGCGGATGGCGATGGCGAGTTCATCTCTGCCGGCATCGAGGATGGGAGCATTGCCGTCATCGGCGACGTGACGCCATCGCCGACGCCGACGCGTACGCCCACGCCCGGCGCGACTTTGACGCCCGCTTCCACATCCCTGCCCACATCCACATCCGCTCCCACGAGCCCGCCCACGCCGCAGCCCACGGCGACCCCCGCCATCCAGTCCCGCGTGCTGCAGCTCTGGCCCGATCGCAGTGTGGGGGTGACGTCCGGGTTGTTGGAGGGGGCGGCGTCGCACGCCGACACGCAGGTATTTCCCTTTGGCACTTTTAGCCCATCTCCCGGCGAGACCATACAGGCGCGCACCTATCTCCATTTCCCGATCGACGCACTCCCACTGGGTACCGAGGTCAAGCAGGCCACGCTGTACGTGTACGTGGACAGCGTCTCGGGCCTGGGTGAGGCGGCCTTTGGCGCGTATCGCGTTCTCGCTCCGTGGGGTGAGACCGGCTGGGGCAGCGCCCCATCCACTTGGCCTTCTCTTCTCTCCTCGCCGATCGCCATCACGGAGGTCAGCTTCGGAGAAGGGGAGGCGGCGCTTCCGGCGGCTCCCCCCGTGCCCAAGCGGGCCTTCATCATGGCCCAGGACTCGCCGCTGCAGACGCCCACGGCGCCCTCGTCTGTGCTGCCGACCTCGACCTTGCCCACCTCCAGCGCGACACCTACATCGACTCCGACTCGCACTCCTGGTCCCACGGGGACGCCTGCGCCAGGCTCTACGCCCACGACTTTGCCATCGGCGCCAGCGCCTACCTCTCCCGCATCCGGAGGGAGCGTGGGGCTCGAACCGATTGAGGGGCGCTGGCTCATGTGGGACGTCACCGCGCTGCTGCGAGCCTGGCTGGCGGAGGAGGTGGTCGATTACGGGCTGGCCCTTGCTGCTGCGTCAGACTCTGCGGGACCGGATTCGGCGGGCGACTTGCTCCTGGCGCGTTGGCTCACCGTCGACGATCCCAACACGATGCCTTACATCGTCGCCGACATCCTCATACACCCGGTCACGCCCACGCCGACGCCTATACCGATCCTTCCGATCGCTGGCGGCGCAGGAGGGTGGGGCGGCACGCTCGTGCTCCTCGCCGGAGCAGCTCTGCTGGTGCTTGGGCTGGCGCTGGCCGTGCGGCGTGCGAGCCTGGATCAGTGAAGCTCCCCGGCGCAAAGCGCCGGGGAGCTTCCTAAGGAAAAAGCCCGAGCGAACTTTGCTGGGCCTGCTGCATCACCCACTGCAAGCGATTGCCAACCGCGAAGCGGTTGGACGCTTTCGGGCTTTTTCCCGTGATCGAGCTGCTGCCATCTCCGGTGTGAGACGTCCTCGACGAACGTGTTTTGCCTCCGTTCGGGGCGATGGCCTTTGCGATTCGTCATCGAAAATCCCTCGGCCTGGTGATTGCCCACATTTCTGGGTAAAGGGGGAATTGGGGGTGTGGGCGGGCGCTTTGCGCCCGCCCACACCCCCAGAAATTCCTTTCTGTGGCATTGGAGTATGCCACATCGAAGATGTGGGCAATCACCAC
>JAFGED010000416.1 GCA_016931785.1 Anaerolineae bacterium
ATTCGTGGGGCCAGGCGTATCCGTGGGCGATTCGGAGGTGCTGGTCGGTACAGGCACAGGGGTGAAGGTGAAGGTAGGGAACGGCGTAAAGGTCGGCGTGGGCGTGCCTGTAGGCGTGGGCGACGGGGTGAAGGTGCCGGTCGGCGGCGGCGCGGACGTCGCCGTGCTGGAAGGCGGGGGAATAGGCGTATCGGTGGCGGTCAAAGTCGGGACCACGGCCACCTGCCGCGTGGGCGTGGTCGTCGGGAGTTCGCCGATGACCCCCGGAGGCACCGGGCTTGGCGTCCCCTGGGGCGTCAGGATGGTGAGAGGAAGTGGCGTCAGGGCCCTGGGGCCGACAGGGTTAACTTCAACCGGTTCGCCTCTACCACCCGCTTCCAGAGTGATCTTGGCGAGCATGTTGGCCGAAACTTGCCAGGTCTGCGCCGGCCTGACCGCCAATTCCGCCGTGCAACACAGGCAGATGAGCCCCAAAAACAGCAGCAGCAGGGCCAGCAGCAAGTCGCGCCGGCTGCGCTTTCTGTCCTGATCGCTACGGGAGTCTTCCACTTTCCCCCCTATCCCTTGCCTACCCGAACTGCATTCTGTTCACCAAGAATCGGAAGGGCCACGCTGAACGTACTGCCGACGCCCAGCTGGCTGGAAACGCGAATCTCTCCTCCGTGACTTTCCACGATTGCCTTGGCCACATACAACCCCAGGCCGATACCCCTGACCTCTGTCGCGCGCTCGACGCGGTAGAAGCGGGTGAAAAGCTCATCTTGGTCCTTTTCCGAGATGCCTATTCCTGTATCGACGACGTCGAGGACCATTTGGCCGTCCTGTTCGTACAGCCGCACGCTCACACTCCCGCCTTCCGGTGTGTACTGCAAGGCGTTGCGCACCAAGTTGACGATCACCCACTGCAGGCGTTTGGCGTCCACATTGAGCTCTGGCAATCCGTCCGCGATTTCTACGGCGAACGCCAATCGTTTTTCCTCCATCTCCAAATACCACGGCTGCACCGTCTCTTCGAGGAGGGCCGATAGCTGTGTGGGATGCCGGGCCAGGGTCAATCTGTCCCATGCCTCCATCTCTGAAAAGTCCAACAGGGTGTTGATCATGCTCACCAGGCTGTCGGTGTGGTGATGGATCGTCTGTATAAAGCGCCGTTGTTCGTCTTGGAGCGAACCGGTCGCGCCGACGAGCATCAGCTCGCTGTAGCCCTTGATCGCCGTCAGCGGCGTGCGCAACTCGTGCGAGACGTGGGCGACAAAGGCATCTTTGAGCCTGTCCGCCTCGGCCTCGGCGGTGACATCCCGCAGCACGATCACCGTACCGATGTGTTCGCCGTCGTCGGTCCGAACGGCGGCGGAATGGGCGCTGATCACTTTCTTGCCCACCTCGAAGCGCCGGCGCTCTATCAACCAGGGGTCCAGAGGTGAATCTTCCTCAACCAGGCTTTCGGCGGCCAGTGCTCGCAGCTCGCCGACCAGGGAGTGATCGATCAACTCCCGCAGCAAGAGTTTAGCTGCGCCGTTCAGGGGAATAAGACTATGCTCCAGATCCTCGAGCAGCACGCCGTCGCCGATGCTGGAGAGGATCGCCTCCATGCGGCCGAGGGTTTCCTCCAGCGCGCGGGTCCGTTCGGCCAGGCGGCCCGTCATCTGGTCGAACGTCGTAGCCAGGAAGCCGATCTCGTCCGATTGCTTGATGCCGGTGCGCTGCCCAAGATCTCCATCGGCCACGGCCTGGGACGTGCGCACCAGCCGCCCGAGGGGGGTGGTAATGAGCCGAGAAACCAAGAATCCTGTGATGACGACGCCGACGGTCACGGCGGCAAAGATCGCAAGGTAGGCATTGCGGTTGGCCGCGCGCTGCTCGATGATAAAGTTCGTCGGCAGCGCGACGGCAAAAACCCCTATCGTATCGTTGCCAACCTGGAGTGGGTCCCGGCCAACACGATACGACCTCCCATGGACATCGATGGTTTCACCTCCGACGACATCGGTGCTCGACACGGCATCCTGATACACTTCAGGCGCTATCGCAAGGGATCTCAAGGTCTCGGCTGCATCGGCGGACTGAGCGGGCGCAAAGGTGGAAGCGATAGCCTGTCCGTCGCTGGAATAGATGATCACATCGGCCAGGGATGTGAGCTTGAACTGAGGCAACAGGGCGTCGAGGGAGGTGCCTACTGCGACGACGCCGACGAGTTGATCGTCTAGCCCGACGGGGATAGCCGTGAAGTAATAATAGCGCCGGTCCACAAGACGGAGCACCAGACCACGCTTGGGCAGCCCTTCAGGATCGCCAGCTTTGATCAGGTCCTGTACCATCCACAGATCCGAGACACTGGAATCCTCCACGATCTCGAGCGCGCCACCGTCTTGTTGCCGCATTCCGTGCAGGACCTGATTGCCCTGTGCGTCGGTGATAACGAGGTATTCCACCTCCCTAACCGCAGCCTGCGGCTGAGCCAGTGAGACCAAGAGATCCCGGTTCCCAGCCTGTAAAGCCTCGGCCAATCCCACTGTGAAAGCTATCGCCCGCGCGGACTCTAGATGGCTTACTTCCTGGCGCACCAAGGTATCCGAAACGACGATTCCCGCCTCGACCAGTTGGTTTTGCAGCCGTTCATCCAGGGAGGTGACCACCAGGCTGAGCACCACGTAAACGCCAATGCCGGCGACAACCAACGTGAGGATCAGGTAGGGGAGAACAATCTTGCCGCCAATATTGAGGGAGGCATAGCGGTGCAGCAACCGAGCTATTCCAGATGGGTTCTTTGTCTGTTGTGCCACCCGTTGCCCTCCAGTCAGGGTGAAGCAAAGTAAGCCAGTGCCTGACGCACCCGTTCCTCTAGGGACATCTCCCCACCTCGAGGCAGGCTCTGCAGCGCCGTCTGTGCCTCGACCAGGCTAAAGCCCAGCGCCGTCAGCGCAGCGATCACCTCGGCATCGGCGTCGCTCAACAGTGGAGCTGCCACCGACTCGGCGGAGATAATCTTGTCCTTCAGATGAAAAATGATCGCCTTGGCTGTCTTGGGCCCGATGCCCGGCACGCGGGATAACAAGCCCGCCTCCTCCTGCACCACTGCCTGGCGGAGCGCTCCCGGAGTGACCGTCCCCAGCACCGCCAGCGCGACCTTGGGGCCTACGCCGGAGACACCCAAAAGGAGCTTGAACAGCGCCAGCTCGTCCTCGGTGAGAAAGCCGTAGAGCGTCAGCTCATTTTCACGCACATGCAGGTGAGTGAATAGCTCTACCGGTTGGCCCGCCCCATCCAACTGCGCCAGGACGCTGGTGGGCGTGTGCACCCGCAGGCCAATGCCCCCCGTGCGGATCACCACACTGCTATCCCCAATGCTCCACACCGTCCCGCAAAGTTGGGCGATCATGCAATCCCACCCTCAATTATACTCCGCAAACGTTACAGTCCAAATTACAGCGCGGCGGTCGTTTCGTCGGAAAGCACCGCCAGACCGGCCGAATTGAGATGACAGACGGCGACCGCCAGCGCATCAGCGGCGTCGTCCGGGCGCGGCGTCTCCGCCAACCCTAGGAGCAGCCGCACCATCTCCTGCATCTGCGCCTTGTCCGCGCCCCCATACCCGGTCACGGCCTGCTTGACCGTCAGCGGCGTGTACTCGGCCACCGGTAGACCTGCGTCGGCCAATGCCAGGAGAGTCACCCCCCGCGCCTGTCCAACGCTCATCGCCGTTCGGACGTTGCTGCTGAAAAAGAGCTCCTCCACAGCGGCGGCGGAGGGTTTCCACTCCAGCGCCAGCTCTTTCACACCACGGTAGATGGTCTGCAGGCGGGCGGAAAGTGGCCGCTCTGCAGATGTCTTGATGGCCCCAAACGCCAGCGCCTTTAGCTCTCCTCCTTGTTCCTCCACCACACCATAGCCCGTGATGGCAGTCCCAGGGTCGATGCCAAGTACTCGCATCAGCAACCCGGTTTACGCCGCCGCTTCGTACTTGGCCAATATCTCGTCGCTGATATCCAGGTTGGAATAGACCTGCTGGACATCGTCCAAATCCTCCAGGTCTTCGATGACGCCCATCACCTGGAGGGTCTCTTTCTCCCCCAACTGCATCGGCGTCTTGGGTATCATCGATACCTCAACCGTCTCGAACGCAATACCTGCATCCTCCAGCGCCTGTCTTACCGCCTGGAAACTGGATATCGCGGCAAAGACTTCGACGAGGTCATCGCTGAACACGACGTCGTCGGCCCCGGCTTCGACTGCGACTTCGAAAAGTGCGTCCTGGTCTACGCCGTCAGGCGCGCCATTGGGCACAATTGCGATGTAACCCTTGCGATCGAACTGCCAGGCGACGGCACCCGCCTCGGCCATCGTGCCTCCATGGCGAGTGAGGATGCGGCGCACGTCGGAGATGGTGCGGTTTCTGTTATCGGTGAGCACCTGCACCAGCAGGGCGATCCCATTGGGCGCGTACCCCTCGTAGGTCACCTCTGCCAGCTCTTCGCCCTTCAACTCCCCGGTGCCGCGCTTGATGGCCCGCTCGATGTTTTCCTTGGGCATGTTGGAGGCCTTGGCCTTGTCCACCGCCAAGCGCAGGTTAAAGTTGACGTCAGGGTCGCCGCCCCCCTCACGCGCGGCGATGGCGATCTCCCTGGCCAGCCGGGTGAACATCTTTCCCCGCTTGGCATCCGTCGCGGCTTTTTTGTGCTGGATGGTCTTCCATTTGCTATGACCAGACATACTTATCCTCCACTACGTTCTGTTAAGATTATACCACTGTGCACACAGATTGTGCAAGCGACGTAAATGTCACGTAACTACTTCGACAATGTTAGATTCGAGCTTGTTTGTGCGTCGAATTCCCCCCTCTAACTCCCCCCGCTACGCGGGGGGAGGATA
>JAFGED010000417.1 GCA_016931785.1 Anaerolineae bacterium
GGAGCCAGAGGCCGCCTGGCCCGGCGCGGAGACGGCCTTCGTTCAAGCCGCACAGGCCGAGTGCCAGCAGGCCGCCGGGGCCGACCACATCCGCGATTTCACCATCGATGCCCAGTACAACAGGCTAAACTGGACGCTGCTCCTGCTGCCCGCCTACGTCACCTGGTATGAAGAAGGCGGGCAAGTCTGGCCCGTGCTGGTCAACGGGCAGATCGGGTGCGTGAGCGGCGCGCGGCGCGCCTCGCCGCGCAAGGCCAGGAATGCCTCGCTCATCGTCGGCGCTATCGCGCTGCTCTTGATCCTGTTCGGAGGCCTGTTGTCAGTGGCCGGCCTGCTCTTTCCACCGTTGATCGCCATCGGCGGCGTCATCCTGCTCGTGGGCGTGCTGCCCGCGCTGGTCGCCCCCATCCCCGCCATCGCCGTGTGGGCGTACAACCGGAGGTCGGGGCAAGAGACGTAGCACCGCCCTAACAGAATCTGGTATATAACGGGAATGTAGAAGGATTCTATTGTATATCTGATGTTGTATCCCAAACCTGTGATAGCAAGCCAACTTGCCAAGCCAGACGTGCTTAGGGCTTTCTGGAAAGCTCTCGACGGAATCGCGCCAGGTATGCTCGTCAGGGCCGGGCGAGTCTATGGCGGGGGATTGCACAAAATCGAAAGTCAAGCCGCAATCAAGGAGGACACCCATGGATCGTAGACGTAGATCGAGTTTGGCCACCGGGTTGGTATTGATCCTGGTCGGCGCGCTGATCTTTGCAACCCAGCTCGTGCCGGGCTGGGAGATGTGGTTCCAGTGGCCGCTGTTCATCGTCGGCATCGGCGCCGTCCTGCTCGTCATCGGGCTGCTGACGCGCGTTCCGGCAATGGCGGTGCCGGCCTGCATCGTCGCCGGCATCGGCGGGCTGCTTTACTACCAAAACGTCACCGGCGATTGGAATAGCTGGGCCTATGCCTGGGCGCTGATCCCTGGATTCTTGGGCGTGGGCATCATCCTCGCCGGCCTGCTCGGCGGGAGATTTCGCAAGCCGCTGCGCGAGGGCGGGCAGTTGATCCTGATCAGCCTGGTGCTGTTCCTGGCCTTTGGGTCGTTCCTCGGCCTGATAGGCCTTGGCCCTCTGGGGCAGTACTGGCCGGTGCTCCTGATCGCGCTGGGCGCGCTGATCCTGTTCAACCGTCTCATCTTCCGCCGGCGATAAATCGCGTTTTACTGGAGGCAACCCATGCGAAGAAGCGCCATATTCTGGGGGGTTATCATCATCCTGCTCGGCATCTTTCTGCTGATCAACAATTTCGTCGAGGTCGACATCGGCAGGTTCTTTTGGCCGCTGTTCCTGATCCTCCTCGGCGTGTGGGTGCTGCTGGGCGTCTTTGCCGCGCCGCGCGGGTTCGAGACGGAGGAAGCGACGATCCCGCTCGAAGGCGCTGGCAAGGCGCGCGTCCACATCGGCCACGGGGCCGGGCGACTGCGGGTGGGCGGCGGAGCCGGGGCGGGCGAGCTGCTGTCCGGCTCCTTCGGCGGCGGGCTGGAGCAGAGGGTGAAGCGGGAAGGCGACGCACTCGATGTCAAGCTGAGCGTGCGCGTATCCGGGGAGCACTTTATCTTCCCGTGGACGTGGTGGGGGCCGGGCCGCTCGCTCGATTGGACGGTCAACCTCAACGAGGGGATCCCGCTCTCACTGGACCTGGAGACCGGCGCCAGCGATACACGCGTCGACCTGACCGACCTGCGCGTGACCGACCTGCGGCTGCAGACCGGCGCCAGCTCGTCCGAGATTACCCTGCCGGCGAGGGCCGGGCACACCAAGGCGGTCATCCGCTCCGGGGCGGCCTCGGTCAATGTCCGCGTGCCGGAGGGCGCGGCGGCGCGCGTCAAGGCCGGCGGCATAGCCGATATCCAGGTGAACAAGAGCCGCTTCCCGCGCGTAGGCGGTGTGTACCAATCGGAGGATTACGCCACGGCGGAGAACAAGGTCGATATCGATATCGAGACCGGCGTCGGCTCGATTTCGGTGCGGTGACCAAGAAGCCTACATCCTCCCAAACAGCACGTCCAGCAGCGCGTCGAAGGCCATCACGGCCCGCCTGGCAGAGCGGTAGCGATAGCGGCGAGGCCAGCCGCGGTCGCCGCGTATCAACCGCGCTTCCAGCACGTACAACTGCCACCGGTCCCGGAAATTCTCCGGGTAGCCGGCCACCTCCACTTCCTGTCCCGGCGAGACCCAAAAGTCCAGGCGCATGGCGTTGCGCCGCAGCAGCGCGCAGTGGAGACACGCGTCGCCGTCCGCCAGGGTAAAGTAGCACGACCGACGCACGCGACGCGCCTCCACGACGTTGCCCCGCGTGGTACACAATCGGTCGGGCAGCGCGGTCTCGAGCGACGCGCTCACCTCCTGCAAGGACACGAGCTGCTCGATCAGCCTGGCCTGTGTGACGAACAACTGCCACTGGCCCCGGAACTCCTCGGCGTGACCGGTCACCTCGACGACCTGGCCGGCGCGCACCCAAAAACCGACGCCTGCCGCATAGCGCCGCAGCAGCGCGCAAGACAGACGCTCGTCCCAATCGGCCAAGGTGAAATAGCACGAGCGCCGCACGCGGTGCACCTCAACCACCCGCCCGCGCGTGGTGAAAAGCTGGTCGGGCGGCGCCGTCTCCAGCGCCTTACGCACATCCGCCAGGTCCATAGCCCCTCCCATCCCGTTCCGGTTCACACCGGCACAATCGCGATCTCGTCTCGCACCACGATCTCTGCCGAGAGCGTCCCGTTGAACGCTTCCTGCAGCGCCTTCTCGAAAGCCAAAAAGCGATCGACGGCAAAGCGCGCTCGCACAGTCACTTCAGCCTGAAAGCCCTCATCCAGGATCTCGCCACCGTGCGCGGCGACCAATCGCCGCAGCCGCTCAAAGCCGCCATAAGGCGTGACGACCTGCACGACGTGGGTCGGGACCTTGGTCGCGCGCGGCAAAACGGCCAGCACCTCCCGCATCGCGTCGCCGTAGGCGCGCACCAACCCGCCCGTCCCCAGCTTGGTGCCGCCAAAGTAGCGCGTGACGACTGCGGCCACATCCCCCAGGCCGCTGCCCTGCAGCACCGCCAGCGCCGGTCGTCCCGCCGTCCCAGAAGGCTCCCCGTCGTCGCCGCAATGCGCGGTCACCGTCGCCCCATGCCCCACCAGGTAGGCCGGGACGTTGTGCGTCGCGTCGGCGAACTCGGCCTTGACGCGCGCGACGAACGCCTTGGCCTCCTCGACCGTGAACGCCGGAGCAGCGGTGGCGATGAAGCGCGAGTTGCCGACCATCATCTCAACGCGCGTCTCTTTGGCAGGGATCGGGTAGCTGTCCATGGAACACCCCACGACCACAATCTGCTTGGCGAATGGTACACCGCGTTACGCCGGACGGGCAGTACGCCTAAAAAAGAGACAACAGACCAGAGGAGAGTGAGGAATGTACCAATCACGTACCCTCCAGCGGTACAAGTCGGACAGTTTCGCCAGCCGTCTGACTATTTGGTATGCAACTCGTAACGGGCGCCAACCGCCTGACGACGCCCGCACTTTGTACACTCCCAACCGTCGACTATCTTGACGCGACCGGTCAGCAGAAACAACAACGTCGAACGGCGTTTCCACTGCACCCACTCGTGCCTGGTGCGGATGCCGCATTTCTTGCAAAGAAGGATGCTCGTCTCGTTATCGGCCATAGGCGGCGTATTGTAACACAAAACAGGCTGTTGCCAACTGGCTACTTGAGCTCCTCACACCCCTCAAGCGCCGCGCAGAACGCCTGGCAGATCTCCTCGGTGGTGCCTGCATAGATGATGTAGAACACGCTCCCATCCTCGCGCTCGAGGGTGTAGCTGGCCTTGCAGGGCTCGATGGCGGCCTGGTCTATCGGGGCACCGCCGCCATCAGGTATCGCAGGCGCGACGCACTTGAACAGGTTCTTCGGGTCGAGCAGCTCGTTGCGGTCCCCGATGGCCACGATGCCTGCCGAAAGCGGGTCCTCCTGCTTGCTGTAGGCGCGCGCCTTTACCGCGCCCACTTCCTGATAGCAGCCGACGACCTGATCCACGGCAGCGACGGCCAATGCCAGCTCCGGCTGGCCGGCCAGGAGGGCTGCCCCACCGCTCAACTTGCTGATGTAATCGGTCAGGGCCTCCCCCTCCACTGTGTCGTAGCCCGATAAATCCGGCAGCATCTCCTCAGCCGGAGGCACTTGGGGGTCCTGCTGCCTGACGCCGAGTATCAAACCGGCTCCCCCCATCAAGATCGCAACGGCGATCAGCATCACGAACACGCGACTCGGGCGTTTTCCTTCTGACATCTTCTCTCCTCCCTCAACGGAATCGATTGCAGGACCATTCTATCACACACCAAAAGGGAAGACAACCACGTACCGGCAAGGGATACGTCTGTCCTTTAGGCTCGAAAGCCTCACGCAAAGCCGAAGTCGCCAAGTTTCAAAATCTTTGCGTCTTGGCGCCTTTGCGTGAGATCCCAAGATACCGCCCCTGGTCGGTTGCCCCTTCGTGTGATATACTCCCAAGCAAGACATGGGCATTCTACCTCTCGAAACGAGCATCGTCTACGGGCCGATCCGCTCGCGGCGGTTGGGCCTCTCGCTGGGCGTCAACCTGCTGCCCACCGGCTACAAGCTGTGCTCCTTCGACTGCGTCTACTGCCATTATGGCCGCACCGACGTCAAAAGCCTGAGCGCCGACGCGCGCGATCTGCCGTGGTCAAGCGAGGTGCTGCGAGAAGTGCGGGCCGCCCTGCGCAAGTATCCCAACGTCGACCATATCACCTTCTCCGGCAACGGCGAACCCACACTACACCCCGCCTTCCCCAAGATCGCCGCCGCGGTGAGCGAACTGCGGGACGAATTGGCGCCGAACGCCAAACTGGCGCTCTTTTCCAACGCCACCACTGCTCATCTGGCACGCGTCCGCGAGGCGCTGGCGCTCTTCGACCTGCCGATGCTCAAGCTCGACGCAGGCGATCCGGGCACGCTGGCGACTATCAACCGCCCCGCAGCGGAGGTGAGCTGGGCGCACATCGTCGAGGGATTGGGACAGGTCCCAAACCTGATCATCCAGAGCGTGTTGATCGACGGAGAGGCGAGCAACGCAAGGGGCGCAGCCTTTGAGGCATGGGTGGAAACGCTGGCACAGCTCAAGCCGACCCGTGTGCAGATCTATAGCACCGACTACCCCGTGCCGGAGAGCGGCATCGAGCGCGTGCTGCCCTACGAACTGCAGCGCATCGCCGAGGAGACCGGAAAGCGCACGGGCTCGCAGATCAACGCCCGCTGGCTCTAGGAAATGCGAAAGAAACCGGGGCTTTCAAAACCAAAAAACCCGGTTTCTGACCCGAGACATTATGAACGTCGACTATCTGACCCTGGCCTGCCTGCGAGATCATCTCGATAGCCTGCTCGGTGCGCGCGTCCAAGACGTGGTGCTGCCCGACGAGTTCTCAGTCGGGCTGGAGCTTTACGCCGGGCAGCGCGCCCAACTGCTGATCTCGGCCGACCCGCAACACCCGCGCATGTTACTGGCACCCCACAAACTGCGCCGCGGCGTCGAGACCGAGACGGCGCCGCTCCTCCTGCTGCGCAAGTGGGTGCGCGGCAGCCGGTTGGTGGATATCACCCAGCCCGAGTGGGAGCGCATCCTGGAGCTCCACTTCGAGGGCCAGGCAGGGCCGTGCCGCCTGGTCGCCGAGCTGATTGGGCGATACAGCAACGTCATCCTGGTGGGGCCAGATGGAAACGTGCTGGACGCGGTGCGGCACGTCGGCCCGGCCAAGAACCGCTACCGGGTGATCCTGCCCAGCCGCCCCTATCAACCGCCGCCCAGGCCGGTGGGCCGCCAGGCGCCAACCCAACTCCCGCCCGGCGAGTGGGCCGCCCTGCTGGCCTCCACCGCTCCCGACGAAGCGCTGCCCCGCCTGCTGGCCCAGCGGCTCCTGGGCGTCAGCCCGATGGTCGCGCAAGAGATCACCGCCCGTGCAGCGGACAACGCTCCCGGGGCGCTGGGCGAGGTGACGGCGGCGCTCTTTGCGCCGCTCAAAGACGGATCCTGGTCGCCGCACGTCGCAGTGGACGAAGCGGGCAACGTCGTCGCCTTTGCCCCCTACGAACCCCGCCAGTTCGAACGCATCCAGCAGGCATCCGATATCAGCGCGGCGATGTGGCAGTATTTCGAGCACCGGCTATCGGGGGATGCCTACGCGGCGGCCCGCTGGCGCGTACAGGAACGGATCGACGAAATGCGGGCGCGCACCGGGCGCACGCTGCGGCAGCTGCAGGAAAACGCCGCCGACGCAAACGAGATAGAGTCACTACGCGAAGCAGGAGGGCTGCTGTTAACCTACCAGGGACAGGCCAGGCCCAAGGCCGCGGAGGTCACGGTGCCGGATTACACCGGCAAACCGCGCGCGATCAAACTGGACCCCAAGCTGACGCCGGTGGAGAACGCCCAGGCCTACTTCCGCCGCTACCGCAAGGCGGTGCGCGCCGCCGAAGGGCTCCCCACCCGCATCCGGGCGGTGAAGGCCGACCTGGCCTACCTGGCACAACTGGCCGCCGACCTGGAGCTGGCCGAGTCGCGCCCCGAGATCGACGCCGTGTACGACGCGCTGGTCAAAGCCGGTTGGGCGCCAAAGGCCCGGCCAGGCAGCGGCGGCCAGGTCGAGGGGCCGCGGCGCCTTGAGATAGACGGATTCCCCGTCTACATGGGGCGCAACGCGCGCCAGAACGAGGAAGTGACGTTCAAGCGCGCCGAGCCGGACGACCTGTGGCTCCACGCGCGCGGCGTGCCGGGCGCCCACGTGATCGTCAAATGCGGCAATCGGGACGTGCCGGAGGAGGTAGTGCAGCAGGCGGCCAGCCTAGCCGCCTACTACTCCCCGGCGCGGGACGAGGTCCAGGCAGACGTGGACGTGGTCCAACGACGCCACGTGAAAAAGTTGCGCGGCAGTCACCCCGGCCTCGTCACCTACCGGAACGAACGGACGGTGCGAGTGAGGCCAAAGAGAGAGACCGATGAATAAGCGAACTCCCTTGATAATCGTGATTGCCGCCACCGTCTTGGTTGCAGGCGTACTGGCTGTAGCACTGGCACGGTGCGATGCAAAGCCTACGCTTGCCACGGAAACGCCGGGAGCATTTACTAAAGAGGCCTTTTGGTTCATCACAGCGAGCTAAACACAGCCGTCAAAAGCGCAGGAATTGCAGCGTACAGCAATAAAAAACAGCCCTGCCGCTTTGCCAGGGCTGTTCTCTGGGCAAAACAAACGCCCGCTCGTCAACCACGATACGCCTGAGGGACGTACTTGGCCAGCTTTTGCTCCGCAAAGACCGGCTCGAAACGCGCAAAGCGCTGCAAGCCACCTACCAGCGGCACGCTGGGCCAGTCCTCGCCGATGAGGGGGCGGGCGTAGCGCACGAAATCGTCGGCGACGTCGGTGCGCGAGGGAGCGATCCAGCTCTCGGGGAACGCGCGCTCCGAGTTGGCCACCTGCTCCAGGCCCACCCTATCGTACCGCACGCGGTATATGGGGCCAGGCTCGCGCAGGATGGTGGCCATGTAGCCCGATCCTTCCTCTGCCGCGATCAAGGCCGCCTTCTGCCCCACCTTGTACGCCTCGTCGATGTCGACCGTCGAGGCGTAGATGGCGGTGTCGCGCTGGTCGGTGCCGGGCACGTTGGCCCGCGCCGCGCCGTGAGCCGCCAGCCCGACATCGTTCAGGTGATTGATCACCGCCTGGGCCACCGTCGTCCGGCTGGCGCCGAACTCGGTGTGCCCAAAGCTATCCTTCCACGCGCCGATGTCGCCCACGTCAAACCCCTCGCTGACGACGACGATGGCCCGCCCGCGCTCGCGCAGCGTATCGTTGACCCGGTCAGCCAGCCCATCCAGCGTCAGCCCAGATTCGGGCATGACGATCAAGAGCGGCATCTCCCGATTGGGGTCCGCCAGGCGCGCCGCCGCCGGGATAAAGCCGATCTTGCGCCCCATCGCCTGGAGCACCAGCACCGGATCGGAGGTGCAGGCGCCGGCGTTCTCCTGGTTCGCGATCTGGACGATGTAAGCCCAGTAGCGGGCTATGCTGCCGTAGCCGGGCGTGTGGTCGATCAGTGCGAACCCACCCCCGGCCGTCAGGCCGCCGCCCACATCGTTATCGACCGTCTTGGGCACGCCAATGGCGATCAGATCAAGCCCGCGTTCGCCGGCCAACCGCGCCACCTTGTGCGCCGTGTCCATCGAGTCGTTGCCGCCGTTGTAGAAAAAGGTGCCCACGTCGTGCGCCTTCAAGACCGCGATGACGCGCTCGAAATCCTCCTGTTGGCGCGCCTTCAGTTTATATCGACAGGTGCCGATGGCGCCCGCAGCCGGTGTCGTGCGCAGCAGCGCGATCTCTTCAGAGTCCTGCGCCGAAAGGTCCAGCAGCTCCTCCCTGAGCACCCCCTCGATACCGTGAAAGCCGGCGTAGACGGCGCCAAACGTCTCGGGCATCGCCATACAGGTTTCGACGATCCCCTGCAGCGAGCTGTTGATCACCGGCGACGGGCCGCCCGACTGGGCAACGACCACGTTTTTCGGCCTTGGCACTAGAAGAACCCCGGATGCACGTACACCCTACTCGCCTCCAGCAGCCGGTCGACCATCTCTGGAATCTTGGCGGCGTCCATGTTCTTGACCAACGGGTCCGCCTCCAGCACCTCGATCAGCAAGCCCCGATTCCCCTCCACAGAGGCGGCGATGATCTTTTCGATGTTGTTCGTGTGCAGCACCAGGTGCTCCATCAGTTCATCCGGCAGCGGCTCGACGCGGTTGGGATGGTATCCCTGGCCATCGTAGGTCATCATGCGCTCCAGAACCGCGCCATCGGGGACGCCGGGCAGGTTGCCATCGTGGAACGGCACGTTGCCCACGTCGTAGAAGGGCTTATCGAGGACCATCGCCGCCATGATGCGCGAAGAGGCCTCCCGAGAAAGCTCCAGCTCGATCTCGCGCTCGCCACTGATCAGTTCCCGTACCCCCTGCCGCGCGCGCCCGCGCCACTCGACCAGGCGCTCCTGGGGCGTGGTCAGCAGGATGCCAAAGTCGGCCCCCTTGTTGGACTCCTTGTTGACGAACTGGGTAAAGAACTCGCCGTTGTGCCGGTCCCCACTGTAGGGCAGCACGCCGTAGCGCAGGAACAGGTTGATCTTGAGGTTGACCCGCCGCAGCTCGGGATGGTCCGAGTTGTAGAGCCGCTTGACCTCGCCGGTGATCCCCCTATCCTTGAGCATCTCGCGCAGGCGGGCGAACCCATCGGCACAGCCGCCCTCCCCGTCGATCTTCAAGTACTGCATCCAGGCACAGTGATTGACGCCCAGGACGTCGAAAGTGAGCCGCTCGCGCCACTCGTCGTATTCAAAGCCCAACGCGCGCGAAAGGAATTCGATCCCCCCATAGAGCTCGTGACAGCAGCCGACGGTGTTGACACCGGTCTCCCTGGTCACCGCCCGGCACAGGATCGACATGGGGTTGCACAGGTTCAGCAGCCAGGCGTCATCCTCGGCCAGCTCCTGCATATCGCGCGCGATGCTGAGCATCGCCGGGATGTTGCGCGCCGCACGAATGGCGCCGCCGACGCCGATCGTATCGCCCACGGGCTGGTAGATGCCGTACTCGGCCGGTATCTCCAGGTCGTGCTGCATGTACTCCAGTGACCCTTGCGCGAACGAGGTGACGACGAAACGCGCGCCCGCGATGGCCTGCCGCTGGTCGGTCGTGCTCTCGACCGCCACCTTGTTGCCGGTCAGCTCGGCGACCTTGCGCGCGAGCTGCGCCTGCAGCTCCAGGTTATGGCCGTCGATATCCTCCAGGACGAACACGGGCTTGTAGCGCGCGCAGATCTCGTCATCCGAAAGTTTGACGATAAAGTCGCGTGAGAGCGTGTACCCCCACTGCGGGCTGGCAGCTCCGATCAAGACAACTTTGAGTTGATCCATCTATAGTCCTCCAAAAGTATCTACTCAGGCTGTTCGCCCGAGCAGTGGCCCTCGCTCAAAAAAGGGAGAGATGGGGGTTCGAGGGCGGCTTCGCCGCCCTCGA
>JAFGED010000418.1 GCA_016931785.1 Anaerolineae bacterium
CCTCGCCGTTGATCTTGGGCGTATCGGGGTGAGAGCCGAACTTGAAGTTGTGCACGGGCAGCAGGTGGTAATCATCCATGATCTGCACCAGATAGGGCGTCCCGCGCCGCCGCATGCGGTTCTGCTGATCGTCATAGTCGTGAATCTCCTTGTGCAGCCTGGTTCCCGCCGCGGCGATGCGCGCCCGGTCGGCGGGGTGGTTGGAATCCCCCTTCACGGGCGGGCTCTTGACCACCAGCGCCTTGATGCGCTTATCGCGAAAGACGGTGCCGATGCCGCCCCGCCCGGCCTGCTTGAAGCGCGGCGCCTGCCGCTTGCGGTCGTACAGGCTAAAGTTGAGGCAGCCGATGCGCGTGTTCTCGGCGGCGGCGCCGGCAGAGACCGAGGACATAAAGTAGCGATCCTCCTCCGTCTCCGCCATCTGCTCGATCAGCCAGTGGCCCACCAGGTGCGTATCCACCGGCACGTCGGGCGCCTCCTCGATGGTGACGCGCCCGCCGACGCCGTCGATGACGACGATGACGTCCCTCTCCGCCTTGCCCTGGATCTCCAGCGCGTCCCACCCGGAGAACTTGAGCAGCGGGCCAAAGTGGCCGCCCACGTTGCTATCGATCACCACGTTGGTCAGCGGGGAGATGGCGACCACCAGCGATTTGCCCGAGCCGGGATACTGCGTCGTCCCGCCACACGGGCCAGAGGAGATGACGATCTCGTTCTCCGGATCGTCCCACTTGGTGTCGTCGTTCACGCCGTGCCACAGCAGCCACAGGCCAAAGCCGCGCCCGCCGATGAACTTTTCCTTCATCACGCCGGTGACCGGCCTGGCAGCGACGGCGTTTTCGGATAGATTGACGTACAGCGTCCGGCCGGTGTAGCCGCGCTCCACGGGCGAGGGCTCGTAGGTGAACTCGGTCAGAACACGATTGGTGGTTGCAGTCTCAGCCATAGTTCGTCTCTCTTTCACTGATCTTGGTCAACGATTGCCAAGGCCTCAGCGGGGCATTCCTGCACGCACTTGCCGCACGCGACGCACTTGAACGGCTCCACCTGGTCGGCGTGATGAAACATCGCCTGATAAGGGCAAAAACCCACGCAGGCCAGGCAGCCCACGCACAGCTTTTTACTCACGTGGACGACGCCCCGCTTGTCCTGGGAAAGCGCGCCCGTAGGGCAGACGCTGATACACTCGCCGCACTGGATGCAAAAAACGGCGCTGAGGTTGCCCGCGCCACCATCGCAGATGCGGATGTTGGACTTTGCTCTGTCGGCGACCTTGAACCAGGTCTCGGAGCAGGTCTCTTCGCACACGGCGCAGCCGACGCAGAGATCGGGGTTGTAGGACAGGACTTTCACCGCTTCCTCCCTTTTGGCGAGATGGTTGTTGTAGGAAAGGCATCGTCTCAATAATCCGGGGGGTGGGGGGAGTGAAGGCGGCGCAGCGCCCTCGCTTCCCCCGTCTTACCCTACTTGTTGAGAAGATGTCTAGGAAAGGTATTGTATCACACCTGGGCTGAAAGCCAAAGTGCAAAAACAAAAATGCGCGGCCAGGCCGCGCACATACTTCAGGATATATAGCCGCTACGCTTCTGCAACGGCAGGAACCGTGAACTCGAACGTCGTCCCTTCGCCGAGCTGGCTCTCCACCTGTATCTCCCCGCCCTGCAGTTCCACCAGGCTTTTCACGATGCACAGCCCCAGCCCGGTGCCGGGCATCTCGCGCACCGCCGCGTTCTCCGAGCGAAAGAACTTGGTAAAGAGCTTGGCCTGATCCTCCGGCGAGATGCCGATACCGGTATCGGACACGGCACAATGCACGCAGCTCCCATTCGCCCACACCCTGACGTGGATGCTGCCTCTTTCAGGGGTATACTTGTTGGCGTTGCCGAGCAGGTTGATCAGAACCTGGGTCAATCGCGTCGGATCGGCGCGCACCCTGGGCAGATCCTCCGGGACCTCGACCGTCAACTTCTGCGAGCGCGCGTCGATCTGGGCCTGGGTGACCTCCAATGCGTTCTGCAGAGAAACAGATAGAGGCGTGGGCACCACCTCGAAGCGCATCTTTCCCGTCTCGATCCTCGATATGTCCTGCAGATCCGAGACCAGGATTTGCATCCGCGTCACGTTGCCGTTGATGATGTGGACGAACTGCAACTGCCGAGGGTTCAAGTTCCCTACCATCTCCCGGGCCAGCATATCGGCATAGCCGCGGATGGACGTCATCGGCGTGCGCAGTTCGTGCGCGACGAAAGAGACGAATTCGGTCTTGGCCTCGTTGGCCTGGCGCACCTTCTCGTACAGGCGCGCGTTCTCAATGGCGGCGGCGGCGTGGTCCGCCAGCCGGCCGGCCAGTTGCGCGTGCTCGGGCCGGAAAAGCAAGCCGCCGTTGTTTCGCAGATCAAGCAGCCCGATCACCTGCCCCTCAAAGCGGACGGGGACCAAAATACGCAGCCGGCCGACGACGATTGGATCGGATGCACGCAGCGCCATCTTCACGGTCTCGGGCTCTGGCAAAGCAGGCGCGCCACCTCCATTTGAGGTGGCAACCGTCTGCACGGCTCCCTCCTTGTCCAGGATACACAGCACGCCCTCCTCCGCCCGGGTGGCCCGCAGCGCCCACGAGAGCGTCAACTCCAGCACCCGTTCCAGGTCCAGGCTGGCGTTCAGCTCCCGGTCGACCTGCTGCAGGGTCGTCAGCTCCTCCACCCGCGCGGCCAGCGCCTGGTCGGTCACCGTATACAGGCGCGCGTTCTCGATAGCGACCGCGGCGTGGTTGGCAAAGGCTTTCAGCATGGGCAGGTCGGCCTCGCAGAAAACCCCCTCCTTCATGCGGTTGTCCAAGTACAGGGCGCCGATCACGCGCCCCCGGACGTGGAGGGGAACACACGCGATCGAACGCAGATTGTACCCGATAACACTCTCCTGCGCGGAGAAACGCGGATCGACCTGGGCGTTGGTCGTCAGCACGGGCTGCGCATTCTCGACAGATTGCTGCACTACCGTGTGGCTGAGCTCCAAGTCGGCCGAGTCGACGCTGCCCAGCTCAAACTGCCTCGCCGCCCGAATTTGCAACACCCCATCCTCGTCGAGCAACATCAGGCAACCGCGCTCGGCCCCGGTGAGGTGAATGAGCAAATCCATCACCAGGTTCAGCGTCTCGGTCAGATCGAGAGAGGAATTGATGACCTGGGTGACCTCGTAGAGGGTTGCCAGCTCCGCCCCGCGCTTCACCCCTCCCGCCAGATTGGAAACCAGGGTCTGCCACTCTTGCAGTCGCTCGGCCATCTGGTCGGCAGAAAGGCCATCCGACCCGGCGAGGGCCTGCTGCACCGCCTTCATGCTCGCCAGCAGCGCGCCAGCCGGTCCTATCTCGGATTCAAACCTGATCGTTCTCTTCACAGTCGCGGCTCCCAAGACGGCCTTGACACACAGCAAGCCCCCATTCTCATCGTAGGAGTAACTACCCAGCCTTGCTTCGCAGTTGCCTTTCGCGACAAAAAGAGGAGGAAGGCGGGGGGGGCGAGGGCGGCGCTTGTCCTGAGGCGCCCCCCGAGCGAGTCGAGGGGCGAAGCCGAAGGATCGCCGCCCTCAAACCCCCATCTCTCCCTTTTTTTTTGAGCGAGGGCCACTGCTCGGGCGAACAGCCTGAGTAGATACTCGTAGGATACCACAAACGACATGCGCGAGTGTTGCGATGCAGTTACGGTTTGGTTAAGGCCGCGTTCAAAAACAAGAACGCGCCCGAGTCCTTCAAACGGCAATCAGGCGGCTCTGCACCTGCTCGTGGAGATAGAGGGTGTGGAGTTTTGCGGGCGCGAAGCGCCTGCAAAACCTGGTGGTCCCCCTGTAGAGTGTTGACGCTTCTGCTGAGTAAAGAATTCACCGCAAAGGCGCAAAGAACGCCAAGTTTTCTTCTATTTTCTTTGCGCTCTTCGTGTCTTTGCGGTTCAAATTGTCGCCTCCGCGGTCATCAACACGCAAGAGGGGGACTATACAAAACCCCGCGATCTTTCTTCCCCCCTTCCCTGGGAAAGGGGGGAAACAGGGGGGATATAGAAAGAGGCCGGCCCGGATCGGGCTGGCCTCCTCAAAAGCCGGAAAAAGCCGGGGCTATTTGCCCAGCGCGGCGCGCAAAGCCTCAAGCTGCCCGGCGGAGCCAAGCAGCTCGTTGCGGCTGGCGATAAAGTTGGCATACTCTTCCATAAAGACCTTGCCAACGGGCCGGAAGTCAAACACCTCCGGCTTCTCGATGAAGAACTCGCGGTGCACGCGCGTCCAGACCAAGCGCCCATCGGTGTCGATGTTGATCTTGCAGACGCCCATCTTGGCCGCAGGCAGGTACTGGCTGACATCGACCCCCCTGGCGCCCTTGAGATTGCCGCCGGCGGCGTTGATCCGCGCGACCTCTTCCTGCGGAACGGAAGATGACCCGTGCATCACCAGGGGAAAGCCCGGGACGCGCTGCCGGATGCCCTCGATGACCTCGAAATGCAGCGACTGCGAACCGGAAAACTTGAACGCGCCGTGGCTGGTGCCAATCGCGCAGGCGAGGCTATCACACCCGGTGCGCTTGATGAACTCGGCTGCCTGATCGGGATCGGTCAGGTGGGCCTTGTCCTCGGCCACCTGGATATCCTCCTCGACGCCGCCCAACTGCCCCAACTCGGCCTCGACGCTGACGTCCTTTTCGTGCGCCCGGTCGACGACGCGCTTGGTGATCGCGACGTTCTCCTCGAAAGGCTCGTGGCTGGCGTCGATCATCACCGACGAGTAAAAGCCGGAATCGATGCAATCATAGCAGGTTTCCTCGTCGCCGTGATCGAGGTGCACCGCAAAGATGGACTCTGGAAAGATCTCGTCCGCAGCGCGGATCATGCCCTCGAGCATGCGCTTGTCCGTGTACTTGCGCGCGCCCTTGGAGATCTGGATAATGAACGGAGCCTGGGACTGCACGTTGCCCCTGAAAAGGCCCATGGTCTGCTCGGCGTTGTTGATGTTATAGGCGCCGAGCGCATAGTTGCCATAGGCGTGTTTGAAAAGCTCTTTGGTCGTAACAATCATCTTTTCCTCCTAAATGAGTCGTGGCCCTGGAATCTGCCAGGCGGTATTTTACCACAATGCGCCAAATACGCGAACCGCGCGCTTCGCGACCGTATCAAGTTGGGGACAAAGCCAACCTCCTCGTAGGGCAGGCTTCGACGCGAGATCAGTCGAGCGGTTGGCGGCGGTGAGACGCCTGGAGCGTTGTTCATCCCCGGCCATCCCGATGCAGTTCAGCTACCTCGACGAGGCCGGCCAGCCGCCTACCTGCCGCTCGGAGTCACAAGACGGCAGGTGGGCCGCTCTCTCGCTTCTTCGCCACGATCCACTTTTCTTGCTGCGCGTTGAAACAACGGGCTCTCTCCCAAGCCGCAGCCAACCTGCCCTACATTCTCTCTCATAATCGTAACTACTCAGCCCTGCTTCGCAGTTGCCTTTCGCGACAAAAAGAGGAGGAAGGCGGGGGGGGCGAGGGCGGCGCTTGTCCTGAGGCGCCCTTGCGGTGAATCGCTTGCTCGACAAGGCTGCCAACACTTTATAGGGACACTATCGCCGCTAGAGGAACCGCTAATGCGGCTCCCACCACATATAGATCAACGCCTTGCCGCCATGCTCATAGTACTCGACGACGACCTCGTAATCGCCGGTCGTGGCGTGGTACGTTCCGCAGTAGGCGATGCCGTTGTTGGCGTGCCACTCGTCCAGGACCAACGTGCCGTTCACCCAGATGCGCGAGCCGTCGTCGGACATGGTGCAGAAGCGGTAGTGGTCCGTCTCCAGGTGCAGCGTCGTCTTCCAGCGGGCCGAAAAGCCGTCAGCCCAGACGCCCGGCGCGGGCCCATCCCCCTCCCATTCAAACCCGATCCAGGGATCGACGCGCGTCACGACCGGGTCGCCCTCCAGGTTCTCGTTGTTAAAGAACTCGGCGCGCCAGCCGGCAACAGGAGCCGGGGCCTCCGACGTCGGCGTCGGCGAGGGTCCGGGCGTCACGGTCGGCCCCGATATCTTTTCCCACCAGACGTAGACGGCGGACACCTGGACCGTGTCGAAATACTCGACCTTGACCGCGTGATCGCCGGCCGCCATGGCGCGGTCCGCCTTGTACGTGCGCAACCCGCCCTCGCGCCAGCCGTTGATCACCTCCGCGCCGTCCACGTAGACGCGCACGCCATCATCCACCTTGGCATAGAAGCGGTAGGTGCCCTCCGAGAAGCTGAAAGTGCCCGTCCAGCGCACGGAGAAATAATTGACCGGCATGGCGCCCGCCGGCGGCCCCCAGCCCCAGTTGAAGTTGATCGCCGCATCCTCCCGCGAGGTGAAGGCCGACCCGGTCAGCCCGACGTTGTCGAAATACTCTCCCTGCCAGGGGCCGGGTAAAGTCGTGGGGCCGGAGGGAGCCGCGGTGGGAGCTGGGCCTGGAGCAGGCGCGGTGCCGGGAATGACCAGCCGCTGCCCGACGTAGATGTAGTTGATGTTGGAAAGGCCGTTGGCGTTGGCGATGGTCCACACGCTCACACCGTAGCGCGCCGCGATCTGCGTCAGCGTCTCCCCGGGCTGCACGACGTGAACCGTGCCTCCAGGCGCCGGAGGACACACCGGGATGATGAGACGCTGTCCGACGTAGATAAAGTTGGGATTGACGATGCCGTTGGCGTTCGCGATATCCCACATGCTCACGCCGTAACGACGCGCGATGCTGTACATCGTATCCCCGGGCTGCACGATGTAGACAACGCTGCATTCATCGCGCTTGGGGGCCGCCGCCGTCGGCATGGCGGCAATCAGAAACACCACCAACAGAATCACTGGTAAAACGAGAACCCACTTTTTGCGCATGTCACACCTCCTGAAAAGTATGGAAACGGCGCCCTTACTGCCCGAGAAAGGTACCGGTCAACTCGGCCTGCTCGAGAACGTGCCCGTCCAGCGCGGCGCTCAGATCGTCCACGCTGGTGCTCTCCGGCTGCAGATCGAGCCGGGTATCCAACGCATAGAGCGTAAAGACGTAAAAGTGTACGTGCCCGGCCGGCGGACACGGGCCCCCGTAACCGGCCTCGCCGAACCCGTTCACCACCTGCATAGAGCCATCCGGCAAGACGGGGTCCGCAGGCAGCCCCTCTGGTAGATTGGTGGCCTCGGCAGGGATGTTGTAGACACCCCAATGCCCCCAGACACGCCCTTCCGGCGCCCGCTTCCCGCACGTTTCGCACCGCGTGATGTGATCGTACATGGTCAGGACCAGGCTGCTGGTGCCCGGCGGGACGTTCGACCAGCTCAGCGGGGGCGAGACGTTCTCCCCGGGGCAGTAGGCCGGCCATCCGCCGGGGGCGTCAAAAGTCCTCTGGGCAAAGCGCAGCCCCATCTCCCCCTCGTGCTCGAAAGCGCCGCTGGCGAGCGTCAACCGCGGCTGCGGCGTCGGAGGCTCTGGCGTAGGGCTGCCCGGCGCCGGCTCCGACGTCGACGTCGGCACGGACGCAGTTGCCGCCGGCGCCAAAGTCGGCGGAGCGGACGTCGGCGAAGGGAGGGCCGTTGGAGATGGAAGCGGCCCCACACAGCAACCCGTCACGAATGCGAGAGAAAGCACAAGCGCTGCAACGACAAATCTCAGCAGATCCTGATCTTGGCTCGCAGTATGCGCTCTAGCGCACTTGCCAGGCGCCGGAGCGCCGACTACGAACGAGATTTCGGATCTACCGAGTCTGGTCAATTTCGTCATTACCACCACCACCTGCGTCTGCCCCTATGATACGCCAAGTCTATCCCATTGTCAAAACACACGATGCTGGTGATTACCCACATCTTCGATGTGACATACTGCAACGCCACAGAAAGGAATTTCTGGGGGTGTGGTCGGGCGCAAAGCGCCCGACCACACCCCCAATTCCCCCTTTACCCAG
>JAFGED010000419.1 GCA_016931785.1 Anaerolineae bacterium
CCGCGTATGCCATCGTGGAAGGCGATTTCAACAACGACAGCAAGCTGGACTTTGCAGTTTCGAATTATGGTTCGAACACCGTCGGGATTTTCCTGGGCAACCTGCCGCTGTGCTATGACGGCAACGGCAGCGACGGCGGTTCCGCCCCGGTGGATGGCAGCAGCCCGTATGCCCCCGGCGCCACGGTGACCGTGCTGGACAACACCGGCTCGCTGGTCAAGACCGGTTATACCTTCGCGGGGTGGAACACCGCTGCAGACGGCTCCGGTACCAGTTATGTCCCCGCTGCGACCTTCAACATCACTTCCCCTACCATCTTGTACGCCCAGTGGACTGTGGTGGTCGCGCCTGGCGTGGCCGGCGGCGATGGCCCGGGCGGGGTGGGTGTCACCGATGGCAGCAGTGCGCTGGCGCTTTGGCTCAGACCCGATCGCGGGGTTTACATTGATGCTGGCTGCTCGACGGCGGCTGCCAACGGCCAGGACGTGGCCTGCTGGCAGGATCAGAGCGGCAACAGCCAGGATGTGATGGGGCTTGCCAGCACGCGGCGGCCAACCTATAACACGGCTGTGCTGAACGGCATGCCGGTGCTCGCCTATGTGGGTGGGGATGGCGGCGATGTGTTGACGCGCACTTTTGCATCCTTTGCCTCGGGCGGCAATCAGCCCTACACCATCTTTTCAGCCTTCAACCCGTCCAACACCAATCTCGAGAATCTATTTGCAATTGGCGTCCCCGTGCTAGACCAGAATATTGCCTATCATCCCTATTGGTCAGGCCTTAATAATGGACGGGCCTTATATCACTATGGCGATGATCTGTCCGTCGCAGGCACCGTATCGGGTTGGCAGTTCGCCGCTTTTCGCTATACCGCAGGGACTGGCACGAATCAGTATTATTACGATAGGAGCAGCCTGGCTGGTTCGCGACAAACTAGTGCGGCCCTCAACCTGCCTGTCAATCCCATCCTGTCCGTGGGGGGGTATGATAATCGTACTGGCATAAATGGGAGCGAACTTACCGGCTCAATCGGCGAGATGATCATTTTCAGCCAGGCGCTGACCGACGTGGAGCGCATCCTGGTGGAAAACTACCTGAGCGCCAAGTATAACATCGCGATGAGCGCCAACGATGTCTACGACGGAGATGACTCAGGCAGCGGCGACTTCGATCTGGACATGGCCGGCATCGGGCGCTATGACGGCAGCAGCCACACGCAAGCGCACAGCGTCGGCCTCATCGTCGTCAATCGCACCTTTTTGGGAGATAACGGCGACTGGCTGACCTTCGGTCACCCGACCCCGGCGAACAGCAAGACCACTGCCGACCTGCCTACCAGCGGCGACTGGGCGAGTGCCCCCAATCCGATGCGCTGGGCGCGGCACTGGTACTTTGACCTGACCGACGCGAATACCAATGGCGGCACGGTGGACATTATCTTCGACTTCAGTGAAGGCGGCATGGGCGGACAGTCACCCTCCGGTCAGGCCAGCAATTACCGCTTGCTGAAGCGATCAGGAACAAGCGGCCAGTTCAGCGATATTGCCACGGCCTCGGCTATCGTCGGCGATCAGGTGCAGTTCCTGGGAGTGGATGTAACCCTGCTGGGCAGCAACTTTACCATCGGCACGCTGGATAACACCAACTCCCCACTTGGCAACCCACCTACCGCCGTCACGCTCACTGCGTTCACCGCCGAGTGGGACGGCGACGAGGTGGTGGTCACCTGGGAGACGGCCCTGGAGATCGACACGGTCGGCTTCAATCTGTGGCGCAGCACAGACGGCGGCGCGTACGAGCAGGTCAACGCCAGCCTGATTCCCGCCGCCTCGCCGGGTGGAGTGATGGGTGGAACATACGAGTACGTCGATGCCGGCGTCACACCGGGCAAGATGTATACCTACAAGCTGGAGGAACTAGAGGTCGGCAGCGCCCGGAACTGGTACGGGCCGGTCTCAACCGGTGGGTCCTCCTACACGACGGTAAAGATGAAAGCGTTCGCGGTAGGGGAGCCTCAGTGGTTGCCGGCGGCCGGACTGGCAGTCGCGGCGGCGCTGGGCGTGGCGCTGGTCAAGCGGCGCAGGAGGGCGTAAGTGTAAGGATGAGGCATTCCCAAAGGCATCTTTGCTGGATCAAGTCTTTGGCATACAGAGATACGCCATCAAGGCGCCCGGTTGTCCTGGCCGAATAACACATCCGTTCTATAGCTGAGCCCAACAATCTCGTTTTCGTGGTAAAATCACGGCCTCTAACCTTCATTTGAAAGGCAGGCTGTGAACAACCCTCTCTTTTTCCTCGCCCAAAGTACAAGTTCGCTTTGGCAAGCTGTCAAACGGCGGTTTCGCCAATGGACAAAGCCCATCAACGACACTATGGTCCTGAGCACAGCTCTGGACATAACCCGCAGCAGGTTGGAACTGATACTAGAAAACGCTCTCCTGCGCCAGCAGTTGATCGTGCTCAAACGACAGAGCAAGCGTCCGAAACTCACCTGGCGCGACCGGGCGTTGTTCGTGCTGTTGGTGAGCAAGATACGAACGTGGAAGAATGCGCTGGTCATCGTGCAGCCAGACACTGTGTTGCGCTGGCACCGCGAGCTGTTTCGGTGGGTGTGGAAGCGCAGGTCCAGATCCAAGGGGAAGCGAGGCAGACCGCCACTGACAGGCGAAATCATAGCCTTGATCAAACGGATGGCGCGCCATCGGTAGATGGCGTAGGAGAACCTGAGATGGGGGGCAGAGCGAATTCGTGGGGAACTGATCAAGCTGGGGATCAAGGTCAGCAAAAGCGCGATTCAAGAGTACATTCAACAGGTACGCGGGCGAGGTGCGTCAAGCCAGGGCTGGGCGACGTTTCTGCGCAACCACGC
>JAFGED010000420.1 GCA_016931785.1 Anaerolineae bacterium
ACACGGATGGGGATTTTTTTCAATCCGTGAAAATCCGTGTTCATCCGTGTCCAAAGAGATTCGGTTGCGGCAGGAGGCCGCGCTATGGGTTGACTTCTTGATATCGAATACCTATGCCCCAGGACGCAGGTAAACGCTGAAAAACGCTGAGCTATGCTGATCAAAAGGAAAATCTGTGTTAATCTGCGCAATCTGCGTCCCCAAAAAGGCATGGACATAACTTGACTTATTGCGGTATCCCCCTTCGGGCATCGTTTGACAGATTTAACCCTTCCGGCTACAATATCGCCCACCCTGGAGGAGCAGGAGCAGCTGATGGAGAAAATGACCAGCGCTGAAATACGCCAGAGCTTTCTCGATTTCTTTGAGAGACGTGGGCACACGGTCGTGTCCAGCGCCAGCCTGGTGCCGGTAGACGATCCGACGTTGCTGTTCACCAATGCCGGGATGAATCAGTTCAAGGATGTCTTTCTCGGCTTGGGGGACCGGCCTTACACGCGCGCTGTCGATACCCAGAAGTGTATGCGGGTCTCCGGGAAACACAACGACCTGGAGGATGTGGGACACGATGGCTCCCATCACACATTCTTCGAGATGTTGGGCAATTGGTCGTTCGGCGATTACTACAAAAAAGAGACCATCGGCTGGGCGTGGGAGCTTCTGACAGGGGTTTACGGGCTGCCCAAGGAGCGGCTGTGGGCTACCGTGTTCAAGGACGAGCAAGGCGAGCTGGAGACGGACGAGGAGGCGGCGAGCCTGTGGCGATCGGAGACGGACATCGATCCCGATCACATTATCTACCTGGGGCGCAAGGACAATTTCTGGGAGATGGCAGATACCGGCCCCTGCGGCCCAAACAGCGAGATTGTTCTCGACCGCGGGCCGGAGGCCTGTTCCTGCAAAGACGATCCCGACCATGTTTGCCGGGTTGAGGGGGATTGCGGTCGTTACCTCGAGTTGTGGAATCTGGTCTTTATCCAGTACAACCGCGACGACAAAGGCGTTCTGCACCCGCTGCCCGCCAAGCACGTGGATACCGGCATGGGATTTGAGCGGCTCGTCTCGGTTTTGCAGGGGGTAGACGCCAATTACGAGACGGATTTGTTCATGCCCATCATCCGGCGCGTGCAGGAGATGGTGGAGCACACTGACGCGGAAGTGGAGGAGAACATCGTCCCCTATCGCGTCATCGCCGACCACGGCCGGGCAATCACTTTTCTCGTAGGCGATGGCGTCCTGCCGGGCAACGAGGGGCGTAACTATGTGCTGCGCATGATCTTGCGCCGGGCGGCTCGCTTCGGGCGCAAGATCGGTTTCGATGGCCCCTTTTTGGCCGAGGTCGCCAAGGCCGTGATCGAGACGATGGGACGGCACTTTCCCGAGCTTGTGAGCCGCCGCCAGTTCATTCTCACCACGATTACCCAAGAAGAGGAGCGTTTCCTGCGCACGCTCGACCTGGGCCTGGCTCGCCTGGACGAGGAGCTGCTTGAGCTGGAAAGGGGAGGAAGAAAGACCGTCCCTGGCGACGTGGCCTTCCGGCTTTACGATACTTTCGGCCTGCCGCTGGAGATCACGCGGGACGTGGCCGAGGAGCGGGGCCTTGGCGTGGACGAGGCAGGCTATCGCACGGCGCTCGACGAACAACGCAGGCGCGCCCGCCAGGCCGACAGGTTCGAGCTCCAGGATGAAGGGGTCTTGAAGCGCTACACGGAGATTCTGGAAGGCCTTCAGCGGCGAGAGCTATTGGATGAGGAGGGGGTCCTTCACGACCCTTACTCGACCACCGAATTGGAAGCGGTGGTGGTAGAGATCCTGAAAGATGGAAAACCGGTCAAGTCGGTCAAAGAGGGGGATCAGGTCGAGGTGGTGCTATCGGCGTCCAGCTTCTACGTCGAGTCCGGCGGCCAGGCTTCTGACACGGGTTTCGTCTCGGCCTATCCTTCGGAGGATGCCGAGCCGGTTTGGGAGATCGAGGTCAGAGACGTACGCAGGCCGGTCCCAGGACTGATCGTCCACTTCGGCGCTGTTCGGCGGGGCCGCCCGCGTGTCGGCGACGCAGCCTGGACGGTCGTGGACTATGAGCGGCGGATGGACATCGCTCGCAACCACACGGCGACCCATCTTTTGCACAGCGAGTTGCGCTATATTCTGGGCGAGCACGTGCAGCAGGCCGGTTCGCTTGTTGCGCCCGATCGCCTGCGCTTCGACTTTACACATCCGGTGATGCTGACGGAAGACGAGCTGAGTCTGGTGACCCAGTCCGTGAACGATGCCATCCTGGTCAATTATCCTGTCGAGATCAGCCAGGAAAAGTACCAGCAGGCTGTGAGCGAGGGTGTGATCGCGCTCTTTGGCGAAAAATACGGTGACGAGGTGCGCGTCCTGCGGATTGGATGGCCGGGAGAGCCCTTTAGCCAGGAGTTGTGCGGGGGCACCCACGTGCACGAGACGGGCGAGATTGGCCTGTTCCACGTCGTTTCCGAGGAGAGCGTGGGGGCCGGCGTGCGTCGTATCGAGGCGGTGACCGGCCGGGTTGCGGTGGAATTGGTCGAGCGCCAGATGGCTATCCTCAGGCGTGCCGCGGCCTATCTTGGCGTCACGCCGGATGAAGTGGACCGCAAGGCGCTTGGATTGTTGGACGAATTGCAATCTGCTCGCAAAGAGATCGCCAACCTTCAAGAGCAGTTGGCGCGCCGCGACTTTGAGTCTTTGTTGGAGCGGGTGCAGACGGTATCGGGGGTTGCGTTGCTGAACGCGCGCGTGCGTGCTCCGAGTATGGACGTGCTGCGCGAGATGACCGATTGGTTTCGCGACCGGTTGGGCTCCGGCGTCGTCGCCCTGGGCACCGTTTTTGGAGAGCGCCCGGCGCTCGTCGTGGCCGTTACCCCCGATCTGGTGGAGCGCGGCGTGGATGCCGCCAAGCTGGTGCGCGGTATGGCGCAATTGGTCGGGGGCGGCGGCGGTGGCAAGTCCACGCTGGCGCAGGCAGGCGGGCGGGATCCCAGTCGGCTGGACGATGCGTTGAACAAGGCTCCGCAGTTGCTTGCAGAGATGCTCTAGGTGTTTTCATAATCGAGATCTAGTGCAAATGAGGAAAGATTTTGCTTCGCCAAGTCTTGCAAGTGACAGTTTCGGCGGCGCGCAGCGCCGGCGAAACTGCTAGGTATCTTTAACTGTCATGTCCAAAGTGATAGAACTTCAGACCCAGGATGATCTGGCCTCTATCCGGCACCGGCTTGGCCTGGTGGGAGGCGATCCCGTCATCCTCGTCGTCCCTTGGGATATGCAGTTCCTCTCTCGCAAGCTGGATTTTGACCTCTTGCGGCGTGAGGCCGAGCGGCACCGCTTGCAGATCGCCATCGTTTCTACCGATCTCGAGCGGCGCGGGCTCGCCCGTAACTGTGGGTTCTCTGTCTTTGGCAGGGTCTCGGAAGCGCAGCAAGCCAAGGGCTGGACGGTTCGTTCTCCGGAGCCGGTGGAACCGCCGCCGCGTCATTGGTGGGATGCCGAGGTCGACCTTCAGCCCCGTCCGCGTTCTCGCCTGCTGCGCCTCATTCCCCCGTGGTTCGACTGGGTCAAGTTGGGCGTTCGCCTCGTCATATTCTTGCTCGCGCTGCTGGTCGTAGGTGCAAGCGCCTACGTGGTTGTGCCCACCGGTTCGGTGACGCTCGTGCCTGCCCGTGAGGAATTTGTCACTATCGTGCCGGTCTCGACAGATGGCGAGATCGAGGAAGTCGACCACGCGGCCGGCCTCATTCCCGCGCGAAAGATCGGCGATTATTTTGAGGGCACCATCGAGGTCGAGACGACGGGCATCATGCATCTGGTGACGGGACGAGCGACCGGCAGAGTCGAGTTCACCAACCTGTTGGCGCAAGACTATGTCGTGCCAAAGGGGACGATCGTGCGCACCTCGTCGACCAGCTACCCGATTCGTTTCCGCACCACCGAGCCCGTCGTCGTCCCTGCCGCCGGGCGAGCTGAGGCCCCCGTCGAGGCCCTGGAGGATGGGGTCGGCAACGTGGGCGCTTACCAGATCAACCAGGTGGAGGGCGTAGCGGCGTCGGCTGTGGCGGTGATCAATCCCGGCGCGACGACGGGAGCGGAACCCCGCGAGGCGCGTGTCGTCACGCAGGCCGATTATGACCGGGGGCAGGTTCTCTTGCGACAGCAGCTGCTCGATCTGGCCTATGCCGAGTTGAGTAGCAACTATCTGGAGCCCGCCGAGATCCTTCTGCACCAGTCGCTGCGCATCGAGGCGACGCCCAAGCTGGCGTACGACCGCTTTGTCACCGAGCAGGCGGACAAGGTGGCGGTGAATATGCGGGTATTGGTGAGTGGCTGGGTGGTCGATGTGGACAACGCCGAGGCCGTGGCCTACTTTGTGCTCTCCCGTCGTATTCCCTCGGACTATAAGCTGATGGACGCCCGCTTCGAGATGGGAGAGGCGGCTGAGGAGACTATCGGCTCCGGGCAGTTTACCTTTTTCGTCACTGCTTATGGGTACGCCGACGCTGTGCTCAACCCCGATGAAGCGGCGGCGCTCGTTTCCGGGCAGCGCTTGCCCGATGCGCGCAGCCGCCTGGTGGCGAACCTGCCGCTGGCCGAAGAACCCCAGATCACCTTCTGGCCGGATTGGCTGGAGCGGATGCCATTGCTTCCGCTGCGTATCAGCGTGAGGGTTGAATCCCATACGCAGGTGGCGGGCCAGGCGCCCTAGGCATCTTTCCGAAAGCTAGGAGTTATGCGTATACTGGCCTTGGATGTGGGGGAGCGCCGTGTGGGAATGGCCATTAGCGATCTCACGGGCGCTCTGGCGCGCCCGTTGGAGGCGCTGGCGCGGCGCTCGCGTGAGGAAGATTTCGCTGCTATCGCGGCCGTCGTGGCCGAACACGACGTCGAGCTGATAGTGGTTGGGCAGCCTCTCAGCCTGGATGGAGGGATGGGGCCGCAGGCGCGACAGATCGCCCGCTATGCTGAGGCGCTGGCCGAACACCTGTCCGTGCGGATCGTCATGTGGGATGAGCGTTTCACGACGATGGAGGCGGAAGAGATCCTGCGCCAGCGTCGCAGTGAGAAGAAGCGCCGGCAAGCTCGCGCCAGCGGCGAGCTGGATGCGATAGCGGCCGCAGTGATCCTGCAAAGCTACTTGGATAGCCGCTATTTGGACGATCACTATCACGGGGCCGAACCCCCGCCGGGCGACGTTTAGAACCTGCGGGTTCCCGGTGGCATCGATTGTAGGAGGAGGCGGTTTTGAACAAGAAAACGGTCAAGATCATAGGTAGGATCGTCGTCTTTTGTTTGACGATGGCGGTCCTCGCCGTGGCAGGGTTCAGCGCCTACCGATTTGTGGAGCGCGCCGTGTCCGGCGGTGAGGCTCCCATAGCTCTGGGTGATGTGCCTGGGGCGGACGACGTGTTCATCGGCCGTTATCTCGAGGCCAACGCTGCAAAGCTGGAGCAGCCGGCTGGTGCTGATGACACGCTGGTGACCTTTACCGTCAGCCCGGGAGAGACGGTGGCCCAGATCGCCGCGCGATTGCAGGAACAGGGGCTCGTCGTCGACGCCGAGTTGTTCCGCCGCTACGTGCAGTATCACGGCCTTGATACGACGATCGAGGCCGGAGAGTTCACCCTGCGGCAGACGATGACCATCCCCGAAGTGGCTGAGGCCCTGCAGCGGGGGTTGGTGGCCGAACAGGTCGTCACGATTCAGGAAGGTCTGCGGCTGGAGCAGGTCGCCGCTGCGGTGGCCGCACAGACGACCATCCCGGAGGACGAGTTCCTGGCGCTGGTGACGACGGGCTGGCGCGATGCTGGACTGGTTTACGATTTTCTGGCCGAGATTCCCCCTGGCGCGACGCTCGAGGGGTTCCTTTTCCCCGAGACCTACCGCCTGCACGAGGAGGCGACGGCGCTGGACCTGCTGAATCGTATGCTGCAGGCCTTTGATGCGCGTGTGACGCCCGAAATGCGAGCTGCAGGTGACAGGCACGAGATGACCTTCTACGAGTTGATCGCGATGGCCTCCATCGTCGAGCGGGAGGCGGTGCTTGATGAGGAACGCCCGTTCATCGCCGGCGTGTATTTCAATCGCTGGAACTCGGGCTGGCTGCTCAACGCCGACCCGACGGTGCAGTATGGCATAGCCTCCCAGCCGGGCTGGACGGGCGAATGGTGGCCCCAGCTCACGCCTGAGGATTACCAGTCCGTGGTTTCGCCTTACAACACCTACCTCAACCTGGGCTTGCCGCCCAGCCCCATTTGCAGCCCGGGCCTGGCCTCGATCGAGGCGGCGGCTTATCCGGCAGATACGGACTATTTCTACTTTCTCGCCGACTGTACAAAGAACGACGGCAGCCATCTCTTTGCGGTGAACGAGGAGCAGCATCTGGCAAACTATGCGATGTGCGGCGGTGGCGTGCCGTAGCGGGTAGCGATCGGCCGTTGGCGGTTTGCCTACAGTGAGTGAAAAGATGCAGGACGCAGGATGCAGGACACCGGTTGCGGGTTCTCGCTTCCTGCGTCTTTTCTCTCGCCTCCTGCTTGCTGCCTTTTGCCTCCTGCTTCTTGTTTCCTGTCGCTTCCCCGGCGCTGTCCGCCCTACCGTCAAGATCGGGCTGGTTGCGCCTTTCGAGGGGCGCTATCGCTACGTGGGCTACGACGTGATCTACGCCGTGCGGCTGGCGGTGCGCGAGGCCAACGCCGCCGGCGGGGTGGGTGGATATAGCGTCGAGCTGGTGGCCTACGACGACGGAGCGGACGCCGCACATGCGGAAGCTATGGCGGTCGAGCAGGCGCGCAAGCTGGCCGTCGACCCCGAGGTCGTCGCCGCCGTGGGCCACTTTCGCCCGGAGACCACCGCCGCCGCCGCAGATGCCTACGCCGAGGCGTCCATCCCCCTGATTTCCCCTGGAGTGATCGATCCATACGCCAGCGCGGTCGCCGGCGAGCTTTTGGGCTACCTGGAGGAAGCCGGTCTGGGCCGCGCGGCGCTGGTGACCGATGGCGGCCCGCTCGGTCGGGCTCTGCAGCGCGACGCGCGGATCGGGCCGGTGGCGTCGCCGCAGGGCGCGGGCTGGCTGGATCGGGTGCTGGCCTCCGAAGCGATCGTCTGCGATGCCGGGCCTGTGACGGCAGGCGAGGTGGCGAAGGCGCTGCGGGGAGCGGGCTGGGGCGGCGTCTTTTTGGGCGGGCCGGAGCTGGCCGCGGCCGATTTCGCCGCCGTGGCGGGAGACGCCGCCGAGGGGGCGCGCTTTGTCACGCCCTGGCCGTTTCCACAGGACCTGCTGGAGGAGGCTGATTTCGTGGCCGCGTACCGGGGGATGGGGCCTCACGTGCAGCCGCCCGGCCCGTTGGCCCTCCCGGCCTACGCGGCCACCTGGCGGGTGCTGGAGGCGCTGGAGCGCGACATCGCCGCCCATGGCGCGCCGACGCGGGAGGGGATGGCGGCAGCGCTGGCCGAAATGGAAACGGGTGATGCGGTGCTGTATTGGTATCGCGTTGGGCAGAGCGGTGTGCCAGAACGCGCTCCCTAGCTCTGACCACGGATTACTTGGGATTGATGAGTCTCCTGAAAAAAGGTAAACGGTGGGGAATCCTCAACTTGTTGAGGCGTTTTCGAGCCGCTCAGCGGGACGCGCCCGAACAAGTTCGGGATTCCGGCGCCATTGAGTGGGGCGCTATCTGTGCTGGAACGAGTTTTTTCAGTAGAGTCATTGATGCTTTTCAAATCTCGAGTCCCGAGTCCGTACGGGTTGAGGGCAACCGAAACCCGAAACTTTACTGTGGGACGTGGCGCGGTAGGCGTTTTCTTTCGAGACCTGCGTCAATGCTTAATTGCCGCGCCTTTTAGGGTGTGGTATACTGAGGGCAGTTATGCAGGAAACGTCTCCTATTACAGAATACCGTTTGACCGACCACGCTCGACTTGAGATGGATCGTCGCGGTATCACCGAGTCTCAGGTTGCCCAGGTCTTGGCTGCGCCAGAGCAAGTTCAAGCTGTGAGGTCTGGCCGGGCTGTGTACCAGTCGCGAATTGAATAGGGTGTGTTTCATCTCAGTTAGAGAACGGGGGGAGCGGGCGGCGAAGCCGCCCGCTCCCCCCATCCTTACAACTCA
>JAFGED010000421.1 GCA_016931785.1 Anaerolineae bacterium
CCCCCGCCCCCTCTCTTTTCACACGCGAAAGGCGACTGCGAAGCAAGGCTGAGTAGTTACGACATAACTTGACTTATTACGGCATCCACGGCCAACGGGAGATTTGCCGTCACGGGAAAGCCGGTATATCATGGTAACCAAGCCCCTTTCACAGAAAAGGAGTTAGGGATCATGGACACGGCCAATGTAAACCTTTTGGATATCCTCCTCGTCGAAGATAATCCCGGCGATGTACGGCTGACGCAAGAAGCTCTCAAAGAAAACAAGCTGCATAATAACCTCCACGTGGCCAGGAACGGCGTGGAAGCAATGGCGTTTCTTCGTCAAGAGGGAGAATATGCCGGGGCCCCCCGCCCCGGTCTTGTCCTGCTCGACCTGAACTTGCCAAGAAAGGATGGACGCGAAGTACTTGCGGAAATAAAGGATGACGAGACTCTCAGACGCATTCCCGTGGTTGTCCTGACAACCTCCCAAGCTGAGGAAGATATCCTCAAGACATATGACCTTCATGCCAATTGTTACATCACCAAGCCGGTCGACCTGGACCAGTTTATCAAGGTGATACAATCCATCAAGGACTTTTGGCTCGCGATCGTCAAGTTACCCGAATAGAGCGAATGAGAATGGAGCCGACCGATAGACCGACAAAAATTCTACTGATCGAAGACAACCCCGCCGACGCTCAGCTTCTGCAAAGAATGCTCACCGAGGCCAAGCGGTTCTCTTTCGACCTGGAACAGGCCGACCAGCTCTCCGACGGGCTGCACCGCCTGTCTAGCAACGACTTTGACATCATCTTGCTAGACCTCTCACTGCCAGACAGCAAGGGGCTAGACACCTTTGACAAGGCACTCGCCTGCGCACAACAGATACCGATCGTCGTGCTGAGCGGCCTCGACGACGAGACGCTTGCGCTAAAAGCTGTACGAGCTGGTGCACAAGATTATCTGTTCAAGGGAAAGATAGATAGCGATCTACTGACACGCGCCATCCACTACGCCATCGAGCGCAAGCGGACCGAGGTCAGACGGGCGTACTATCTACAGACAGAGCAAGTCCTGCGCCAAGTCTCGAGCCTGTTCATCGACCCGGCGAACCTGGACCAAGCAATCGATGAGACGTTAAGGCAAACGGGCAGCATGTTGGGTGCCAGCCACGCCTACCTCTTCAAGATTCACGATCAAGATACAAAGATGAGCAGCACCCACGAGTGGGTGGCGGAGGGAAAGCCTGCCCAGATCGACAGCCTGAAAGAACTGGACACGGCGGCTTTTTCCTGGTTGATGGGCAATCTTTACGACAACAAGATCATTGCAGTCTCTGATGTGGGACAACTATCTGCCCCCGAGAGAAAAAAGGCGGAAAGCCTGGGAATCCTCTCCGTCCTGGCTATCCCTATCTTTACTCGCGGCTTTCTTTACGGCTTATTTGGCGTTTCAGAAACAGAGAGACGCCGGGAATGGAAAGAGGAAGAGATCGGCTTGCTGAGAAATGCTTCAGAGATCATCGGCCGAGCGCTCGAGCGCGTGCAGACCGAACAGTACCTTCAACAGCGGAACCTGGAACTGGCCACCCTAAACGCAGTAGCCCAGGCCCTGTCCGCTTCACTGGAATTGCAGGACCTCCTCGACGAAGCCCTTTCACGCACGACTCACGCCCTGGGGTTTACGAGCGGGCTAATCTGCCTTGCCGACGAACGCACCGGCGACCTCACGCTCGTCAGCCGCACGGGTCTATCAAAGCTCCTCTCCGAGAGACCTGAAATACAACACCCCGGACTCGCAGTGTGTGAACGTGTATACGAGGCGAGGGAAACTCTGAGCCTGGAGGATTTCAACAAAGTCCCCACGGAAACAGGCGAAATACTAGGAGCCGGATTGCGGTCGTACGTAGGGGCGCCGATCATTTACAAGGAACAGGTCCTGGGCGCTCTCTGTCTCTTTGATACGACTCCCCACCCCGTCACGGAAAACGAGAGCACGCTGCTCACAACCATCGGCCAGCAGATCGGCGTGGCCATTGAAAACGCCCGTCTCTTTAGCGACATCGCACACGAGCGTCAAGTCGCCCAGACCCTGCTGGGCACCGCCGAGGTCCTGGGCAAGACGCTCCAGCTCGATAAATTGCTGGCAGGTGCGTTGGACGAACTACAGCGCATGGTGCCCTATGATGTGGCCTCGATAAGTTTGCTACACAACGAGGCTTGTTGGATCGTCGCCTCCCATGGACTAGAACCCTCTCACGTGGAAACCTTTAACCTGGAAGCGCATCCCTTGGTGCAGCGCGTCGTATACGAACGTGTCCCCGTCATCATCCCCAACGTGCACGATGAGCCCGGCAGGTTCCCCGGCGAGGAAGCGGAATCGGTCAAATCCTGGCTGGGCGCACCGCTCATCGCTAAAGACGAAGTCATCGGTGTGTTGACGGTCAGCTCTCACCATCCCGGCATCTATGATGAAGAAACAGCCCACCAGACCCTCGCCTTCGCCCACCAGGCCGCCCTGGCGATTGACAACTCGCGCCTGTACGAGCAGACGCGAGTGCAACTGCGCGAGGCGGTCATGCTGCACGGCGTGACGGCCACTCTATCGTCAACTCTCGACAAGGAGCAGATGCTGCCATACGTGGCGCGCAGCCTGTGCGAGGCCTTGAACACGACCAGCACCGAGATTTACAGCCTGGATGAAAAGGCCGAGGCGATCACCGTTGTGGTGGATTACATCTCCCCAGAATCGACGCAGACGAAGCAAACCTCAAACGTCGGTAAAACCTACCCGCTGACCGGCTTTCCCGCCGCGGCAGATACACTGGGCTGGAGCCACGCGGTGCAGGTGCGAAGAGAGGACGATAACACCACCCAAGCCGACCTGGAATTCCTAAAAGCTCGCAACGCACAAGCGGCGCTGCTCCTTCCAATAGTGGCTCGTGGCCTCATGATGGGCATGGCTGCCGTTTGGGAGGAAGAAGGACCGCGCCGCTTCACCAAAGGCGAAATCGTCCTGGGCCAGACGCTGACCCATCAAGCAGCAATCGCACTAGAAAACGCCCGACTGTTCGAAGAAACGCGCACACAGGTCAAAAGGACGGAGCTCCTCCTGGAAGCCAGCAAAGCGGCAGCATCCACCCTCGACAGCACAGAGGTCCTACGCAGCTTGGCACAGGCCATAGCCGAGGCCATCGGCGCCGATATGACCGGGGCTTATGTCGTCGACGAAAGTGGCCTCGAGCTGCAACCCGTCACCGGATATAATATTCCCGCCGAGAAAATCGAGGCTTACGGCAAATTCCACATTCCACTCAAGGAGCATGCTTTTGTCGAAGAGGCCTGGCAAAGCCAAAAAGCGGTCTTTACCAACGACGCCCCAAACGACGCACGGCTCCAGGAAAAAGTGCGCCAGCTATTCCCTGTGCAGTCCGCACTTTTGCTCCCCATGATCGTGCGGGAGGCGATCATCGGCGGCCTGTGGGCTGTGTGGTGGAAAGAGGCGCACCATTTCGCCGAGGAAGAACTGCAACTGGCCGAGGGTATCGTGCGCCAAGCTGCCGTAGCCATCCAGAATGCCCGGCTGTTCGAAGAGGTAGAGGCCAGCAGAATCGAACTGCAGCAACGCGCGAGAGCTCTCGAGAAGGCGAACATCCGCCTGCAGGAACTCGACCGCCTCAAAAGCCAATTCCTGGCCCACATGAGCCACGAACTCCGAACACCGCTCAACTCTGTCGTCGGCTTTTCCGAGATTTTGATGGATGGCTTGGTCGGCGAGCTCACCCCCGAACAACTGGAATGCGCCGAGAACATCCTGACCAGCGGGGAGCACCTACGGGCCCTCATCAACGATGTCCTTGACTTTTCCAAGATCGAAGCCGGACGTATGCAGCTAGATACAAGGGCTTTTGACGTAAAAGAGTGGCTGGAAGAAGTGCAAAGAACGGTCACGCCGTTAGTCGAGAAAAAGTCACAGACATTGACCGTGAATGTGGCTGACGCTCTACCCCAGCTCGTCGCCGACCCCATCCGCATCAAGCAGGTACTGATCAACTTGCTCAGCAATGCCAACAAGTTCACACCTGAAGGCGGGGACATTACCCTCTCCTGCCGCCTGACCGATCCGGATACCATGCTCTTTTCCGTAGCCGATACTGGCATCGGAATCAAACCCGAGGATCAAGAGATTATCTTTGAGGAATTTCGCCAGTCAAGCGATGTATCGGCAGGAGAAACGGAGGGCACAGGGCTAGGGCTGGCCATCAGCAAACGCCTGATCGAAATGCACGGGGGCAGCATCTGGGTCGAAAGCAAACCCGGGGCCGGATCGACCTCTTCCTTTCTACTTCCCGTCGGCATCTCCCTGCAGCCCAGACCAGAGATGAGCAAAGCGACGAAGGATCGCTCCAAACCCAAGACCGCGTTCGTGGTCGAAGATGACCACCAGTTCAGCGGCATCTTGGCCCACTACCTGCGCCAGGAAGGATACACCCCCATTCAACATTACACCGGTGCAGATGTTGTAGAACGTGTGCTTGAACTGCAACCTGATGTCATCACCCTCGACATATTGCTCCCCGATCAGGATGGCTGGGAGATCATACGCAATCTCAAGTCGAATCCGCGAACCCAAGATATCCCGATACTCGTCATCTCTTCGGTACAGGACGGCGAGCTGGCACTCAGCCTGGGAGCAACAGACTACCTGGTCAAGCCGGTGCGCCGCAACGACTTGCACAATCTTTTGCGCAACTTGGCCCTGCCTGAAGTGGCCGGGCAAAAAGTCAAAGTATTGATCGTGGATGACGATAAGGACATCAGCGTCCTCTTGCGAGAGATGCTATCTAAAGAACACTACGAGATACTAACAGCACGCGACGGGGCAGAGGGATATGACGTAGCACACAGCAACCACCCAGACATCGTCTTGCTGGACCTGATGATGCCGGGTAAAAGCGGCTTCGACATGATCAAGAGGCTTCAAGCCGACGACCAAACGGCCGAGATACCCGTCATCGTACTCACGGCCATAGACGTGACTGCAGAGCAACGTCAGTTTCTAGAGAAAACCACCGTGGGGATTATGCGCAAGACCCACCTCACCCCGCAATCCCTGCTGGCTGAGCTGCGCCGGTTGGAACAGGGGGAATGAGCGCGCCGACACCCATCAACCCTCACCGGGCTCGGTATGGACGACCACGCGCTCCAATCCGGCGATGGCTTCCCGCAACCGCGCCTCCAATCGCGTGCTGATCCGGTGAGCTGCTATCAGCGAGAGATCGCCCGATAGCGTGCAGTGCATCGAGACCGCCCACCCCGCATTGCTCCGGCGCGCCTGAATTCGATGGCACGCATCCACGCCGACGGTCTCGGCCGCCACCTGCCGCACGAGATCGACCACCCCGGCCTCCGCCAGGCCAGAAGCGGATACCTGTACAAGTTGCCCCTCAGGCTCGATGTGGGCAGTCACCTCTGCCAGATGGGGGATCTCGGCACGCGCCCGTTCCTCCAACGATGAAACCTGCGCGTGGGCCTCGCGCAAAGAAAGCGCCGCGTCGGTCTCGGTGTGAACCTCCGCGTAGTAATTTCCACGCGCCTCATAGACCCACACGTCGTGCAGGCTGATCCCCATCTCCTCCGCCAGATGGCGAAGCTGGACGGCGATCCTCTCCCGTCCTTCCTCTCCTGGGAGAAAGCCCGCCGGTTCCACGTGCACAAAGGCCAAATCCACTGCCGGGAGTGCTTCAACCTGTGCCTGCACTTGATCGGCGATGGCATGCGCTCGGCGGAGCCCTTCCCCCCCATCGACGTCGACGTGCATATCCACCCGCAACTGCGGCCCGACGTGATCGGCGATGACCTGATGAACGCCGAGGACGCCCGGCACCGCCGAGGCCGCAGAGACAATCTGCCCGGTGAGCTCCGGCGCTGCCCCCCGCCCGGTGAGATAGCCCAAATTCTCGGATAGAATCCCCCACAGCGCACGAAAGATCCACAGCGCGACCGCCACACCCGCCACCGGATCGAGAAATGGATGGATGAGATCAGACCCCCAAACGCCGACCAGCGCCGCTCCAGAGGTCAGCACGTCGGAGAGGTTATCGCGGGCACAGGCGCGAAGGGCGGGACTCTGCGCCGATCGCCCGAGGTTCCTCACCAGAAAGAACATCATCACCTTGAGCAGAGCGCTCGCCGCCAGGGCGGCCGTAGGCCACCCCGGCTCAATCGCCGCAGCGCCTGACCAAAAGCGCAGCACCCCCTCGCGCAGCGCGGCGATCCCCGCTCCCCCCATCACTAGGGCGATGAGCAAGCCGACCAACGGTTCAAAGCGGCTGTGCCCCTGAGGGTGGCTTTCGTCGGCTGGCTGCTGCGCGAGGTACAGCCCCGCCGCCAACAACAGGCTGTAAAACATATCCGAGAGCGAGTTGGCTGCATCGGATAGCACCGCGCTGCTGCCCGAAAGCCACGCCACCGAGCCCTTCACCGCCGCCAGGAACGTGTTGCCCACCAGGGTGATCAGAATTGCCCGGCGGTAGAGACGCTGGCGGGCAGGATCCAGATTTTCTTGTCGCACGCGCTGCATTTCAATCCCCCCTAAAGAGAGTGCCGCCCGATGATACCATACTTACCCATCCCTCGCAATCATCGGGGCAGGTGTCACGCGTCCGTCTCACCTGAATGCTCTTGACCGAACTGTACAATTCCTCCACGTATGTTACAATAAAGGTGTCTACTCAGGCTGTTCGCCCGAGCAGTGGCCCTCGC
>JAFGED010000422.1 GCA_016931785.1 Anaerolineae bacterium
ATTTCGCTGGAAGCCGATTGCCCGCCGCCCCAGGGGGCAAATGCACCTAGAACCTGCCCCCTGATTGACAGCCTCCATCGTTCGACTATAATTGTACTTGCTCAAGAGAAGCAAGTCCATTGGAGGCCAAAAATGAAACTTGGTGAAGTGCTGTCTATTATCGAGGGAAAGGCGGTCTCTAAGAACATCGATCTGGACATGGATATCCAGATGGGCTGTGGGGCGGACCTGATGAGCGACGTGCTGTCCTTTACCCACGAGGGCACGCTCCTGCTGTCGGGACTCACCAATCCGCAGGTTGTGCGCACGGCCGAGGTGGCCGGCATCAATGCCATCGTCTTTGTGCGCGGCAAGATGCCCCCGGAGGAGACCGTCGCCCTGGCCGAGGAAAGGGGCATTCCGCTCCTGGCCTCCAAGTACACCATGTTCGAAACCTGCGGCCGGCTTTACAAAGCTGGTCTCGCCAGTTGCGGCCTATTCGAACTCTCACTGAATCGCTGGCGCCAGACCTTTGAAAACAAATAGGACTGCCAGGTGGGTGAAAACAAGGGCAAAGAGGTCACCAAGCTCCAGGAATTAACCTACGAGCTCAAGGTGAGCGACGCGATGACCAAGAACGTGGTCACCACCGCGCCGTACGTGACGATGGCCGAGCTCCGCGAGATCCTGCGCACCCATCGCATCTCGGGCACGCCCGTGCTGGAGAATGGAAAGCTGGTCGGCGTGGTCAGTCTGGAAGACCTCATCAACGCGCTGGCCGACGGCGAACTCGACGTCACCGTGGGCGAAAAGATGGTCCGCGACGTAAACACGCTCTACGCCGACGAACACCTCGTCCACGCCGTGGGACAGTTTGCACGTTTCAATTTCGGGCGCTTTCCGGTCATCGACCGGAAAGGGCAGTTGGTGGGCATCCTCACCCAGGGTGATATCATGCGTGCCCTGCTCAGGGAGCTGGAGGTCGACTACCACACGGAGGAGATCCGCCGCTATCGGGCCAGCCACATCTTTCAGGACATCATCGCCGACGAGACGGCCCTGGTGTTTGGCTACCACGTGATAGGCAAGGATTTCAACGCCGCAGGAAAGGCTTCCAGCAGCCTGAAGATAACGCTCAATCGCTTGGGAATTCCCCCACCGGTGATACGCCGCGTGGCCGTCGCCGCGTATGAAGCGGAGATGAACCTGGTGATCTATACCGCCGGTGGAGAGATCGTGGCAGAGGTGCAGCCAGATCGGGTGCGCATCGAGGCGATCGACAGCGGCCCCGGCATCCCCGATATCGAGCAGGCGATGCAGCCCGGCTATTCCACCGCCCCCGAATGGGTGCGGGAGATGGGCTTTGGCGCAGGGATGGGCCTGATTAACATCAAGTCCTGCTCCGACGTGATGCGGCTTGATTCGACCGTGGACGTGGGCACTCATCTTGAGATCGTTATCTATACAGGGGAAGGAGCGTCATTATGAATTCATCCGACCAGCCGTCTGAGCGCGTGATCGCAGAGATTCTATCCACCCTGCCGCACGAGCGGCACGACCTGCTATCGGCACTGGATAGGGTAAACAGCCAGTTGGGCTATCTACCTCGCATGGCCATCGAGTCTGTCGCACACCATTTTCGCCTGCCCCTAAGTCGAGTGCATGGCGCGGCATCCTTTTATGCGATGTGGCGCGTCGGCACCCCGCCGGGGGAGGCCGTGTGCCTGTGCGAGGACGGCCCGTGCCACGCGGCAGGGGCTGCCGGCACGCGCCGCGCGCTCGAAAAGGCGGGAGTTGAGGTCAAGCGCACCAGTTGTATCGGCCACTGTGGTCACGGCCCCGTGGCGGTGACCGACGGCCGGCTCTACCGCGACGTAACCCCCACCCGCGTCCAAGCTATCCTGACCGGCGAGGAACCCACGCCTCTATCTCCTGCCGACGAGATCATCGGCATCGAGGTCGATGACCGTGCCCATGCGCTGCTGCGCAACGTGGGCCAGATCGACCCCCTGTCACTGGAGGATGCGCAAGGGGTGGGCGCATACCAGGCGCTGCGCAAGGCGCTCGCCGAGATGACGCCGGAGCAAGTCGTGGAAGAGATCGCCGCGTCGGGCTTGCAGGGACGCGGTGGGGCGGGCTTCCCCACAGGCCTGAAGATGCGCTTCACGGCGGCGGGCGCAAAGGCGCAGGCCAAGGACGGTCACGTGGAAGCCTACGTCGTGTGTAATGCCGACGAGTCGGAGCCGGGCACCTTCAAGGACCGCATCCTGATCGAGGGGGACCCGCACCAGTTGCTGGAGGGGATCGCGATTGCCGGGTACGCCATAGGCGCGCACGAGGGCTATATCTACATCCGGGGTGAGTATGCGGATCAGGCGGCGCTGCTGAAACAGGCCATCCACGATGCTGAGGCTGCCGGCCGCCTGGGCCAGGACATCATGGACAGTGGATTCGACTTTCACATCCACGTCCACTCCGGGGCGGGCGCGTACATCTGCGGCGAGGAGACCGCGCTGCTCGAGGGCCTGGAGGGCAAGCGGGGTGAGCCGAGGGTGCGACCGCCCTATCCCACGACCTGCGGGTTGTTCGGCCAGGCCACGCTGATCAACAACGTCGAGACGCTCTCGAACCTGGCGGGTATCATCGCCCATGGGGCGGATTGGTACCACCAGATGGGTACGGACAAGTCGCCCGGTACCAAATTGTACCCGATCTCTGGGCACGTGAAGCGCCAGGGATGCCTGGAGGCCCCGCTGGGCGCGTTTACCCTGGCCGGGTTGATCGAGGGGCCGGCCGGCGGCATGCGGGGCGATGCGCCGTTCAAGGCCTGTCACCTGGGGGGCGCGGCCGGGGCGATCGTCGGGCCAGAGTTCCTGGATATATCGCTGGAGTTCGGGGCGTGCAGGACGGCCGGGGCGATGTTGGGCGCGGGCGACGTCCTCGTGCTGGACGCCAATACGTGCATCGTGGATTACGTGCTTTCCGTGGCAAACTTTTTCCGCGCCGAGTCGTGCGGCAAGTGTACGCCATGCCGGGTGGGCACGGAGCGATACAGGCAGATCCTGACCGATCTGGTGAGCGGGCGCGGGACGATCGGGCAGTTGGACGAGTTGGTCTACTGGGGCGAGCTGATGGTCGATAGCTCCTTCTGTGGATTGGGGCAGACCGCGCCGACGGCTGTGATGTCGGCTCTGGAGCTGTTCCGCGGCGAGTTCGAAGCACACGCGCGAGGCGAGTGTCCTACGGGTGTGTGTCGGATATAGGATGAGTCTAAGGGGGTTTCACAGCGCATGGCAACTATAGACTTTACCATTGACGGTAGAACCATCCAGGCTGAGGAGGGACAGACGATCCTGGAGGCAGCGCAGGTAGCCGGCATCCGCATTCCCACGTTGTGCTATCACCGCGATCTCACGCCGACCGGCAACTGCCGCATCTGTGTGGTCGAGATCGAGGGGCAGCGCTTTTTACAGGCGGCGTGCGTCACCCCGGCAGCCAACGGAATCGTGGTGCACACGGCGAGCGAGCGCGTGGTCAAATCGCGCCGCAAGACGCTGGAGTTGATGCTGGCCAACCATCCGCAAGATTGCCTGACCTGCGATCTGGGCGGCTCGTGTGAGCTGCAGGATCTGGCCTACGAGTACCAGGTGGAGGTTCCCAGTTGGGGGAGCAAGGGCACGCGGTACGAGGTAGATAGCGACCCGAACCCGTTCGTGCGGGTGGATTTTAACAAGTGCATCCTGTGCCGGCGCTGCGTGCAGGCCTGCGCCGAGATCCAGTGCCGCGACGTGTGGGGCGTGGCCTATCGTGGCTTCGACGAGGAGATCGTCGCCGGGGCCAACACGACCATGCTGGACGCGCGCTGTGAGTCCTGTGGCCAGTGCGCGGCCTACTGTCCCACGGGCGCGCTGAGCGACAAGATGGCCCACGGCCTGGGCCGCGCTCACCAGGTGACCAAGGTCACCACCACCTGCACCTACTGCGGCGTGGGCTGCCAGTTCGACCTGAACGTGATGAACGACAAGATCATACGCGTCACTTCGAACCCGGACGCGCCGGCCAACGGGATGGCGCTGTGCGTCAAGGGGCGCTACGGCTACGACTTTATCCATCACCCCGACCGGCTGACCAAGCCGCTGATCCGCCAGGGAGATGGCTTTGTCGAGGCTTCCTGGGACGAGGCGCTCGATTTGATCGCCAGCCGCCTGGGACAGATCAAGGAGGAATCAGGGCCCAACTCGATTGCCTTTTTGGCCTCGGCCAAGTGCACCAACGAGGAGAACTATTTAATCCAAAAGCTCGCCCGCGCCGTGATCGGCACGAACAACGTGGATCATTGTGCCCGTCTCTGACACGCCCCCACCGTGGCCGGTCTGGTCACGACATTCGGCAGCGGGGCGATGACGAACTCTATCGGTGACATTGCCCAGGATTCCCAATCCTATTTCGTGATCGGCTCCAACACCACCGAGCAGCACCCGGTGATCGCCATCAAGATGCGCCAGGCGGTGCGCCGGCGCGGGGTCAAGCTGATCGTTGCCGATCCCAGGCGCATCGACCTGGTAGACTTTGCCGTGCTTCATCTGCAGCATCGCCCGGGCACCGACATCGCCCTGCTAAACGGGCTGATGCACGTGCTGATCGAGGAGGCCCTTTACGACAAGGCATTCGTGGAGGCGCGCACGGAGGGGTTCGAGGACCTGCGCGAGACGGTGCTCAAGTACACGCCGGAAAAGGCAGCCGAGATCACGGGCGTGCCGGCAAAAGACATCGTGGAGGCGGCGCACATCTTGGCCGAGAACCGCCCCGGCGCGCTGCTCTACGCGATGGGGATCACGCAGCACATCGTGGGCACCAACAACGTGATGTCCTGCGCCAACCTGCAGATGCTGCTGGGGAACATGGGCGTCGCCGGCGGCGGGGTCAACCCGCTGCGCGGCCAGAACAACGTCCAGGGAGCCTGCGACATGGGCGGCCTGCCCAACGTCTACACTGGCTATCAGAAGGTAACCGACCCCGCCGTCCAGGCCAAGTTCCAAGAGGCGTGGGGCAGCACGTCGGACCTGAACGTCGGCCTGACGGTCACAGAGATGATGCACGCGGCGGCCGAGGGAAAGGTGCGGGCGCTGTACATCCTGGGCGAGGACCCCATGATGAGCGATCCCGATATCAACCACGTGCGCGAGTGCCTGGAAAAAACAGAGTTCCTGGTCGTGCAGGACATCTTTACCACACAGACGACGCCGTTCGCCGACGTCATCCTGCCGGGCGTCTCCTTCGCCGAGAAGGACGGCAGCTTTACCAACACGGAGCGACGCGTGCAGCGCGTGCGGCAGGCTATCCCGCCCCTCGGTGACGCCCGGCCGGACTGGGAGATCATCTGCGACGTAGCGACGCGCATGGGATATCCGATGCAATATGAATCCCCTGCCGAGGTGATGGACGAGCTTGTCTCCGTCACCCCGATCTATGGCGGTATGAGCTTTGAGCGCATCGACAAGGTCGGACTGCAATGGCCGTGCCCGTCGGCCGATCACCCGGGCACGCTTTACCTGCACAAGGACAAGTTCAGCCGGGGCCTGGGCCACTTTGTCGCCATAGACCATCTGCCGCCCGACGAGCTGCCCGACGACGCGTACCCCTTGATGCTGACGACGGGGCGTGTGCTGTACCACTGGCACGGCGGCGAGATGACGCGGCGCGCAGCAGGGCTGGACGCAATCTCGCCAGAGGCGCTCTTGGAAGTA
>JAFGED010000423.1 GCA_016931785.1 Anaerolineae bacterium
ACGAGGGCAAGACGCTGCTGGTGGTCACCCACGACCGGGAGTTGAGCGCACAGATGAGACGCGTGATTCACCTGCTGGATGGTCGCATCGAGCGCGATCATCTTAACGGACACCAAAGGGAAGCCCTGTCATGAGCACGGCGTGGCGCAAAGTGTGGCGCGATCTGTGGCATGACAAGGTCCGCACGCTGCTGGTGGTGCTCTCCACAGCCGTAGGCGTGTTCGCCTTGGGTCTGGTTTTTGGCATGTCGGGCGTGATGCGCGCGCGCATGACGGAGAGCCACCGGGAGAGCAACGCGCCGCATATAGAGATGTACACCAGCTGGTTCGACCAGGACGTCATCGAGGCGGTGCTGCGCGAGCCGGGCGTTGCCGATGTCGAAGGAGAAGTGCGCGAGGGCTTTCGTTGGAAGTTTGTGAGCGAGGACGAGTGGCGCGATGGAACGATCATCGCCCGCGCCGACTATGGAGCACAGCGCCTGTACCCCATCGAGTTGATAGAGGGCGACTGGCCCGACGGCCGCGCGCTGGCGGTGGAGCGTATGTCCGCAAGCCACTTTGGACTCCCCATCGGCACGACCATCGTCGTCGAATACGGCCGACACGAGCGCACGCTGACGGTCGAAAGCGTCATACGGCATCCCTACACCCCACCGCCGCAGCTCAGTATGGGCGACGCGACCTTTTGTGCTTCTATGGAGACCCTGGCCTGGTTGTTCGATCGCGAGGAGGGATACAACACGCTCAATATCCAAATCGACGCCTTCAGCCAAGCAGGAGCGGAGGAGGCTGTCGAGCGAATTAAGGACCGGCTGGAGGGGATCGGGGTAGAAGTGGGCTATTACGACATCGTGGACCCCGAGGTGCACTGGGCGCAGGAGATGATCGACGCCGTATTCCTCATCCTGGGCGTGCTGGGTGTTCTCGCCTTGGGGTTGAGCGGCTTCCTGGTCATCAACACAATGAACGCAATCGTCACCCAGCAGGTGTGGCAGATCGGGGTGATGAAGGCCGTCGGCGCGACGGGAGGGCGTGTGACGCGCCTCTACCTGACGACGGCGCTGATCTATGGACTGCTTGCAATGTCGGTCGCCGTGCCGCTGGGGGCGGCCGGCGCGCACGCGATGGCGGCCTGGATGCTCGACTTTTTCAACATCTTTCCCGGCGATTTCCGCATCATAGAAACAGCGGTGATCATCCAGATTATCGTAGGGCTGATCGTGCCATTGCTGGCGGCGCTGGCGCCCGTGGTCGGTGGAGCGCGCATCAGCGCGCACAAGGCCATCAGCACCTATGGGCTGGGAGGCGGATTTGGGCGCGGCCTGCTCGATCGCTGGTTGGGCCGCCTGCGCCACCTGCCGCGCCCGCTGGCGCTCAGCATGCGGAATACCTTCCGCCGCAAGGCGCGCGTCGCCCTGACGCTGCTCTCTCTCACCCTCGGCGGCGTGATGTTCATCCTGGTGATGAGCGTGGGAGACTCGTTCTCCAATACGCTTGACGTGCTGCTCAGTGACTTTGGTTTCGACGTCCTGGTCGTGTTCGACCGCACGTATCGCATGGAACGCCTGATCGAGGCAACCGAGAGCGTCCCAGGCGTGACTTACGTCGAGGTGTGGGATGTACGTGGGGCGACTTTGAAGCTGGATAACGAGGAGGAAATTCAGGGGCAGTTATGGGGCGTGCCGGATGACTCCAAGATGTTCAATCCACGCCTCATCGCTGGCCGCGCGCTTCAACCTAACGATGGCAACGCTATTCTGCTGAACAGCAAGATCGCCGCCGACGAGGGCTGTGCGGTCGGCGACGAGGTGACATTGAACATCGATGGGGAGGAAACTACCTGGACGGTAGTGGGGCTGATCGTCAATCTCAACAACGGCCAGCGCGATAACTTTGTGCCCTTTGACGCCATGGCCAAAGAGATCGGTAACGCCAACCGCGGCGCTTTCTTAATGGCGAACTCGGTGGAGCACACGTCACAGGCCCAACTGCGGCTGATCGAAGACATGCGTGAGATATATGCAGAGCATCGCCTGAAACCCGTGTACTTCCAGAGCGCTACCGAGACACGCGAAATGAACGAGGCCCAGTTCGAGATCCTCATCACCCTCATGCTGGCGATGGCAATCCTGGCGGCAGTCGTGGGTGGCATCGGGCTGATGGGCACGATGTCGATCAACGTGGTGGAGCGCGGGCGCGAGATCGGCGTGATGCGCGCCATCGGCGCGACGTCACTCTCCGTGGCCGGGATTTTCGTTATCGAGGGCATGTTCGTGGGTACGTTGAGCTGGCTGCTCGCGGTACCCATCAGCTATCCAGGCGCGCTGGCCTTTAGCAGCGTCGTCGGCACCGCGGTGTTGGAGTTACCGCTCGATTTCAAGTTCTCGGTCGATGGGGCGGTGCTCTGGCTGGGAATCGTGCTGGCCCTCTCGGCGGTGGCCAGCCTGTGGCCCGCGCTTCGAGCGACGCGAGTTAGCGTGAGAGAGGCCTTGGCCTACGAGTGATGGGGTACAAGTCGCCATCCAGGGAATAAGCAAGATAGAAGTGTCGCTCGCCGCTACTGTGGACCAGCGCGAGAAAAGCTCCGACTTACGAATAGGGAATCGCAAACAGCAAACCACGGACACATAATCAGGAGGAGAAAGGATGAAGATAAAGAGCACATGTACAATGGTCCTGATGCTGGCCGCTATAGGCCTGCTGACGGGCTGCAGTGGCGCCGCGACGGCTTCGGAGCCGACCGATGTGCCGGTGGTGGCCGATGCATCCGCCGGCGCCGTGGTGGCCGAGGCGGTCATCGAGCCTGCCCGCTGGGAGCAGCTCGGCTTCGAGATGGGGGGCAAGGTCGTCGACGTGCTGGTGGTCGAGGGCAGCGCGGTCCAGGCCGGCGATCCCATCGCCCGCCTGGAGACGGACGACCTCGACCGGGCGCTGGCGAGCGCCGACCTCAGCCTGCGCCAGGCCCAACTGCGGCTGGCGCAACTGGAAAAGCCGGCGGATGAA
>JAFGED010000080.1 GCA_016931785.1 Anaerolineae bacterium
CGACCTGGACGGAGCAGGCCAAGCTGACCGCATCAGACGGCGCGGCGGAGGACCATTTTGGCAACTCGGTGGCGCTCTCGGGCAACACGGCGCTGGTGGGGGCGCCCTATGACGAGGTCGGCGCAAACTATGCCCAGGGCTCGGCCTACGTCTTTACCCGCAGCGGGGCGGCTTGGACGCAGCAGGTCAAACTGACCGCATCAGATGGCGCGGCGAGTGAACAGTTTGGCGCCTCGGTGGCGCTGGCGGGCGACACGGCGCTGGTGGGGGCGTACGGGGATGGGGTCGGCGCAAACGACGGCCAAGGCTCGGCCTACGTCTTTACCCGCAGCGGGACGGCCTGGGCGCAGCAGGCCAAGCTGACCGCATCAGATGGCGCGGAATGGGACCAGTTTGGCATTTCAGTGGCGCTCTCGGGCGACGCTGACACAGCGCTGGTGGGGGCGTACTATGACGGCGTCGGCGCAAACGATGGCCAGGGCTCGGCCTACGTCTTCACCCGCAGCGGGACAACCTGGACGCAGCAGGCGCACCTGACCGCTGCGGACGGCGCGACGAATGACCATTTTGGCGACTCGGCGGCGCTCTCGGGCGACACGGCGCTGGTGGGGGCCTTCTCAGATGATGTCGGCGCAAACGTCGACCAAGGCTCGGCCTATTTTTGCAAGTTGATGTTCCCGGTCTACCTGCCGCTTGTACTGCGGAATTTCCAGTGACAGTAAGGGCCTCCGGGGTTTGGCAATCCTCGGAGGCCTGCCGCCATTCATCCACTGGCTCGCCGATTCGCCGACTCGCTCATCCGCTTGACATCTTGAGCCAATCTGCGTACCATTGGCCTATGCTCACGGCGGGCGTGGATGTCGGCGCGATCACGGCCAAGGCGGCGATCCTCGAGGGGGAGCGCCTGCTCGGCTCGGCGGTCATCTCGGCCGGGTACGACCGGGCGGAGGCCGCACGCCAGGTGCTCGACCGGGCGCTGGCGCTGGCGGGCCTTGCCCGTGAGCAGATCGCCTGCCTGGTCGCCACCGGCTACGGCCGCGTGCAGGTCCCCGGCGCCGACCGGACCGTCACCGAGATCACGTGCCACGCGCGCGGCGCGCACAACCTGTGTCCCGGCGTGCGCACGGTGATCGACATCGGCGGTCAGGATAGCAAGGGCATCGCCGTGGGGCCGGGCGGTCGCGTGCACGATTTTGTGATGAACGACAAGTGCGCCGCCGGCACCGGGCGCTTCCTCGAGGTGATGGCCCACGCGCTGGAGGTCGACCTGGCCGATTTTGGCGCGCTGGCCCTCTCCGCCGCGCGGCGGGCCAAGATTTCGAGCACCTGCACCGTGTTTGCCGAGTCGGAGGTGGTCACACACTTGGCGGCGGGCACGCCCCGCCCGGAGATCATCGCCGGCATCCACGAGGCCATCGCCGCCCGCGTGGCCACGATGCTCGGGCGTATCCCGGTGAAGGACGCCGTCGTGCTCACCGGCGGCGTGGCGCGCAACGCGGGGGTGGCCCGCATGCTGGAGGAGAGGCTGGGCCACGCCATCGTCGTGCCGCAGCAGGCGCAGTTGGCCGGCGCCATCGGCGCGGCGCTCGTCGCCGCAGGGGCGGCCCAGGAGGTGGCAGCTGGCGCTGAAGCTGAGGCCTGAGGATCGTCCGCGCATCGGTTTTCTCAGCGCCTACGTGCCGGAGGAGCTTTTCCACGCAGCGGGTTTTATGCCGGTTTTTCTCTTTCCCGTGCCGGAGGATCGCGGCCTTGCCCGCGCGCACCTGCCGGGCTTTACCTGCTGGGTGGCCAGCTCCGCGCTCGACCAGGCGTTGGCCGGGGAGTTGGACGCCCTGGCGGGGATGGCGCTGGCCAAGTCGTGCGATACGATGCAGGGGCTGACCGACCTGTGGCGGCGGAACGTGCCCTCTATTCCGCTCTTTCACTTTGGGATGCCGATACGGTTGGATGGCCCTGCGGCTCGGGAGTATCTCCTGGCCGAGCTGCGCAGTTTGCGCGAGCGGGTTGAGGCGCAGGTGGGATGGGCCATCTCCGACGACGACCTGCGGGAGAGCATCGCGCTCTACAACCGCACCCGCGCCCGCGTCCGCGATCTGTATGGTCGCGCATCGCAGTTCGATCCGCGTGAACTGTACGCCCTCGTGCGCACAGTTTTTCAACAGCCGAAGGAGGCTTTTGAAGAGGCAGGGAGCAGGATGCAGGCTCCCTCTCCTTCGCTCTCTCGCTCTTTCGCTCTCTCGCTCTTTCTCGTCGGGCCGTCGCTGGGTGACCCCGTGCTCTTCGACGTCATCGCCGGGGCCGGCGCGCGCGTCGGGGGCGACCTGTTCGATCTGGGGGAGCGGTACTTTGCCATAGATGCTGCCGAGGAGGGCGATGCGCTCGAGGCGCTGGCCGATCGCCTGCTGGCGCTCGTGCCGACGCCGACCAAGTATCGTTCGCAGCGCAGCCGCGCTGATTTCTTGCTGTCGCTGGTGAGGGAGCGCGGTGCCTGCGGCGTCGTCTTTGCCCGGCAAAAGTTCTGCGACCCGCACGGCTTTGATTACGCGCAGATGGTGCGCGCGCTGGATGGGGCGGGCGTGCCGCACCTGCTGGTCGAGTTGGAGCAGGCCTCGCAGGCCGGCCAACTGCGCACGCGGGTCGAGGCGTTCGTGGAGATGCTGCATGCCTAAATACCCCCGCCTCCAGTCGCTCAAAGAGATCAACGGCGTGATGACGCGCTACTATGTCCAGCGCAAGGCGCTGGCGCGCGTCAGGCCGCTGGCCTATGTCACCAGCGGCGCGCCGGTCGAGATCCTGGAGGCGATGGGCATTCTGACCCTCTATCCCGAAAACTATGGCGCGATATGCGGCGCGACTAGGGCGTCCGTGGGGCTGTGCGAGGTGGCCGAGGGGGCAGGCTACCCCGCCGACCTGTGCTCCTACGCCCGCGGACACATCGGGGCGGTGATGCGGCCCAAGGAGGCGCCGCTGAAGGGCTTGCCCCGACCTGACGTGTTGATCTGCTGCACCAACATCTGCGGCACCGTGCAAAAGTGGTACGAGGCGCTGGCCGAGCTATACGGTGTGCCGCTCTTTCTGCTCGACGTGCCCTTCCAGCGCCAGACGCCGCCGGAGGAGCATATCATATCTTACGTGGCCGACCAGATGCGCGAGCTGGTCGATTGGCTTGGGGCGCACACGGGCCGCCGCCTCAAGGAAAAAAAGTTCCGCTCGGTGCTGGAGCTCTCCCGTGAGGCGATCGCGCTGTGGCAGGAGGTTCTTTCGTTTGGCCGGCACTGCCCTTCGCCGATCAATGCCCCCGATCTGTTCGTCGCCATGGCGCCCATCGTCTCGCTGCGCGGCACGCGTCAGGCGCTCGATTGCTATCGCCGTCTCAAGGCCGAGCTGGAGGAACGCGTGTCGCAGGGGGTCGGCGCGGTGCCCGGCGAGCGGTATCGCCTGCTGTGGGACAACATTGCCATCTGGTACCAGCTCTATCGCTTCTTCCGCCCCTTCATGGATGCTGGCGCCTGCTTCGTCGCCGATACCTACACCAACGCCTGGACGGTCGAGCTCGACGTGGACGAGCCGTTTGGGGGGTTGGCGCGGGCCTACACGGGCGTGTTCATCAACATCGGCCTGCCCGCGCGGCTCGAGACCATCGCCGGTCTCGCCCGGCGCTTCGAGGTGGACGGCATGGTGATGCACGCCAACCGCTCCTGCAAGCCCTTTACCATCACCCAGAGCGACGTGCGCGACGTGCTGCGCGACGAGTTGGGTCTGCCGGCGCTCATCCTGGATGCCGACATGTGTGACTCGCGGCTCTATAACGAGGGCTCTATCAAGGAGCGGGTGGCGGCGTTCTTGGAGATGCTGTGATGTCCAGTTTCTTTGAAAAGGTCCATCATCTGGTACGGCAGGTGCCGCCTGGTAAGGTCACCTCCTACGGGGCCGTCGCTCGTATGCTGGAGCACCCTCATGCTGCCCGTACCGTCGGCTGGGCGTTACACAGTCTCCCCTCCGCTCGCGAGGGGGATGAAAGGGGGGGCGTGCCGTGGTGGCGCGTCTTGAACAGCAAGGGCTGCATCTCCCTGGCTGGAGAGCATGGTGCCGGCCTCCAGCGGGAGCTGCTGGAGGCAGAGGGGGTCGAGGTCAGTGAGCGCGGCTGTGTGGACCTGATGCGCTTTGGGTGGGAAGGGCTCCTGTGGTATGAGATCGAGGAGTTGATGAAGGAGGAATGACTAAACACCGCCTGATGTTTCTGTTGTCGGATGCTTGACAAGCATCGCTTTTTCAAGTATACTTAGTGTATAAAATACACTAAGTAATCTTTAAAGGAGTCCTCAATGAATTTGCCTGACCGGATTGCGAACTGGCTTCGAGAGCATCTTGGTGCTGCGGGCGCTGAGGGTTTCGTCTTTGGCCTCAGCGGCGGCGTGGATTCGGCGACCGCCGCTGCGCTGGCCGTGCGCGCCGTGGGTGCTGAAAACACCCTGGGGGTGTTGATGCCCTGCCATTCGCAGCCGGAGGATGCGACACTGGGGCAGTTGGTCGCCGATGCGTTCGCGGTCTCCACGGTGACGGTGGATTTGACCGGCGCGCACGACGCGCTGATGGCGGCCCTGCCGGCTTCAGAGCACCGCCTGGCTGCTGTGAACGTTAGGCCGCGACTGCGCATGGGGACGCTCTATTACCTGGCTCAGTCGCGCAATTACCTGGTGCTGGGTTCGGGTAACAAGACCGAGCTCGCCGTGGGTTACTTTACCAAGTGGGGCGACAGCGGCGTCGACCTGCTGCCTCTGGGAGATCTGAGCAAGACGCAGGTGTGGGAGCTGGCGCGCGAGATGGGCGTGCCGCGGGAGGTAGTCGAGCGCCCGCCCACTGCCGGCCTGTGGCCTGGCCAGACGGACGAGGAGGAGATGGGCATCGCTTACCGCGAGCTGGACCGCGTGCTGGCAGCCATCGAGGTTGGGGATACTGCCGGGATCGACCCCGCGACGCTGAAGAAGGTGCAGGGGATGGTGGCCCGCTCGGCGCACAAGCGCGCGATGCCGTCTATATTTCGACAGGATTAACAAGATTTACAGGATTGGAGGGAGGGGAAACTAAGATGAAGGATGAAAACTTGACCGAGACGATCATTGGATGTGCTTTTCAGGTGCATAATGCCTTGGGAGTGGGTTTTCTGGAAAAGGTCTATGAAAACGCCCTACGGATCGAGTGGACAAAGCGTGGTTTGAAAGTGCGACAGCAGGAGCCGATCACAGTTTATTACGATGGGCAGGTGGTAGGTGAGTTTTTCGCTGATCTGTGGGTTGAGGATCGTGTTATCGTTGAGCTGAAGGCTGTTCGATCCCTGGATAAAGCACACGAGGTGCAGTTGGTCAACTATCTGACTGCTACCGGAATTGACACTGGCTTGCTGATCAACTTTGGGCCGTCCGTCCAAGTCAAGCGCAAGTTCCGGCAATACAAACCGAAACATCCTGTTAATCTTGTAAATCCTGTCGAGAAAGGGAGAACTCGATGAGCACTGAGGATATAACCAAGGTTCTTAAAGCAGCCGAGCCGCTGATCGAGCTGGCGATTGCCGAGGATATCGGGCCGGGGGATGCGACCTCCAAGGCCGTCCTGCCAGTCGACCTGCGGCTGCAGGGGCGCATCATCGCCAAGAGCCCGGGCATCATCGCCGGTCTGCCTATCGCCGAGGCGGTTTTTGCCCGCGTGGAGCCCGGGCTGCGCTTCATCCACCACGCCCGGGATGGAAACAGGGTGAAGCGGCAGCAGATCGTAGCCGAGGTGATCGGGCCGGGCAGGGAGATGCTGGCTGCCGAGCGGACGGCGCTCAATTTCCTGCAAAAGCTCTCGGGGATTGCATCGTTCACTCGCGTCTTTGTAGATGCCGTTTCCGGCACCAAGACGACCATCCTAGATACCCGTAAGACCCATCCCGGATACCGCGCGCTGGAAAAGTACGCCGTGCGCATGGGCGGCGCGCAGAACCATCGCATGAGCCTGTACGATATGCTGCTGGTCAAGGATAACCACATCGAGGCCGCCGGGTCGATCACCGCCGCCGTCACGCGGGCGCGCACAGCCTATCCTGACCTACCGATCGAGGTCGAGGTCAAGGATTTGCGGGAATTGGAGGAGGCGCTGTTGTTGAAACCGGATCGCATTATGCTGGACAATATGAGCATCGAGCAGATGCAAGAGGCGGTCGTGATCGCTGCGGGCCGGGTGAAGCTAGAGGCTTCCGGCAACGTCGAGTTGAGGCAGGTCACCGCCATTGCCGAGACCGGCGTGGACTATATCTCTATCGGCGCGCTTACCCATTCCGCACCAGCGCTCGACCTGAGCATGTTGGTGCAGCAGATGTAGTGGGTCCGTCACTGTCGTTTGGAGGCTGAGTGTGAAGAGAAAGTTAGATCAACGAATCAGCGAATCGGCGAGTCAGCAAATCTCTAATCTCCAATCTTTGATCGCTACTATCAAATCCGACTTGGGTGACCAGTTGGTTATCCTGGGCCACCACTACCAGCGGGACGACGTGATCCAGTTTGCCGACTTTCGCGGTGACTCGCTCAAGCTGGCCCGCGATGCGGCCAAATGCGTCGATGCCAAGTACATTGTCTTTTGCGGCGTGCATTTCATGGCCGAGACGGCGGACATTCTTTCCCAGCCCGATCAGGCCGTGCTGCTGCCCGATCTGAAGGCGGGCTGTCCTTTGGCGGAGATGGCCAATCGTTCGGATGTGGAGGAGGCGTGGGCGCAATTGGGCAAGGTGATGGATGTCGAAGGCGAGGTGCTACCCATCACCTACGTCAATTCTTCGGCGGCGCTAAAGGCCTTTTGCGGCCAGCACGGCGGCTCGGTCTGTACCTCGTCCAACGCAGCGAGCGTGCTTGCTTGGGCTTTCGAGCGACGGCGGCGCGTGCTCTTCTTCCCCGATCAGCATCTTGGCCGCAACACGGCCAAAAAGATGGGCATCCCGTTGGAGGAGATGGCGTTGTGGAATCCCAGCCTGCCCCTTGGCGGGAATGATGTCGAGGCGCTAAAGCGGGCGCGCGTCTTCCTGTGGCGCGGCTTTTGCAACGTCCACCAGCGCTTCAAGCCGGAGCACGTCACCGCCTGGCGCGAGCGTGATCCGGAGATTCGCGTGATCGTGCACCCCGAGTGCGAGATGGCGGTGGTTGATCTGGCCGACGAGGCCGGTTCGACGGCAACCATCATCAAGCGGGTGGAGGAATCGCCGCCGGGCACGCGCTGGGCCATCGGCACCGAGGCCAACCTGGTCAACCGGCTCAAACACGAGCACCTGGAGCAGGTCATCGACCATCTTTCTTCTGAACCAAGCTACTGCCGGACGATGAACCTGATCACGTTGGAGAAGCTGGCGCGGGTGATGGAGGGGCTGGCCGAGGGAGAGATCACCAATCAGGTGACTGTGCCCGATGACGTGGCGCGTGATGCCCGTGTGGCGTTGGAGCGCATGCTGGAGGCGAGCTGATGCCCTTACAGACGGACGTTCTCGTCATCGGTTGTGGCATCGCCGGGGCGACGGCCGCGCTGCGGCTCTCGCAGGACACACAGCGGCAGGTCACCGTCGTCACGCGGGCCAGAGAGGCCGAGGAGAGCAACACCTTCTATGCCCAGGGGGGCATTGTCACCCGCGGCGAGGAGGACAGCGCCGACCTGTTGGTCCGGGATATTTTGGCGGCCGGGGCCGGGCTCAGTTTGGCCTCTGCAGTGCGCATTCTTGCCGAGGAAGGGCCAAAACTGGTCGATGAGGTTTTGCTCAAGATCGCCGGGGTTTCCTTTGACCGGAAAGCCGATGGGCAATTAAGCTACGGTATGGAGGCGGCCCACTCGAGCGCGCGCATCCTGCACGTGGGCGACGCCACCGGCAAGGCCATCATCCAGGCTCTCGTCGCCGCGTTGCGACAGCGTCCTAACGTGCATATCGTGGCCTCGGCGACTGCCGTGGACCTGATCACTTCCCCGCACCACGCCACCGATCCGATGGCTGTCTACCGGCCCATCGCCTGTCACGGTGCGTACGTCTACGAGCCGTTCAACCGTGCGGTGCACCGCTACCTGGCGGGGACGACGATCCTGGCCACCGGCGGCCTGGGGCGTGTCTACCGCCACACGACCAACCCGGTGGGGTCGCGGGGCGATGGGCTGGCGATGGCTTACCGGGCCGGAGCGCGTGTGATCAACGCCGAGTACGTCCAGTTCCACCCCACGGCGCTGGCCGTGCCGGGTGGGGAGGGGTTTCTCATCACCGAGGCGGTGCGCGGCGAGGGGGGCAAGCTGCGCACGCCCGACGGGCGCGCGTTTATGAAGGAGTATGCACCCGAGTGGCAGGACCTGGCCCCACGCGATGTCGTGGCCCGCGCTATCCACCGCGAGATGGTGGAGAACGATTACGATCACGTACTGCTCGACATTCACTCCGTGCTGCCGCCAGGGCGCATCAAGGAGCGCTTTCCCACCATCTACGAGCGCTGCCTGGAGTTGGGCATCGATATCACCCGCCAGCCGATCCCGGTGGTGCCTGCGGCCCATTATTTCTGCGGCGGGGTGTGGGCCGACGAGTGGGGGCGCACGGGCATCCCCAACCTCTACGCCGTGGGCGAGGTGGCGTGCACGGGTGTGCATGGGGCCAACCGGCTGGCCAGCACGTCCCTCCTGGATGGGCTGGTGTGGGGCGACCGGGCGGCGCGCGATATTGCCTCCTGCGACCCGCAGCCCATCGTCGATCCCGAGGCGGTGCCGCATTGGGAGGAGGAAGGGCTGGAGGAGGAGGCCGACCCGGCCCTCATCTGGCGCGACATGCGTACCATCCAGCACACGATGTGGAATTACGTCGGCCTGGCCCGCTCGGGCCGGCGGTTGGAGCGTGCGCTGCACGATCTGATTCACCTGAAGCAAGAGATCGAGGATTTCTACCGGCGCACCAAGCTGAACGACGCACTGATCGGCTTGCGCCAGGCGGTGCAGGCGGCCATCATCGTCGCCGTCGCCGCGCAGCACAATCGGCGCAGCCGCGGCTGTCACTACCGCGACGATACCAAGGGCACGGCGGCGATATAGATGGCATCAAATAGATGGCATCAAATAGATGGCATCAAATAGGAGGTCACAATGGCACACATCAGCAAGTTTTTATTCTATCGGCACTTGAGGGCGGAGCCGAACCAGTACATCCTCCACTACCGCGATGGCAGGCTGGTGCGCAGCGGGGCCGGGCAGGCCTATTGGTTTTACCCGCTCTCGGCGGCGGTGGCCCAGGTGCCCGTCGAGGACGTGCAGACGACGTTCATCCTGCGTGAGCGGTCGTCTGACGTGCAGGAGGTCACTGTGCAGGCGACGCTGACCTATCGCATCGCCGACGCAGAGCGGGCGGCCCAGCGCGTCAACTTCAGCGTCGCGCTCGAAAGCGGCGCTTGGGTCGAGCAGCCGCTCCAGCGGCTGAACACCCTGTGGGCCAACTGGTCGCGCCATCCCGTGCGCGCGCGCCTGATCGAGATGGTCGTGGTCGATATCGTGCGCACCGGCGCCGACGTGACCCGCGAGGCGCTGGAGGAGGCGCTGCACGGGAACCCGGCCATCGAGGAGATGGGGCTGGCTCTGGTGAGCGTGCAGATCGATCAAGTGATGCCCACGCCCGAGCTGGAAAAGGCGCTGCAGACGCCCACCCGCGAGGAGATCCAGCAAAAGGCGGATGAGGCGACCTTCCAGCGGCGTGCCCTGGCGGTGGAGAAGGAGCGGGCCATCAAGGAGAACGAGCTGCAGACCGAGATCGAGCTGGCGCGGCGGCAGGAGGAGCTGATCCGCCAGGAGGGCGCGAACCAGATGCTGGATGCCCAGCAGGAGGCCGAGCGACAGCGGTTCGAGGTCGAGGCGGAGGTGGAGCGCGATGCCCTCGCCGCTCAGGGCAAGGCGGGTATCATGCGGGTGATCGCTGATGCCGAGGCGGAGGCCAAGCGCAAGCTCCTGGCCGTCGAGACGGACGCCGAGGCGCGCAAGGTGGAGATATGGAAGGACGCTCCTCCGGCGGTCACCTTTGGCCTGGCGATGCAGCGCTTTGCCGACAAGGTCGAGACGATCAATCATCTCAACCTGACGCCCGACCTCTTGGGTGATATGCTCCAGCGCATGATGCTGGATCGGGGTGGGACAGCCGAGTGAAGGACCTCACGCTTCCGCGCATCGTGCTCGTCACCCGCAAGACGCCGGTAGAGCTCCTGCTGGAGCAGCACGGCACGCTGGATCAGGCGCGCTTCTACCTGGAATCGCGTGCTCAGCGCATCGACGAGTACGAGGAGATTCACGAGCGCGTCTATGCAGCGCTGGCGCGGGTGTCGACAGCGATCCCGCCCGACCAGCGCCGCGTGCGCGTCGACCGCGGCGATCTCGACCGCTTCCTCTTTGCGCCCGACGACGTGATCGTCATCGTGGGGCAGGACGGGTTGGTGCCCAACGTGGCCAAGTACCTGAGCGGCCAGTTGACCATCGGCGTGAACCCCGATGCCGACCGCTACGACGGCGTGCTGTGCCCGCACGCCCCCGCCGCCGCCGCGGCGCTCCTGGCCTGGGTGGCGCAGGGGGACGGGCCGGGTTACCGCGTTCAGGGCCGGGTGATGGCCCTGGCTGAGCGAGAGGATGGGCAGCAGCTTCTGGCGCTGAACGAGGTCTTTGTGGGGCACCAGTCACACCAGTCGGCGAAATACCGCATCGAGGTCGATGGCGAGGAGGAGCGACATTCCTCCTCCGGCGTGATCTGCGCCACCGGCACCGGCAGCACCGGCTGGGCGCGTTCCATCGTCGAGCAGCGGGAGCTGGACATCGACCTGCCGGAACCGGAGGAGGCGAGCCTGGTCTGGTTCGTGCGCGAGCCGTTCCCCTCGGTCTATACCGGCACCAGCCTCAATTGGGGTTTCCTGCGCCCTGGGTTTCAACTCGTGCTCCATTCGGAGATGGGGCACGGGGGCGTGATCTTTGCCGACGGCATCGAGCAGGACTATTTGGAGTTCCTGAGCGGCCAGGTGGTGAGCGTTGCCATCGCCCGGGATACGCTGAACCTGGTGGTTCCTGCAGAAGAGAGTACCACGTAGACGCGATTTCCAACCTTCGCTTGAGCTTTCGGGAGGGTCACTTTGAAGGGGGATGAATTGCGCCTTTCGTTTATCGGCATGTCCGGATCGGGCAAGTCATACTGGTCTGCCAGGCTGGCTCGACAAGGCTATCGGCACTTTTGCTGTGACGCGCTGATCGCGGCCAGGTTGGCCCCCGAGTTGATCGGGCCGGACGAGAGCCGCGTGACGATGGGGGAGTGGATGGGGTTCCCGTACCAGCCGCGGTATGCCGAGTGTGAGGCCAAGTATCTGGCCTGCGAGACGGCGGTGCTGGAGGAGATTCTGGCGTGCATCGAGCGGGAAGCAGGCGGTTGCGAGTGGGATGTCATCGTCGATACGACCGGGAGTGTGATCTATACCGGCCAGGAGCTTTTGAACGAGCTCCGCCGCTATACGACGGTCGTGCACATGGCGACGCCGCCCGAGGTGCAGGAACGCATGCTGGAACTGTACCTGGCCAACATGAGGCCGGTGCTGTGGCAGGGGATGTTTGAAAAGCGCCCCGGCGAGACGAACGAGACCGCCCTGGCGCGGTGTTACCCCAGGCTGCTTGCCTCGCGCGAGCGGCTGTACGGGCGGCTCGCCGATGTGACGGTGAGCTACGACGAGCGGAATCGAGAGGGGCTCGGAGTCGACGATCTGTTGCAGGTGATCGTGGAGCGGCTAGGGCGTGCTTCTGGACTCTTCAAATGAATGACCACGTAATGGAAATAGCGAGTTGAGCAAATGACAGTATTTTCGCCTCAAAACAGAAGCACACCCGCTGATCAGCGTCGCCTGACCAAATTGAGCAAGTTCCTTTCTCTCATCCTGCGCCACCAGCCGGAGCGATTCGCGCTGGCAATAGACGAGGAGGGATGGGCGTCGCTGCCGGAGGTGATGGAGATCCTCAAGGGGCTGCCCAACTTTCGTTGGGTCACTCGCGCTGACGTGATGCGAGTAGTCGAGGAAGGCTCCGGTGACGACAAGCGCCGCTTCGAGGTGGAGGGGAACCGCATCCGCGCCCGCTATGGCCACTCTTTCGCCCAACCGATTCTCTACAAGCCCTGCATGCCGCCGTCGATTCTCTACCACGGCACGTCGCAGCATGCGCTGGCGGCCATCCGCCGCGAGGGGCTGCGCCCGATGGGGCGGCAGTACGTGCATCTCTCCCCCGATCCGGGGACGGCCGCCCGCGTCGGCGCGCGCCGCGACGAGCGGCCCGTGATCCTCACCGTCCGCGCCGCCGAGGCCCACGCTGCGGGCGTCGTATTCCACCAAGCCGACGAGGCGGTCTATCTGGCTAAGCACGTTCCAGTGGAATTTGTCGAGATGCCGGACGAGTAGGGGATAATGCACTGCTGGTGAAATCGGTCAGTATTGTTGGAGAGTAAGGATTGGTTACTCCACCAGGTGGCAGGCGGCTAGATGCTCTTTCTGCCCCGCGATTGGTTCGAGTAGGGGGATCTCTTTGGAGCAGATTCCCTCGGCGATGGGGCAGCGCGGATGGAAGCGGCAGCCTAGGGGCGGGTCGATGGGACTGGGAATCTCGCCCCGCGGCATGGGCGCCGTGCGGCGGGCCTTGGGATCGGGCACGGCTGCCAGCAGAGCTTGTGTGTAGGGGTGCTTCGGATCACTGTAGACCTGCTGCAAAGTGCCCATCTCCACGATCTTGCCCAGGTACATCACCGCGATCCGGTCGCAGATGTACTTGGCCGTGGCCAGGTCGTGGGTGATGAAGAGGTACGTGAGATCGGACTCGTCTTTGAGGTCCATCATCAGTTGCAGCAGCAGCGCGCGCATGGAAACATCGGCCATGGCGATGGGCTCGTCGGTCACGATCAGGTCGGGGTGCATGATGAGCGCCCGCGCCATCACCGCTCGCTGGCGCTGCCCGCCGCTCAACTGGTGGGGGAACTTTTCGTATAGAGGGGCCATAGGGGTCAGACCCACGCGCTCCATCATGTGCATCACGCGCACGCGTTTCTCCTCGCCCATGGCGACGCCAAAGATCTCCAGGCTGTGGCCGATGGCGTCGCCGATGCTCATGCGCGGGTTGAGCGAGGCGTAGGGGTCTTGGAAGATGACCTGCATGCGCTGGCGCTTGAGACGCAGCGGCTCGCCATCTAGGTGGGTGGTATCTTCCCCTTCGAACCAGACACGCCCATCGGTGGGTTTTTCCAGGCGCACGATAGCTCGCCCCGTCGTGGTCTTGCCGCTGCCACTTTCCCCAGCCAGGCCGAATACCTCTCCGCGGCGAATCTCGAAGCTGACGCCGTCCACGGCGTGCACGAACAGGTGCTCACGGGTGAGCATGCGCTCGACCAGGTTCTTTTGAACCGGGAACCACACTTTCAGGTCCTGCACCTCGACCAGGTTTTCTTTTTGTCGCGACAGGCAACTGCGAAGCAGGGCTGAGTAGTTACAAGCAAACTTGGCTGCTGGCAGCGTCATCGCTGTGTTTCTGGTGATGCTATCCTCGTAGGATCATCATACCCCTATTAGCACAATCGCCCACGCTGAAGGGCAGTTGAGTGCAGCGGTGGGTAATAGAAACCGGGGAGCATCTGGCTCCCCGGTTTCAGCGGCGTATGCGCGTTGTCTAGTTGTCCTCGGTTTCGTCGGGTGCGGATGTGGACGGATAACTCTGTGTACCAAAGCGAGTCAGCACGACCGCGCCCAGGCTCGCACATCCCAGGGCAAAGACCGTCGTCCAGACCAGCGGCGCTAGGCAGCAGACGAGATTGGCTCCAGTGTCGATCAGGGCGACGACGAGCGAGGTAATCAGTGTCCCCAGGCCGGCAGCCAAAACCGGCGGCACATCTTGCGCCTTGAAGGCCTTGAGCAGTCGCTGGCCGACCACCGCGCCGAAGCAGATCCAGCCATAAAGTCCAGCGGCAAGCAAGACGATTCCGGCGACGATCGCGATGGGCGCAAAGCAGATCGTGAGCGCTAGTAGAACGATGGTCGTCCCGGCGGCGAATGCTGTCAGCACGCCGTAACCCAGGCTGGGCCATATTGCCTTGACCATCGTCTGCCCAACTCGGGCGGTCTGGGGGGGCAGCAGCAGGGTAAGCAGTACGGCGATTGCGGCGACCACGAATGCTGAGAGCACGTTGCGCACGAACGTCATCAGCGGGTCAAATACCGCATCCGCTTCCGGGAACCGGATGTTCATCGGGTGGGGCGGTGAAACGGGGAAGCGTTGCCACTCGGGAAACGCGCCTTCGATGATGCTCCCTTCGACCTTGGCGCCTGCCTCTTGATCGAGGTCGCAGTTCCAACTGCACACCACGTCCCCCTCTACCCAGGCGTTCTCGCCCAGGTAGATGTCGCCACCGACCACGGTCAGGTCGCCTTCGACGTCACCCTCTATCGTGGCGTTGCCGTTCAAGACGACGACGGCTCCTTCCACGGTGCCTCCTGCTTCCACGGTCAGGTCGCCGTTAAAGACGGTCAGATCATCCTCCACCGTATCGCCTGCTTCGACCGTATAGTCCTCGTTCCAAATGGTGATGCCGTCGCCGTCGGGAGGGCCATCGTCCGCCAGCGCCGGCGTCACGGGCAGCAGCAGTGCCAGAGCCAGCAGGGCGGTGATTCGCATCAAGCGTCTCTTAGCCATATTCACCTCCGTGTCCTATTCGGCTACTTTGAGATCCACCTGGCCGACGCCTGTGGTGACTGCGATGTTCAGCTCGATCTCTGCCTCGCCGTAGGCGTCGTTGACGTAGGCATCGCCAGAGCGGCTTAGCCCTGTGGCCTCCACGTTCGACAGGCCGCCTTGAACCTCGACGCGCACGCCCACGTCGTCGGGCAAGCGTAGGTCGAGCTGGCCAACGCCGGATGTGACCTCTATGTCGGCCGAGTTGGCCCAGTCGCCGGTCAGGTCCAGTGTGATCTTGCCTGTGCCGCCCTGTACGATCATATCCTCAGGGCTGGCGTTGCCGACGCCCGTTATCTCCAGGTCTGCAGCGCCGACGTCGAGTGTGAAGCGGCTCATCTCGGCCCGGTTGGGCGCGTTGAACTGTATGCTGAAATCGCCGGCGCCCAGGTCTATGTCCAGTTTCTCAAGCTGCAGGCCGGTGAGGTCCAGTTCTCCCTGCCCGGCGCCAGTTTTGATATCCATCTCTAGAGGCACCTCAGGGGAAAAGGCCAGTTCCCACTCGTTGCGGGCAGCCTCCTTGCTGGGCCACCCCCACGATTCGTCGCCATCTCCTTGCTGGATGCTCAGCTTGCCGTCGCTGTAGGCGACCTCTGGTTCCCACTCTGCGACGTTGTACAGGAAGCGGCCGGAGAAAAGCTGGTCGGGATCCCCGGATGCGATTTCCAGTTCGCCGGCGCCAAAGAGGATGTCGACGGCGACTGATCCAGCCCCATCTAGGGGAATCGACTCTTCCTTCTCCTGTAGCTCTCCGACCTCGAGGGTGGGGCCGGTGTTGATCTGTATGTTTCTGGGAAAGGTGCTGTAGCAGCAGCAGCAAGCGAGCGAACTGCCCATCAACAAGAGGGTTGCTAGTGCGATAACGATTCTTCTCATGGCCATCTCCTTGCGTAATCGAGTTTTTCGTGTGAGTAGAGCGTGCTAACGTGACGCGCGCAGCCTGCGCATCGCGCCGATCCACAGGCCGTTTAGGGTCAGGGTCGATACCAGCCCGCATAGGGCCAAGATGGCCAATGGAATGGCGAGTCGCCCGATCAGCCCGACGAACGTGCATCCCAGGTTCTCTCCGACCGCTAGCAGGTGGGAAAGCGCCTGCGGGCCGCCATAGATCAGCACGGGCGCGATGCCCGTCGCATTCAGCAGGCCGAACAGGACCGGCGCGATAAGGAGCAGGGATAGCGCCACGGTGCCCAGTGTCAGCAGCGTGCCGCCGATGATCGCCCGGCGTGCCTGGTCTCTGCGCTCCAGGCGGGCCATCACCTGCACGCGCACGCGCACGGGTGACTGTATCATTGGGGCGGCGGATAGCAGGCAGTCGAGGGCCTGCAGCTTTTGCCACTCGGTTTGGCACGCCTGGCACTGGGCCAGGTGTTCATCCAGAAGAGCGGACTCTTTTTCGTCGATGTGGCCATCCAGCCGTATCGACATCATCTCGCTAGCCTGTTTGCATTGCATAGGTCGATTCTCCTTCCAGGGACTCGGCCAGCGTATGCCGGGCGCGGTGAAGGCGCGACTTGACCGCGCTCACCGTCAGGTTCAGCATCTCGGCGATTTCCTCGTACGAGCAGTCGTACCAGTAGCGGAGTGTGATCGCTGCTCGGTCTGTGGGCGAGAGCTCGTCCAGCAGCTCTTGAACTTGCTCTTCCTGCTCTCGTTGTGTTGCCACAGTCTCTGGGTTGGGGCTTTTGCTCGTCATGTGATAGGGCTCTGCAAACTCGTCTTCCAATGGGAGCCAGGTGATCCTGCGCCTCCGTATGCGGTCGATGCAGTAATGAGATGCGATGGATAGCAACCAGGACCGGAACGGGCGGTTTGGATCGTAGCTGCGAAGATGTGTGTATGCTCTCAGGAACGCCTCCTGCGCGGCATCCTCCGCTTCGGCTTTGTTGCCCAACATCCGGTAGGCCAAATTGTATACGGGCGTCTGGTAGGCCACGACCAATCGACCGAACGCGTTCTGGTCACCCGCCCTTGCCTCTCGTATCCAGTCTGACTCCTCAGTCACGCGAGTGCTCCATTTCACTCAAACTCTATTACGCATGGTGTCTCAAAAGGTTGCACGGTGAGAATCGCGGGCGGTATCTACTCAGGCTGTTCGCCCGAGCAGTGGC
>JAFGED010000081.1 GCA_016931785.1 Anaerolineae bacterium
GGCATTGGCACTCTGTTCACGCCGCGGCACGCTTGTCTGGGCATTTGAAACGGGTGTGTTTCATCTCAGTTAGAGAACGGGGGGAGCCGGCGGCGAAGCCGCCCGCTCCCCCCATCCTTACAACTCATTTGAAACGCACCCATTTAATTTTCGTACGGCGAGGGCCACTACTCAGGCTGTTCGCCCGAGCAGTGGCCCTCGCTCAAAAAAGGGAGAGCTGGGGGGTTCGAGGGCGGCGAAGCCGCCCTCGAACCCCCCAGCCTTCCTCCTCTTTTTGTCGCGAAAGGCAACTGCGAAGCAGGGCTGAGTAGTTGCCGGCGAGGAAGGGTTTTACCACGCAGACACGGAGAGCACTGAGATTCAAGACTTTTCTCCGTGTTCTCTGTGACTCTGCGGTTTTAGCTTGGTTTCAGTTCGGCTGCGTTAGGGTACCGTGATGCTGTCCGGCAGCACGAGGCGGTCATCGGGCAAGGGATTGCCCGGCGCGTCGGTCGCCGGCAGTCGCTGGCTGGGGTTGTCGGGATCGTACCAGCCGATTGCCAGATCGTACTGGCCGGGCGGAACGCCTGCCAGTGATAGCCGCACCTCGTCGGAGATGACCTCGCCGGCTGCCCACATCCCCGTGGGGTAAGTGAATCCCCGAGGCATCGCGTCCATCTGTGTGACGGGCACACCTGTGGCCGGATCGGCCACGTGGACGAAGAACATATAGTGCCGCTCCGGGGCGACCAGCGCTTGCCAGTAGAGTGTCAGCCTTAAGGCATTTCCCTCTTGCGCCAGGTCGTAACCTGCTAGCTCGATGATGCCGCCAGGGCGGTCGCCGAAGCGTGCGCCGACCTCCCGCTGCATCCCTGGCAGTTCCCAGACTCTCTCGCGTCCTTCTACATGCACCAACTGCGGGTGCGCGTAACTGCCCAGCGATGCGCCGTCGGGGTCGCGCAGTGTGAGCGAGAGCGTATAATCGCCGGGTGGGGCGCTGGATGGGATGGGAAGCGCAGTGCGCCCGGCGATCCAGCCGTGAGCGGGCCAGATGGTCGGCGGGGAACCAGGTGCCAGGGGGAGCGTGGCTGTGATCGCACGCTCCGCCGACTCCAGCCGCCATTCGGCGACATAGTCCGTCGCCGGCTGCTCGACGGCCAGCCAATAGGCCGTGAAATGGAGCGACTCCCCTTGGCTCACGCGCCCCGGTACCTCCAGCCTGCTCAGCGCCAAGTCATCCCCAAAGCCGGCGGTGATGGGTGCGTCGGGCCGCAGTGCGGCGCGGTCCAGTGAGACGGGGAAGCGGTGCTCTCCTACGCTCTCTCCCGAGGAGGTGCGATAGAGGATCGCGGTGAGGGTGTATGCCTCGCCGGGTGGGGTGCCCTGCGGCAGCTGGAGTGTGTAGTGATCGTGGGTGATTCGCGCGACCGGCCACAGGCTGGTGGGCAGGAATCCGTAGCCGGGTTGGGTGTCTATGCGTGTCCACTCGTCGCCTGCCGGATCGGTCAATCTCAGGCTGATGCCATAGTTGGCGGCGATGGGCCTTCCGGCGGTCCAGTCGAGCCGCAGGTCGAGGCGTTCGGGTGCGGTCTGTTTGGCCTCGGCCGCGCGCAGGCGTAGCGCGCCCTCGGCGAACGTCGCGCCGGACTGTCCGCCGTCCGGTTCTTCCGCGCTGACCCAGACCGGGCGCAGGTAGACCTTGGCGGCTTCATCCGTCAACCGGAGCAGGTACATCCCCGGCCCCAGGTCGCTCGGGATGGGCAGGTCGAGTGGAACGCTGTTCGCCTCCGGCGCGGCCGCTGCGATGGCGGGGAGCTCTTTCTGACGGATCGCCGCCGGGGAGACCAGTTGCAGTGCCGCGCCGTTTGCCTGCGGTGGTTCGCGTTCCCAGTCGAGCGTCACCTGCAGGGTGTCGCCGGGAGCGAGGCGGTCGGTGTTGTACGTGTAGCTCAACAGCCGCCGGTCGTCAACGAGCACACCATCGGGGTTGTGATGCAGATAGGGCAGGCTGTCAAAGTCCATCGTCAGGTCAGGTGTATCGGCGTCGACGCGTGGATGGAGAAGGACGAGCAGAATCAGGCAAATGGCGAATAGCAAATAACAAATAGCAAATGGCAAATGATTAGCCCTTTGCTTCTTGCCCCTTGCTTCTTGTCTCTTGCTTCTTGTCTCTTGCCTCTGCGTGAAAAACCCATGCGCCAGTAAACCTAATGCCGTGGCCAGTGACACTAACTCTGCTCCCATCCGCAGCGGCGTGCGGCCCAGCCACAGTGTGACGGTATGCTTTCCCGCAGGGACGGGCAGGGTAAGGGTGCCTGAATCCGGCGCTGCTTGCACGGGAGCTGTTGTGCCGTCCACCGTCGCCTGCCAGCCAGGCCAATAGTAGATGGGAAAGGCGACCTCCGCGCCGCCGTCGTCGGCCTCTACCGTCCAGGTGCGGCGCGTTGGCTCGTGCGCGGTTTCCTCCGCGCTGACCAATCCTCCGCCGAGCGGAATGGCCCTTGTCCCGGCGTCTGGATCGAACAGGGCCGGGCCGGTGAAGGGCCGCGGCGCGACCCAGCGCGGCAGGTACTCGTAGCGGATCGTCGAGCCGACGTTGCCGGTGAAGAGTTCGTAAAGTTGCAGCCGCGCGGCGGTGACTTCCTCGGCGGCGATGGGCAGATACTCGGGGCGCAGGCCGGCCAGTCCGGCGGTGGACAGGATGAGCGCCAGAGCAGCGGCGACGGTCCATTGCAGCGCCTTGCCTTTCCCCTTCGTTGGAAGGGCGATGGGGCGGGGAATCGCGCCGGCCAACAGCGCGGTGAAAAGCGCCTGCACCGAGAGAATGCGCCACGGGAACTGGATCATCTGTAGCGGCGGGAGCAGATCCCACAGCGGGCGGGAAAGGGGCGTGGCGAGCCAGGTGGTCAGCAGCAGGCCGGTGAGGGCAAACGTCAAATATGAAATCTCGAATCTCGAGTCTCGCACGGCAGCCCGGGAGCGTATGTATGCGAAGATTACGACGGCTGCTCCTGCTATGGTTGCGAGTGTCTGTACGAGTCCCATGGCGGCGAAGGCGGTCGGCTTTTCCGGGGTGATGGTGTAATAGTCGAAAATGAACTTGAGCTGGACCAGGTCTTCCCACCGGAAGTGTTTGTCGTAGGCAAAGTAGCCGGTCGTCTGGGCGGTCAGTTGAACGTCGCCCGTCTCGGCGATGGCGGGGAGCCAGTACCAGGTGGCGAGCAGGACACCGATTAGCAATGCACCAATGAAGGCTGAGACAATGTGCAACAGCTTGCAGAACTTGGCCTGAAATGCAAAACGTAAAACTTGAAACACGGTGTAAGGCAGGAGGACGCACAGAGAGAAGATGAAGGCCGATAGGTTGTGGGTCAGGATCAGGCCGGCGTAGGCCAGGGCAGGTGGTATCGTCCGGTTGAGGGATGGACGTTCGGCCAGGTGATCGAGTCCCCACAGGATCAGGGGGTAGAATGCGAAGGCGGCGAACTCGGCGAGTGAGTCGCCGCGCACGTAGACGTTGACCAGGTGGTAGGGTGCGACGGCGTAGGCCGCCGCGGCCAGCCATCCGCCGGCCCGGTTGCGCAGTGCGCGGCGTGCCCATCCGTACATCCCGGCCGCGGCCGCTGCGAAAAAGACTGTCTGCGTGAGCTTGATGGCGCTGAGGATGTCCGCGCCGATGACCGTCAGTCCGGCTGCCAGGTAATAGGGGAGAGCCGCGTAGTAGCTAAAGAAGGGGTAACCTAACCCGTAAGCGGCGTCGGGCATCCAGCGGGCCGGAAATACGCCTGCACGCAGGTTGGCCGCCAGTTGGTGGACGCGCAGCAGGTTGAAGGGGCTGTCGCCGCCTCCCCGCGTGTTCAGCAGCCCTGGCCCCCAGAGCGGCCCGGCGGCGGCCAGAGCAAGAATAAGGAGCGTCGCCAGGGGGATGATACTTTCCTGAGCGACGCTCCTTGAACGCATGTCGAGAGACCTCCGAAACCGATTTGCAGAAAGCTGGAGGCCCGTTACGCTACATTACCCTCCGCCGATTCAGGAAGAAGAGCACTGCCACGCCCGCGCACAACAGCAGCAGCAGTACACCGCTGACCTTGGCGACCGTTGAGAAAACGGAGCGCACGCTGCTATCGCCCCCATCTCCGCCCTCATTGGAGGGAGAGGCAGTTTCGGCGGCATCTTCGCCGCGCACGTTGCCAAAGTCGAGGTTGATGGTGGCTCCATCTGTCAACGCCACGTGCTGCTCGGCCGCGCCGCTGGCCACATAGGTCGGGGGTGGGTTTTGAACCACGCGATAAGTCCCGGCAATCAGCCCGGTGAAGCAGTAGGGTTCGTTAAAGCCGTCGGTAGTGTATTGGCCGACTATGCCGGCCTCATTCACCAGGGTAATCTGTGCATTCGGCAAGAACTCTTCGTTCACCTCGTCCCGGAACGTGTCGCCGTTTCGGCCGTGGAAGGATAGCACGCAGATAGAGGCATTGTTCGCTCCTGCTCCACCTGCACCTTCCCCTCCGCTTGTTTCACTCGCTTCGGCTACCGCTTCCGGATTGGAGGGGGTGGGCGGTGATGTGGGGACAGGGGTCTCACTGGGGAGCGAAAGCACCAGTTCCTGGCCCACGTGGATGATATAGCCTTCGCCGATGGAGCTGGCGTTAAGTGCGCGGATTTGATCCACGGGCACGCCGGTTTTTTGCGAGATGAGGGAGAGCGTGTCTCCAACTTGGACGATGTAGACGATTGAGCCATCCGGGCGTGGTGTGGGCGTCGGCAACGGTGTTGGAGGAGGGCCAGCCGTGACTGCTGGCGGTGGAGGCGGCGTGTTCGTCGGCGGCACACCGGCCGAGGTCTGAACTAGCTTGACGTCATCCCAGTAAACGTCCGCGTACTTGTATTGCCACTTGGTTTTAGAGCGCAGGAAGATGCACACGCGGCCGCCCTCTCCCACCTGAGCAGAGACCGGCCCGATAAGCTTGTAGTGATCGGGCGCGTACGCATTCTCATTCCAGACGACGCTCGGCGCGAATGGATCGGCGATGCCGTTGGGCTCGATGCCCACTCGGAAGCTCTGGTTATATGGATCGCCGCAGGAGTAGCCCATTTTGGAGCCCGCGCCGTCGTCGCAGCTCCAACCGTGAGCGTAGGCGGTCAGCTCCACCGTGCTCCCGGCCTCTGCCGATACACACTGGTAGAGCCCCATATCCTGGAGGCGATAGAAGGTGAACAGGAGCGTCGCATAATGCCCACTATGGATGCGCGGTAGCTCACCGTTGAACGGCGGCACGTTGGGGATGGTCTTGACCTCGGGTTGGCCGTAGTTGCCTCCCCTGCGCCACCACGTTATCCAGCCCTGCGGGGTAAAGATGTTGTCGTGGACGGGTTCGTCAGGCCAGTGCACGTCGTGGGTCCAGTTGTCCAGACATTCTGGCGGCTCCGAGCCGGGTCGGCACGAGATTCCTTCGAAGCCCGGGTTGATCGCCAGATTGGGTTGTTCATCCTGTGTCTGCGATTGTTCCGGCGCGGCCAGGCTCAAGGCCGGCAGGATTCCCAGTACTATCGTTACTAGCAGGATGCCGTACAATATGCGTTTTCGAATCATCGAAACCTCCTCACACAATGGACAGTTTTGCTAATTGTTCATTTGACAGGGCAATATCAATTCATTGCCCAAGGGCTCCCCGGCCGGGGAGTTTACTTCCAAGCGTTTCATTGTCGGCCAGATGTAAAGTCCCACCGCAAGGATGCCAGCAGGGCTGCCTTCGTCCTCTTGCCTTTCTGGTGGTTGCAGTGTGTGTGTGTCTACGATCACGTCTCCCTTACGCCACAGGCTCGTGGGATAGTGGCCCGTGGCGGGCTCTCCATCGTCCTGCGCCACGACAATTCCGCCGTCGCGAAGGTGTACAAAGACGGTATAGTTCTCCGCTGGCGGTGCGAGTGCCTCCCACTCCAATCGCACTTGCCACTTTTCCTCGTCGATCTCGACCGTGCAGCCGGTCAGTACAATCTGGTCGCCAAAGCGGGCCAGGTAGCTGCCCGGCCGCTGGGCCAATGGCATGGCTGCAAAGGCGACGTAAGCTTCGTAGGGGCTTTTTTCCAAATCCCCCTGCGCCAGCGGCCCGCCGTGCGCCTCGATGCGCGCGTTACGTGGCAGGAGCTCCTGGTAACGTCCCAGACCTTCGTAGGGCCAGAGTAGCAGCAGCGTTCCTTCATCCAAAGATGTCGTTTCTGCCGGAAGCTTGATCACGTTCTCCGTTTCCGACACGAGAAAGGGAATCGCTGCCCACTCGTCCCACAGCCGGCTGTCTACGTAGACAGTCCGGTTGGATACCGCACCGGCCCGTTGCGCCGCCAGCCCGTCTCCATCCCAGCCGACGCCGATGAAACGATTGGCCTCGGCGGCCAGCTCGGCGGCGGCATCCTCGAAGGCGTAAGCGGTCTGTGGGTCGCTTCCGTACCGACCGAGATAATCCCACGCGGTTGCGACCAGGCTGAAGGTCAGGGTTGCACCGGCCAGCGCGATGGCCCACACGCGATGGGCGTGTTGCGCCACCCATTCGATCGCCGCGTCTATTCCCAACGCGGGAAAGACGACCAGCAGGGGCAATATGCCCGCCGCGCGTAGGAAGTGTGGCGCATCCTCGGCCAGCCAGGTGGGGACGAGCATCAGTCCAACCCAAATTATGGTAAAGAGCGCTGCCGTCTTTCGGCGTGTGCGCAGCAGACCCCAGGTTAGTCCCAGCACCATCGCCAGCCCCATCACAGGATCAAAGACGGGCCTGCCGGGCAGGTTGTGGCGAGGGATGGTGTCACCGCGGATGAAGAACATTCCCAGGGTGCCGGCCAGTTGGCGGCCCAATGTGCCCAGAGGGTCGCCGCCGCTGATGAGCGGATTAAAGATGCCTACTTGCCCCGGCCTCCCCATCACGATCTCCCAGTGGCTCAGGGTGTAAAAGCCCAGGGGGGCCAGTATCAGCAGCGACCCGAGCGCGAACCACAGGCCTCCTGGCCACAGCCTTTTGCCCCGGCCCGTGCGCATCAGGTAGAGGGCAAAGATGGCTAGTGCGATGGGCGAAAACCGGGCCGGCAGGTAGGCGTAGAAGCTGAAACCGTACGAGAGCCCGGCCAGAAACCAGTCGCGCCAGTGGCGCGAGCGGTAGGCCCTAGCGCCGAGCCACAGCGCCAACGATGTCACCAATGGCAGTGTGACGGCGCGGAAGCCGACGCGGCTGAGATGCACGTGCCACAGTGTGATCGCCAGAATCGCCGAACTCAAAAGGCCCACACGCCGGCTGAACCAAGCGCGGACGGCTAGACAAGTCGTAGGGATTGTAAATGTGCCACTTATGGCCGCAGCCAAGCGAAGTGCGCCTGGCGTGCGTCCCAGTAACCCGATTGTGGCAGCGATGAGGTAGATAAACAAGGGTTCGCGGCCATTGTTGGCCGCGAAATAGATCGGCCATTGGCCCTTGAGAACTTCTAGGGCGTCAAGGCCGTTGAATGCTTCATCGTGATAGAGCCCCCGAGGGATATCCCCCAGAGCATAAACTCGCAACACTGCCGCCAGCGCTGTAATACATATGACTAGCGTGCATTCGTTTAGCCATTTGCGCCATCGACGATGTCGCCGACGTTGGCTTGGTAGGACCTCCTTACTGCCTGCCGAGCTTGTCAAAGCGCGCGAATTATAGCACAATGCAAGTGCTTGTCAAACTTTTGAAAGGTGACATAATAGGATCCCATGCGTGTTTTGATGATCTCCAGGCCTTGTTTGGTGGGCGCTTATCAACGCAAGCTCGAGGAAATCGCCCTCTTTCCAGACGTCGAATTGATGGTTGTGGTTCCATCGTCGTGGCGAGAGGGCGGTCGTGTGATGCAACTGGAGCGTGTTTATACCGCGGGCTACGAGTTGATCGTCGAGCCCATCGCGTTCAACGGCAGTTTCCACCTGTATTTTTACCCCCGCCTGGGGCGGCGGCTGCGGGCGTTCGTTCCACAGGTCGTTCACATAGACGAGGAGCCCTACAATTTTGCTTCTTTTCACGCGATGTGGCTGGCCAGGTGCGCCGGGGCGCGCGCGTTGTGGTTCTCCTGGCAGAACCTGAACCGGCGCTATCCGCCTCCCTTTCGTTTTTTCGAGCGGTATAACCTGCGACTCGCCGATTACGCCATCGTGGGGAGCGAGGGGGCGGCGGAGGTCTGGCGGGAGAAGGGGTACGCCGGCCGGCTGGCAGTTGTCCCTCAATTTGGCGTGGACGCCGACCTCTTTGCGCCGCAGGACGGCGGTCGAGATGGAGAGGGCGATTTCGTGATCGGGTACGCGGGGCGGTTGGTGCCGGAGAAGGGGTGTGACCTTCTGTTGGAGGCGGTGGCCGGCCTGGGCGGCGCGTGGCGATTGGTCATCCTGGGGGCGGGGCCGGAGCGGGAGCGCCTGGCAGCATTGGCCGACCGCCTGGGCATAGCTGATCGGGTTTCCTTCAAAGGCTGGCTTCCCGCTTTGGAGTTGCCGGCTTTTTATCGGGCGTTGGATGCGCTCGTGCTCCCCTCACGCTCTCGCCATAACTGGATCGAGCAGTTCGGACGCGTTTTGGTGGAGGCGATGGCCTGCGGCGTGCCGGTCGTGGGCTCTGACTGCGGCGAGATTCCCCACGTGGTGGGGGATGCGGGGTTGATTTTCCCTGAGGATGATAGCGGGGCGCTGCACGGGCAGTTGCAGCGGTTGATGCACGATCCCGGACTGCGCGCGGCGTTGGCGCGGCGCGGTAGGGAGCGGGTGCTATCCCGTTTCACTCAAGCGCACATCGCCGCCCAGACGGTAGAGGTGTACCGGGCGTTGACATCTCCTGTTTCCCGCTTATAATTCGGCCTGTCGTCTGAGTATGGCGAAGAGTTGCGGGGGAAACCCCCATCTCTCCCTTTTTCGAGCGAGGGAGACTGCTCGGGCGAATAGCCTGAGTAGTTACCGGACTCGTGTCATTCCCAGGAGGTGGTCTGTGACCATCAAGTTCGGCACCGACGGCTGGCGCGCCGTCATCTCCGATACGTTCACTTTTGCCAATCTACGCCTGGTGGCCCAGGCCATCGCCGACTATGTGCTTGAGGAGACGGGTAACGGACACGCTGAGGTCGTGGTTGGTTTCGACACCCGCTTTCTCTCCGACCGGTATGCGGTTGAGGTGGCCCGCGTCATGGCGGGCAACGGCATTGTCGCGCACCTCACCCGGGCTGACGCTCCGACACCGGCTATTTCCTATTCCGTCGTGCACAAGGGTGCCGCTGCAGGCGTGATGATCACCGCCAGCCACAATCCGCCGCGCTACAATGGGGTCAAGCTCAAGGCAGCCTTCGGCGGTGCGGCCCTGCCGGAGCAGGCCCGCAAGGTCGAAGCGTACCTGGCGCGCAACCAGGAGGTCGCTCGCGGGCCCAACGTGATGGACTATCAGATGGCGCTGGATCAAGATCTGATTCGCCGCTTTGACCCGGCCTGGGCTTATTACGAGCATCTGAGCCATCTGATCAATCTGGATGTGATCTCGGATGGCGAGCTGCGGGTCGTGGCCGATGCGATGTATGGTTCGGGGCGCAAGTGCTTTGCCGACATGCTGGCCCGTACCAGGTGCAAGGTGTACGAGATCCGGGGTGAGATGAATCCCGGATTTGGCGGCATTCACCCCGAACCTATGGCCCACTACCTGAGCGCGTTGGGAGCGGCCATTCAAACCTATCACGCCGATTTGGGATTGGCTACCGACGGGGACGCCGATCGCATCGGCGCGATGGACGCCAATGGGAACTTTGTCGACCCGCATCATATCTTTGCATTGGCGCTCAAGTACCTGGTCGAGGAGCGCGGGTGGAGCGGCGCGGTCGTCAAGACGGTTTCCACGACCCGCATGGTGGATCGGCTGGCGGCGCGCTATGATCTGCCGCTCCTGGAGACGCCTGTGGGCTTCAACCACATCGCCGATCACATGTTGAACGGCGATGTGCTCATCGGCGGGGAGGAGTCGGGCGGCATAGGGATCAAAGGCCACATCCCGGAGGGCGACGGTGTGTTGATGGGTCTGCTGCTGGTCGAGATCGTTGCCAGCAGCGGCGCGACCCTGCATGAACTGGTAGCTGACCTGCTCAAAGATGTAGGACCCGCTTTTTATGCACGCCGTGACCTGCGCCTGAAA
>JAFGED010000424.1 GCA_016931785.1 Anaerolineae bacterium
CCGTATTTCAGACGATGGCCGACCAGGTTGCGGTAGCTCTGGAGAACGCGCGGTTATTCGCCGAGAGCCAGGCGGCGCTGGAGGCGGCAGGCCGCGCCTACGGCGAGTTGAGCCGTGAGGCCTGGGTCGACTTGCTTCAAACTCGGCCCAACATGGGCTACCGCAGTGGCAAGCGTGGGGTCCTCACGGTTGAAAAATCCCGGCGGCCGGAGGTGTTGCAGGCCTTGAGGGAGAAGAAGGTCGTCCGCGGTGATGAGGCGGACGAGGGTGCCAAGGTCTCCTTGGCCGTGCCTATCAAGGTGCGCGATGAGGTCGTTGGCGTGTTGGATACCTACAAGGCTGCCGAGGACGGCGGGTGGACGGATGAAGAGATAGCGCTGTTGGAAGCGCTAACTGATCAACTGGGGGATGCGTTGGAGGGCGCCCGTCTCTATCGCGACACACAGCGCCGCGCCGCCCGGGAGCAGTTGATCAGCTACATCGTGAATAGGATGCGGAGCGCCGTCGATATGGATACCCTGATGCAAACCACCATCCGCGAGGTGGCGGCCGCTTTGGGGGCTACCTCTGCTTTCGTGCAGTTGGGCGTCGGGACAGAAGTGGCAGGGGATGGAGATGAGGATGAGCAAAAGCAAGCGTAGGAAAACCGACAAGCGAGACAAGCGCCTGACCATCGGCTATCTGACGCCCCACCTGTACGAGCATCTGGGACAGTGGTTCGGAGTGGCCGACGCGGCGCACAAGCACGGCGTCAACCTTATTTCCTTTCCGGGGTGGAGCCCTAAATACCCTGTGGGTTTTGAGACGCAGGCAAACATCCTCTACGAATTGGTAAATGCGGAGAACGTGGATGGCTTGGTCTCCTGGGCTTCTTCGATAGGCAACTATATCACCATCGAGGAATTACAAGCCTTTCACGACCGCTACCGCCCATTGCCGATGGTGGCTATCGGAAGGAGGCTGGAGGGCATCCCCACCTTGCTGATGGATAGCTATTCTGGCATGCGCGATGAGATCGCTCACCTGATCGAGGTGCACGGCTGTCGCCGCCTGGCTTTTATCCGTGGCCCCGCGACCCACTTTTACGCCCAGGAGCGGTATCGCGCCTACCTCGAGGCGCTGCGGGCGCACGACATATCCTTCGACCCGAAATTGGTCACGCCGCCTGCCGCCTGGGGCCGAGACACAGGCGTGGAGGGGGCGCGAGTGCTGCTCGATGAGCGTCAGTTGCGCCCGCAGGATGACGTCGAGGCCATCGTGGCCGTCAGCGACGACACCCTTCTCGGAGCATTGGAGGTCTTGCAGGACCGGGGAATACGCGTCCCCAGGGACGTGGCCATCGCCGGGTTCGACGACCGGATCGAGGGCAGGACGACCACACCTCCCTTGACCTCGGTGGCGTCGCCTTTCTATGAGGTGGGATATCAGGCAATGGAGACGCTGCTGGCGCTGATGGCCGGGGAGCAGGTTCCCGAGGAAGCGATTGTGCCCTCCAAATTGGTGGTGCGCCAATCATGCGGCTGCGAGTCCTGGGCCGTGGTGCAGGCGGCGGCAGACCTGCCTTTGGCAATAGACCTGGTGGAGACGAGCCGCAAAGAGTTCGGGGCCATCCTGGCCAAGAACAGGAAAGAGATACTGGCAGGAGTGACGCGGGCGGTGCAAGAGTACGGTGGCGCGCTGGATCCCGAACTGGCTGGACAACTGCTCGATGGCTTTGTCGCCGAGTTGGGGGGAAAGTCGCCCGACGCTTTTCTGACTAGTCTCAACGAGGTGCTGCGCCAAGTGGCGACCGTCGGCGGGATTGCCGCTGGCGGCCATGTCGCCGCGATGCAGAACGCGGTGTCGGCGCTGCGCCGCAGCATGCTGCCCTACCTGGAAGGCGAGGCTTTTCTACAGGCCGAGGATCTATGGCAGCAGGCCCGGGTGATGATCGGGGAGATGGCCCAGCGGGTGCAAGTGCGCGCACAATTGTTCGCGGAGCAGCAGACTGCGGTCTTGCAGGATATCGGCCGGGCGTTGATCACGGCGTTCGACGTTGCAGAGCTGGCGGATGTCCTGGCCGAGAGCCTGCCCGGTTTGGGCGTATTTAGTTGTTATCTCTCCTTGTACGAGAATCCGCAGCCGTACGAGTATCCACAGCCGGCCCCTGAATGGTCCAGGCTTGTGATGGGTTACAGTGCGGTGGAGGGCGCGCCGGCCGGTGGGGGTACGGAGGCGATGAATCGCTTCGAACTGCCGCCTGACGGCCTGCGCTTCCAATCCCGCCAGCTTGCGCCACAGGAGATGCTGCCCCAGGGAAGGCTGTACAACATCATCGTCAGGCCGCTCTACTTTCGGGAGAATCAACTGGGGTTCGCGCTGTTCGAGACGGGGCGGCGGCAGGCTACAATCTATGAGACATTGCGCAGCGAGATCAGCAGCGCGCTTTACGGGTCGTTGTTGACCCAGCAGACGCGGGATTATGCCGTGCGGGTTCAGACGGCGGCAGAGGTCTCGCGGGCTGCCAGCAGTATCCTCGATCCCGACGAACTGATCCAGCAGGTGGTGGAACTGGTCCAGGAGCGGTTTAGCCTATACTACGCTGGCCTGTTCATGGTAGAAGCGGATTCGACGGGGGAGTCTGACGGCGAGTGGGCGGTGCTGCAGGCAGGCACCGGCGAGGCCGGGCGGCAGATGCTGGCGCGCGGGCACAGGCTGGAGATCGGCGGCGGGTCGA
>JAFGED010000425.1 GCA_016931785.1 Anaerolineae bacterium
CCTATATCTTGGCCTTCTTGGCGACAGTGCCATCAAGAATACTTGCCAATTTGGAACCCCCAAAAGGCTCTGAGGGAAATCGGTGTGTCAGGTCGAGATGGGCTGCGTCCTGATTGGTCGTGAGGACCCAAATCAAAGAATGAGGAGAAAGTGAAATGATAGGAGAGAAGATTCAAAGCGCAGACTGGAAGTCAGAGAAGCACGTGCCGGTGATCGAGTGCCCGGACCAGGTGAAGGCCGATGAGGTCTTTGAGGTCAAGGCCAGCATTGGGAAGGAGATCGCGCACCCTAACACTACCGAGCATCACATCCGTTGGATCGCGCTCTACTTCCACCCGGAGGGCGACAAATTCACCTACGAGGTAGGGCGGTACGAGTTCAACGCCCACGGCGAGTCGGTGCAGGGGGCAAACCAAGGGCCAGTATACGCACATCACTCAGTGAGCGCCGCGATGAAGATCAACAGGCCCGGCACACTGCACGCCCTGGCCTACTGCAACATCCACGGGCTGTGGGAGAGCAAGCAAGAGATCAAGCTGGCATAAGCTCGCAAGAGAATGGAATAGCGATTTCTCCGCCATAGCCGGATTAGGTCTGTAGTCGATGCCTCGAGCCGGAGACAGAGATCCGCTCGTGCCTGAGATCGTATACCCAAGCCAGACATAAAGGTACATTCAGAGGAGGAGGAACAGATGCCAGAGTTTGTCAATCCATTCAGTGGCGTCGTGCCCGATCGCAAGCTCACCAGGGAGGAGTTGGTCCGGGCGATTCGCCTGAACATCGCCGCCGAGCACGAGGCGATCCACCTGTACATGGCCCACGCCGATGCCACCGACCATCCGCTGGCGAAGCGGGTGCTGACCGACGTCGCCAACGAGGAGCGGGAGCACGCAGGGGAGTTCATGCGGTTGCTGGAGATCCTCACCGGGGATGAGGACGAGTGGCTGGCTCACGGCAGGGAAGAGGTAGACGAGCTGGCGGCCAGTTTCGGCACGAAGGAGAGTGGAGATGCCGAGGAAACCGGTGATGAAGAGACGACGATTGGCTCGCTGAAGGACTAATCGTCCAGGCCTTCAGTTGCAGAGTATTAGAGGAGACAGTCACATGGCAAACAAGTATCTAGCTCGTGAAGACGCACCCTTTGAAGAGACTGTGTGGGAGATTCTGGACACCACGATGGCCGAGGCGGCCAAGGGGCAACTGGCCGGCCGGCGACTGCTGCATGTCGAGGGCCCCTTCGGCCTGGGGCTTAAGGCAGTGCCCCTCCAGGATGAGGAGGCAAAGGACGGCCTGATCACCGGCAGGATGCTTCCCTTGAGCCTGATCCAGAAGCCGTTCACCCTGGGCGTGCGAGACTTGGCCAACTATGAGCGGGAAGGCGTAGCGTTGGATACAGGCCCCGTGGCCGAGGCAGCCATCGCGGCAGCACGCCAGGAGGATAACCTGATCTTTAGCGGTGCATCTGGCGTGCCGGGGCTGCTGACGGTGAAGGGCGCTCACCAGCAGAAGCTCTCTGCCTGGGAGGAGGTCGGCGCGGCGGCGAATGATGTCATCCAGGCGATCACAGCCCTCGACGGCGCGGGGTTCCACGGCTCATACAGCCTGGCCCTGGCGCCCGCGCGATACAACCTGCTCTTCCGGCTCTACCCGAAAGGGAACCAGAGCGAGATGGAGCACGTGCGGGCGATGGTCACGGAAGGTGTCGTCAAGGCGCCGGTCCTGGAGAGCGGCGGCGTGCTGCTGGCCAGCGGGCGCCAGTATGCCTCCATCGTGTTGGGCCAGGACATGAGCGTCGGCTTTCTCGGCCCGGCTGGATCTGGCCTGGAGCTTGCGATCTCCGAGAGCCTAGCGCTGCACATCCGCCAGCCGCAGGCAATCTGTGTTCTGAAGGGATAGTTGGCCAGAGGAGCAATATGCCAGTAGAACTCCTAGGGTCTGGGGTCGCTGCTGTTGTGATCGATCAATTGAGCAAACGGCTCGTCATGCAGCGGCTCGCTGGACGCTCGCTCTCTGTGGGAGCGTTGGTGCGGATCAGGCCCATCGCAAACGTGTCAGGAGGTCTGATACAGAACCGGCCCGCGTTGATGGCACTATGGGGCATGGCCGTTCTGAGCGTGATTAGCCTTACGTGGTGCGGCCTGTTTTTCCAAAGTGGCATTGCGCGCGCAGCGCTAGGGGTGGCGCTTGGCGGTGCGACAGGCAACCTGATTGATCGTCTGCGGTATGGAGCAATCATCGACTTTATCGACCTGCGCTTTTGGCCGGTGTTCAACCTGGCGGACGTGGCGATTGTGGCGGGTTTGCTGGCTGCTTTTTGGTTTCGCTAGATCAAGGGAGGCGATTATGCATCCGGTTCTTTTACACTGGCGTGGCATAAAGATCTATAGCTACCCGGCGATGCTCTACCTGGGACTGGTCTTGGGCATCGCGGTGGGCAACGTCGCGGCCAACCTGGCCGGCCTGGACTCGGCGCGCGTGTTCCTGGCGACATTCGCCCTGATCGTTCCCGCTCTGATCGGCGCCCGGCTGTTCTACGTCGCCGCGCACTGGGACGTCTACCACCGTGAGCCGCGGCGCATATGGCGCCGCTCGGAGGGTGGAGCGGCGATGTACGGCGGTTTACCCTTTGCCCTGCTGCTATCCGTGCCGCTTCTCAGAGCACTCGGGCTGCCGTTCGGCGCCTTCTGGGATGTAATGACCTTCACTATCTTTACCGGCATGGTCTTAACCCGGATCGGCTGCCTGCTGAACGGCTGCTGCGCCGGCCGTCCGACGGATGGCTGGCTCGCGCTGTGTTTGATCAACGCCAGGGGGGAGCGGCGGCGGCGCATTCCGACGCAGCTTCTGGAAGCGGCGTGGGGTGGGTTGCTTCTGGTCGGAGCCGTAGGTTTGTGGGGACGCCTTTCCTTCCCAGGGGCGTTGTTCCTGTACGCTCTGGCCGGATATGGGGTCGGCAGGTTTGTATTGGAGATGATGCGTGAGGAGCGGCGCTCCGTCTTGTGGGGGTTTACTGCCGGTCAGGTGGTCTCGGCCGGGGTGGTGCTCGCTTCGCTCGTCATCGCACTCGTCAACTGGCCCGCCTGAAGGGCCCCGGAGTTCAAAAAAGGAGGTAGGATCACATGGTCATTGATTGGTTCGTCCTGTTGACGCCGCTGTTGTTGCTGCCCATCGCCTGGTTGCTCATTTTTGTCGGGTGCTTTGTCGATCGATCAGGGCTTGCACACTGCCCGTGTACCAGGTTCCTGGTCACGTTCTTTCCCGAGTCGTTGGGCAGTGGAGGTGCATCTCAATTCCACGTCGTGGTCGACATCACGTTCTTTAACTCCGCTGGGCTTGCCGATTCACTCTCGTTGAACGTGGATCGTCCGCCGGACAATAACCCTGCGCGGGACGGTGGACAGTTCCAATATCGTCTTCCCACAGGGGGTGGCATGATAGAACTGCCGGAAACAGCCAGCTTAACGGAGCGCTACACGATCGTCTGCCAGGTGCTGCCCTCTGCTGGTGACGGTGGAGGCTCCGCGATCGTGGGGCCCACGCCTCCCTATGAGCTGCGCCTGGGCAGCAGCGAACCCCTGCGCAAGAAGGTGAGCTTCGTAGCAGGCGTGGGAGAGCGCGCGTTCGTTTCCAGTGAGACAACTATCCCTGAGGGGGGGTAGGAAGGAGAATGAGACGATGCTTGATTGGTTCATCCTATTGGCGCCGCTGTTGCTTCTGCCGATCGCGCTGCTATTTGCCTTCATCGGTTGCACGGCCGCCACGATTACGGTTGGAGAGCCGGCCGTGCGGTTCTCGCTCAGCCTTGCCGAGGAGCTCAATCCCTGGACCATGCGGGTTGTGTTCAGGTGGACCGTCAACGGCTCCGCGGAGCAGATTTACACGCTGCGTATCCTGGATGGAGTACCAGAGCCGCCGGGCGACGTGGTATTCGAACACCAGATCGATTACCCAGTGGACGGTGAGTGGAGCGTCCAGTGTGACTACTACTTTCAGGATGCGGCAGGGCTTGAGACTGTCGCTGCTCGGGGCGATGGCGGATGCACGTTCGAGCACTTTCATCGTGAGGACGTGAGATTCAGGCTCATGCGCGGTGGCAGCGGGCGGCTCGAGGTGAGAACGGAGCGCTGCCCTGGCTAATGGCCGGGAGTTCTTTAATCAGGAGGTGGAAAAATGTCTAACCCATTGACAGGCGACTTTGACGCCGTCGCCGAAATCAGTGTACCTACAATAAACCGTGTTCTCGCTGCTCAGCATCAGGAGACGGGCCCGGACCCGGAGGATGAGATCTACTTCCACAGCCTCTCGACGCCGGTGCCGCCCACCCGTTTGGGTGACGCTGCAGGTGTGCGGGGGATTGCAGAGGTGCAGGTCTCGACCCCG
>JAFGED010000426.1 GCA_016931785.1 Anaerolineae bacterium
AGCTGCCTTTCGCGTGTGAAAAGAGAGGGGGCGGGGGTTTGGAGAGCGGCTTCGCCGCTCTCCAACCCCCCATCTCTCCCTTTTTCGGGCGAGGGCCACTGCTCGGGCGAATAGCCTGAGTAGTTACCATTCAGCATCCTAAAACCTGAACGAGAGGAGCCCTGACGTGGATCCACAAGTCCTTCTAACAATTGGAGCGGTTGTCGTCTTGTTGGTATTGATGGTCCTGCCCCAGTGGCAGGCCCGCCGGCGGCGCAAGCAGCAGATGGAAGCGATGGGCGTGGGCAGCGAGGTCATGACCATCGGCGGCATCATCGGCAAAATAACATACATGAACAAAGACGAAAATCGCGCACGCATCGAAATCGCGCCCGGCGTGGAGATGCAGGTCGTGTTAAACGCCATCAGCCAGCCAATGGAGCCGTCCGAGGCCGAGACACCGATAGACGAGACACCAGCGGACGAGACATCCGAGGAAGAATAGCCCGCAGCGCAGAACATGCCCGCAGCTTTTAGATAGTCCGGCGCCCCTTAGGACCGCACCGGGCCTCGTACCGCTACGCGAGCAAAAAAAACGCGAGAGGTAGACGTGGAGATACAAGTCGCCGTCGCCAAAATCGGAAAATGGGCCACCAGCGAGAGCGGAGACACACTGGAAATGATCGAGCGCCCCCACGGCGGTATTTCCTTCGTGCTGGTGGATGGCCAGCGCTCTGGACGATCGGCCAAAGCGATCAGCAACCTCGTGGCCCGCAAAGCGGTCTCCCTGCTGGCCGAGGGCGTGCGCGATGGGGCTGCGGCACGCGCTGCCCACGACTACCTGTTCACGCATAAAGGCGGCAAGGTCTCGGCCACGCTCAACATTCTCTCCGTAGATCTGATATCCAACACACTGGTGCTCTCGCGCAACAGCCACTGTCCCACCATCGTCGTCACCCCAGAAGGAGAATTGCAGTTGCTCGACGAGCCCTCACAGCCTTTAGGCTTGCGGCGCGGCACCAAGCCCCAGATCACGGAACTGCCGCTGACCGCCGGAACTGTGATCGTGATCTACACCGACGGGCTGGAGACAGCCGGCGCGCGCGCGAGCCGCTCTCTCGACATTCCGGCCAAGACCCGCGAACTTTTGAACCGGGATGACGCGAGCGCCCAACAAGTGGCAGATGCCCTCTTGGAGCAGGCCCTGGAGCTGGACGACGGACGCCCTCACGACGACATCAGCGTGCTGGTGATGCGCGTTTTGACTGTTGAGAGCGACGGCGTGCGCCGCATGGCGATTCAGCTTCCCATCTGAGGCAGCCGATGCGCCCCTATTCCATCCGCCGCTACCTACGAGCCCTATGGCGCGATACGCGCGTCTTGGTAAGCCAATTTCGCACCTCCCTGATCGCCTTCGCCGCCCTGATATGCATCGGCACGCTATCCCTCAAGTTCTTCTACGTCCATCCTGAAACCGCCCAGCATCTCGGGTGGATGGATGCGATCTATGCGACTTTTATGCTCCTCCTGGCCGAAACACCGCTCCCCTTCCCCGAGACATCCTGGTTACAGATCCTGTTCTTCATCACCCCCGTCATCGGATTGGCCGTCGCCGCCGATGGCGTCCTGCGGTTCGGGGTAGCGCTGTTCAACCGCCGGGAACGAAAGGAGGCATGGCAAGTGGCTATCGCTTCTACATACCGCAATCACGTCGTCGTCTGTGGCCTGGGCAAGGTCGGGTACCGCGTCACCAAGGAGCTGCTCCGCCTGGGTGAAGAAGTCGTCGGCATAGAGCGCGACGCCGCCGGCCCGTTCCTGGAAGAGCTGCAGCAGATGAACGTGCCGGTGCTGTTGGGTAACGCGCGCACATGGGATATGCTGGAGAAAGCCTGCGTACAAGAGGCATCCGCCATCGTCGCCTGCACAGAAGACGACCTCACAAATCTGGACATCGCCCTCGACGCCAGAGAGGCCAAACCGGATATCAAAGTGGTCTTGCGCATGTTCGACGGCAAGCTGGCGGAAAAAGTGCACCGCGGGTTTGGCATCCACACTGCCTTCAGCACCTCTGCACTGGCGGCCCCCGCCTTTGCCGCCGCAGCCACACACGCCAAAATCGACCAATCGTTCTACCTGGACGACGTGCTGATGAACGTGGCGCGGGCCAAGATACAGGTGGGGTCGGCGCTGGACGGGCGCACCGTCGCCTGGGCGGAGGAGGAGCTCGATCTCACCATCGTCCTGCACGAAGGCCAGGACGCCGTCGATCCCCACCCCGCGCCCGACGTCATACTCCGGGCTGGCGACTGCGTGGTGGTGTTCGCCTCCCTGGAGTCACTGGCCCGCCTGCGCGAGATGAGCGGCGAAGCGTGCGACACCTCAGGGCAGAAGAAAAAAGGCTCGCCCCGCCGCCCGTGGCTGGCGCGCTTGCTCGAAAAGGATGGCGGATAGCCCGGCCCTCACCCGATGAGACAAGCCAGGCACGAAAAAAGCCCGCTGGTAGCCGTGGTCGGCCCGTGCGCGTCCGGCAAATCACAGCTCGTACGAGCGCTGCGCGAAAGAGGGTATAACGCCCGCGAGGTCCTCCAGGAACATTCCTACGCGCCCGCGATGTGGCAGCGCATCTCCCGGCCGGACATGCTCATCTACCTCGACGTCTCAGAAGACGTCGCCCGCCGGCGCCGACCCACCAGCGCCCCGAGGGGATGGTGGGATACGCTGGCGCAGCGCCTGCGTCACGCCCGCCAGCACGCCGACCTGTACGTCGACACCGACGGGCTGACGATCCAGCAGATCGTCGAAAGGGCGTCGGCCTTCCTGGAGGATGTGTTAGGGTGAAGCTCTCCAGCGCACGCCCACCTTCCCCGGAGGGAAGCGGGCGTTTCTCTATAGGGAATTGCACTTCGCCCAGGGGGAATATCGTTTCCTACTGAGAAGTGATCGACTTCTTAGCAAGAAGTTCCTACTAAAAACCTTCGCTTTCCCCTAGGGGAATCGGCCGTATACTACCGGGCAAGCGCCTTATAGATACTCTGGATCCGGGCGTGACCCGCGTTCAAGAAGGCGTAGCCATCACAAGGGAGAAGGTCAAAATGAGTTTGCAGACTCACCGCCGTGATTTTTCTTTTGGTGGGACTCAAGTATACAAAAACGGCGCCCCCATCCTACTATGGGGGGCGCCGTCCGCTCCTCGCCTAATTTTGTTGGCTATCTCGCCTGCCACCATTTCGCCCGTACCCTCACGCTAACCCGAAGCGCAATGGAGTTATCTTATCACACTTGCGCGCGCGGGACAAATGCAAAAGACCTCGCAGGTCTTGGATGGTGATTCTGTCGACAAGGCCGTCTTGTCCAAGCCCGGCCGTTGCCAGCAGCGAGGCTCTTGAAGACCTGCGAGGTCTAGGGACTTAAACTTGCCAAATCCCCCAATCGTGTTACAATCCCGCGCCGTTTGACTCTACATCTGGATACTTTTTCACCCTGCCACGGATCGACACGGAAAAGATAATTAGTGGAATTCTTGGCAAAAATCTCGGAGACACGCATGCAAGTCGGTATCGTAGGATTGCCCAACAGCACCAAGACCACCATATTCAACGCGCTCACCCGCAGCCGGGAGGAGACCGCGCCCTTTAGCACGGGCCAGGTCGAGATGAACAGCGCCACCGTGATGGTGCCCGATCCGCGCGTCGATCAGTTGAGCGCGATGTTCCGCCCGCGCAAGACGACGTACGCCCACTTTCAATACAACGACATCGCCGGACTGCGCATCGGCATCGGGCGCGAGGGCGGGCTGAGCGGGCCGCTCTTTAACGCCATCGCCCAGAACGACGCCCTGCTGCACGTCGTGCGCGCCTTCGAGGACGAGCGCGTGCCCCACCCCAACGGCGGCGTGGACCCGGCCCGCGACCTGGCCGCGCTCGACTTCGAGTTCCTGTTCTCCGACCTGTTGATCTTGGAGCGGCGGCTGGAGCGCCTGCAGAACGACCTGGCAAAGCGGAGCGACGCCGCCGACCGCCAGGCTAACCAGGCCGAGCACGACCTGCTGCTGCGGGCGAAAGAGGCGCTGGAGCAAGAGACCCCCATCCGCGATATGGACCTCACGCCGGAGGAGGAAAAGCGACTACGCGGCTTCCAGTTCCTCACCGCCAAGCCGGCGCTCGTCGTCCTCAACGTGGGCGACGAAGGCAGCGACCGGCCCGGGGATTACGTCAGCTATCCCCACCGCCGCAGCGGCGTCATCTGCCTGCGCGGCGCGCTGGAGATGGAGATCGCCCAGTTGGAGGCGGAGGAGATGGCCCTCTTCCTGGCCGGGTACGGCATCGAGGAGCCGGGCCTGAACCGCATGATCCGCCTGAGCTACGACCTGCTGGGCCTGCAATCCTTCTTCACCGTAGGCGAGGACGAGGTCAGGGCCTGGACGATCCCGCAAGGGGCCAGCGCGGTCGAGGCCGCCGGGGCGATCCACTCCGACCTGGCGCGGGGGTTCATCCGCGCCGAGACGGTCGGCTACCAGGACCTGGTGGAGAGCGGCTCGCTGGCCGAGGCCCGCAAGCGAGGCCTGGTGCGCCTGGAAGGGCGCGACCACATCGTGCAGAACGGGGACATCCTCTCCATCCGCTTCAACGTGTGAAACTGGCCTTCTCCCCCATCCCTGTGGAAAAGACACGCTGACTCACTGATTCGCTCATTCGCCGACTCGCCTACTCGTACGCCAACGTCTCTCTCACGCCAACTCTGGTCGCGCGCAACGCAGGCCGCAGGCCGGCCAGCGCCGATCTCGGCGTTCCTATAAGCATACGCCCCTCGGCGATACAGGGATTCATTATCTCTGACTTGGAAGGGATGCCGAGCAAGCGCACTTTGCCTCAAACCCTAAATGCGCGTAAAATTTGAACGTGACGAACACAAGGGCGACGACTATCGGCAAAGTAATCCCGATCGGCGCTGTGGCGCTCATCCCCATCGCTTATTTTCTCCTAACCTACGATGGGAAGTGGTGGACGACCCTTGCCGCCTCGGTGTTGATCTTTTTGCTGGCAAGCCTAGCGTGGCCCAAGGGAGGGTTGGACGCCATCGGATTGAGGATACCCCTCGCCCAGATCGGCGCTTCACTGCTCATCCTGCGCATCGTCGCCGTGGCCGCCCACAAAACCATCCCCGTCATCACAGCACGCGAGAACATCACCTTTATATCGGCGTGGGAGCGCAAGCGGTGGGTTTCACTCGCCCACACGACGGGGCAAACTTTGAACGAAGAAATGGTCCTGGGCGCGCTGATCTTGAAATTTATAAGAAAAAGGGGCAAGTCCTTGCATCCCTGTGTGACGTCCGCAACCGTCGCGCTCGTATTCTCCCTGGCACACTACCTATTCTACCGCGCCCGCCCATCCGGATCGTGGAACTATGGAGCGCTGTCGATCGCCACACTTACGTCACTGTTCGCCATCGGCATAGTACGAAACAACTGCATCCTGAGCACCGGTAACGTCGGTTACGCGTGGGCCTTGCACCTGGGGTGGAACGCCGTCTTTATCAACAGCAGGTACATCTGGCAAAACTCGTACACGAGGCTGGCAGAACCGGCGATATTCAACACCATACTGGGCAACGCCGCCATGGTCGCAATCAGCCTGGCGTTGATGGGATTGAGCTTTCTGCTGTTTCTGAAGAAAAGAATGCCGGTCAAGGCCCTCCATACGTTGTCCACCCAGATAGATGCGCCGTCCCACGTTGCTGAAAAGTGACACCACCAGAACGCCCTCAAGGAGATACAGATGAGCTACTATAAAGAACCAGCCAATGAACTACCCATCCGCGAATTCGACGTCGCGATCGCGGGCGGCGGCACGGCCGGCGTCGTGGCGGCGGTGGCCGCAGCACGCCAGGGCGCCAGGACGGCCCTGATCGAGGTAAAAGGCTATCCAGGCGGCATCGTCGTCGAGGGCGGCACCGCACTGCACAGCTTTTACAATCTGTGGAAAGCCTTCCCCGGCGTGGAAAAGCGCCAGGTCGTTAAAGGCATCCCCCAAGAGATCATCGATCGCCTGGCAGAGGTCGGCGGCACCACGGGGCACGCCGAGCAGCTCAACCGCTACGATTACGACTCAGTGTGCACCGCCATCGATACAGAGCTGTACAAACTCGTGGCCTTTGAGATGATGGAAGAAGCAGGCGTGTTCATATGCGTCAACACCCTCCTAGTGGGAGCCATCATGGACGGCGCCCAAGTCACGGGCGTGATCACCGAAAGCCGTTCAGGGCGGGAAGCATTCTACGCCAAAGCCTTCGTGGATTGCACCGGCTACGGCGATCTGGCCGCCTACGCTGGCGCCGACTATACCGAACCGAACGACTATGCGGTAGCCAATAGCATCGGTGTCGGCGGAGTCAGCCTGGAGAAATATTATGAATTCCTCCAAGCCCACGACGCCCTGGGCGATTATGCCAGGGGTCCGCGCAGCGGCAAAGAGGACAAAATCGTGCGCGTAGATGGTTACCGAAACAAGCTCCCCTCCGCTTTCAGCGAGAGGGCGCGCGAGATTGGGATGCACACGGTGACCACCAGCGTCCACGACGATTATTTCATGTTCCTCAAGCTCAATTTCAAGATGGACGTCAGCCCCACGAACCGGGACGAAGTAGCCAAGGCGGAGCTAGAGCTCAGAAGGCGACAACTAAAGGCGATCGAGCTGTTCAGGGAGCACGTGCCCGGTTGCGAGGGTGCGTTCATCACCAGGACGAGCCCGTCCCTATGCATCCGGCGGGGCAGGCTGATCACGTGCGACTACGACATCACGCTCGAGGACGTGCTCGAAGGCAAGCACTTTGAGGACGACATCTTGACCTATGGCTTTCACGATTGCGCCCCGCGCTTGCAGATCAAGGATGGCGGTACGTACGGCATCCCGTACAAGGCGCTGCGCGTGGCAGGCATAGATAACCTGCTGGTCGCCGGTATGATGATCACGGCGGATCACGACGCCCACATGTCCACCCGGAACACGGTGAGCTGTATGGGACAGGGACAAGGGGCAGGTACCGCGGCGGCCCTCTGCGCCGATAAGGGATGTGGCACGCGCAAGCTTCCCTACGTCGATTTACGAAAAGCGCTCGAAAACGCAGGCGTGTGCTTCGAGACCTAGATCGCCGACTACGACTCGGTGCAACCTTCGGTTGCCTATCGCTGATTCGCGCATTCGTATGCTAGCGCCTCCCTCACGCTAATCCGCAGTTGCTGCGAGCAACGCTCCCATCCTTTTTCAGAGCGGGCGACCCCGCAACCCATCACTCATATGCTAGCGCCTCCCTCACACTAACCCGCGTTGCTCGGAGGGCAGGCACCAAGCTCGCCAGCAAGGAGAGCACGACGACGACCCCCAGCCACAGCCCCACCCCCTCCAGTGAGTACACGAACTCGAACGGGGAGCGCAATAACACCCTGCCTAACGCATCGCTAAAGAGGCGCGCGCTGGGATAGCTGAGCGGCACGGCCAACGCCCAGCTCAACACGCCCACCACGCCCCCCTCGACACAAAAGATCGCGGCGATGGCAGCCGGCGTGGCGCCGGTGGCGCGCATCACGCCGATCTCGCGCCGCCGCTCGACCACGTTGATCGCCATCGTGCCCATCAGCCCGATGCCGCCCACCCCCGCCGCCAGCAGCGCGATGGTCAGCAGGATCGTGAGGATCACGTCGAAACGCGAGCGCACCCTCTCCCGGCTCTCCAGCCCGCTGGAGAAATCGTCCGCCTCAAACCGCTGCGCCGCATAGGTCGCCCGCAGGTCGTCGACCAGTTGGAGCTGCGAGCGGGGATCGTGCGCCTCTCCCGCCACCGCCACCTCCCAGCCTATATTGCGGCTGCCCGTCTGGCCCGAAAGCCGGTCGAAAGGTACAAAGCTGCGCTCCTCGGCGTTGCGCACCAGCCCGACCACCGTCCAGGTCGTCTCCCGGTCCTGCAGGTCGAAACGCACCTCGTCGCCGACCGCAATCCCCTCCTCGGCGGCGACCTTGTTGTTCAGCAAGATCGCGTTCCCATCGCCGGGCAAAAGGCCGCGCCCAGCGACGATGCGCGGGCGCAGGATCCCAGAATCGGGCGGCACTCCCACCAGGAGGATGACCCGCTCGCCGCCACCGGCCAACCTCAGCCGGACGGACCAGCGCTTCCACACCTCCGCCCGGGTCACCCCGGGGGCCTGCCCGGTAGCGGCGAGCAAGCGCTCCACGCGGTACGCGCGGGCAAAGTGCACCACCACGTCGGCGCCAGAGTCGTTCAGCATCACCGCGATCGTGTTGCCGCACGAAGCCTCGACGCTGAGGAGGGCCATAAAGAGCGCTCCGCCCAGCGCCAGCGCGGCCAGCGTCAGCGTGACCCGCGCCTTGTGGCGAAACGTGTTGCGCAAGCTGAGCGCCACAGGCCGGGGCAGGCGGCGAATCGACCCCATCAGGCGGTCAAACGGCCCCCTGCCGAACCCTCCACCCAGGCCGTAGGTGGCGATCGCCCTGCGGACGGTGACGCGCGCGCCGCGCGCCACCGGGGCCAGCGCCGCCAGCAGCGGCACGGCCAAGCCCACGCCGATCTGCACCCACACCGCCCGCGGGGTCAACTGGAAAGGGCCGACGGCGATGCCCAGCGTGCCGAGCGCCCAGGCGGCGAGACGGTACGCGCCGACCGCCCCAAGCGGCACGGCCAGCAGCAGGGCCAGCGCGCCATAGATCAGCCCCAACGCCAGGTAGACGCGCGCCACGCGCGCCCGCGTCGCGCCGACCGCCTTCATCACGCCAATCTGCCACACCTGCTGCGCGACGATGGCGTTCATCGTGTTGACGATCAGGAACACGCTCAGCACCAGTGATAACGCGCCCGTCAGCGTCAGGATCAGCAGCAGCGCGTTCAGGGGGTCCTGCGACCAATGCGCATCGGGGTCCCGCACCCAAGCACCGCTCGCCGGCATCCCCAGATCGTCGAGCCGTGCCCGAACCCGGTCGGCCACCGCACGCGACCGGGCCACGTCGGGCGTCGGCGCGATGCGCACGTCGAGCCGCCCAAAATCCGCGCCCGTCAGCCAGCGGGCCGTCTCCGGCGTGGCGAAAAAGTCCGCCCCACCGCCAAAGCGCGGCGGCAGCCCCGCGTCGGGATCGTGGACCACCCCCACGATCTCCAAACGGCGCTCGTGCTGCCCCGATTGGACGATCACCACGTCGCCGGGCGAGATGCCAAAATCCTGGGCCGTCATCGCCTCCACGGCCAACGTGCGCCACTCCGGCCAGCGCCCCCCGACTAACCTGACCAACCCCATGCGCTGCGCCGCATAATCCCGGCGCGCGACCATCCGCCCTTCCTGCCAGTTCGTCTCCCCGGCCAGGCGCCAGTGAAACACCGTATCGACCAGGCGCTCCACATCCACCACATCCTCGTCTCGCAGCACCGCATACTCCGCCTCCTGGTCAAACTGGCCCCACAGCGTCACGTGTATCGGCACCCAGGCCAGGCGATCACGCTCCAGACCGTCGACCATCATGCCATAGGCACCCAGGATCACACCAAGGACAAAGACGCCGATGGCAGTCGAAAGCACCACCAGCGTGGTACGGGCCTTGCTGTGCATCAGGTCGCGCCAGATTTTGCACCAGGTCACGGGCATAACCAGTCACTTTGGAAAAAGGTAACGCTGCCAGGATAGCACAGATCAAAAAGGCTTGCAGGGCAGAATGCCAACATTTCCCCTACGCTTGCCAGACAAAAAAACAGCGCTTCCTAGCCGGAAAGCGCTGCAAGACCCCGTGATAGTACTTACGCGGTTGAAGGAGCCTTTACCAATGCACCCTCCAAACGCATCATTCTGAGGCGCGCCAAAGGCAAAGATCCTCGCGTATGCGAGGACGAGACCCTTCGCCCTTTCGGGGCTCAGGGTGACGAGCGCGATGGTTTTTTAACTGCGTAACTCCTGCCCGTGAGGAAAACTGCTAAAAATCAAACACGATAGACGTTTCTTTCTCTACGATAGGGAATAAAGCCGCGCGCGTGTTTGGGGTATCCCACGATGAGAGCGCTGTATACCTTGTACCCCTGAGGGATTTGCACCGCCTTTTTGATCGCCGCGTTCGAGCTTGAAAACAAGACCATGACGATCCCAGAATAGCACGTCCCCAAGCCCAAGGCCGGCGCATACAACGCCACCGTGTGGGCCGCCATATCCGCCTCGGCCTTTCCCATCGCCTCGGCCCCGGGAGCAAGGAAAAGCATTACGGCAGGAGCGTTAAAAAGGATGGGGTCAAGTCCCTGCTCAAACAGCGCCTTTTGCTGCTCGTAGAACGGCGCGACTTTTGAAAACACGTTAAACGCGTGATCGCCCAGCATCTTCCTGAATATACGGCGTAGAATGGGCTTGTTGATGAACATGGTCGTCTTTTTCCAAAAGTCCATGCTTACCCGGGATATCTCTTTCAAGACCTCCGGCGACTCGATGATCATCACGTCGACGTACTGGGAATTGTGCCCTACCGGAGAATACCTGACCGCCTCTAAAAGTCGATCCCAATCCTCCTGCTTGATCTTTTGATCCCTGAACGCCCGCACCGAACGCCGCACCTTGATCAGATTGAGCACCTCGTCGCCGGACGGAACCTCCCCAGCCGGACGCGCCGGAGGCAGGCCGCTGACGCTGATGGCGCCCTGGGGACAGACGGCCATACACCCCCCGCATTGCAGGCAGATGTATCCTACGAACTGATCCTCTAGGGACGCAAAGCCCGCAAATCGTATCAGGGGGCATGCATCGAGGCACCGATGACACTCGATGCACTTTTCCTTGTCGATGGTTATCCGCACGGGATCTCCCGTCAGAACCGAGGGCTTTACAGACATGTCGTGTTTACCTCCTCCAATGTTGTTTTGTCACCCTCCCAGCAGCTATAGAGAGCGCCCCGCTATTTCACCAGCCATTCCTTTGCTTCTTCCAGCGTGGAGAATGGTTTCAGCGCCGAGCCTGTGAATCTGTTGTAGGCATCTAACAGAATCGCCTTCAGTCCGGTGATGCCGACGATGGCCTGTTTTTCCATCAAGGGGCGCATCTGCTTTCCCGATTCTTTCAAGCGCGCCATAAACTCGGCAGAGGTGTACGTGTCCCGCGTGTCCACCAGAATCAAGGCCTTTTCGTTCCTCTCCGCCATCGTCTTCTCTACCTGCTCCAGGGTTTCGAGCGACTCTTCCATTCCAAGGCCTCGATAATCTATGAACAGTATCTCCTTGCCCTTATGCTCGATCCAACTGACGGACATGGCCTTCCTCCTTCATGGGTATCTGTGCCGTAACTGCTCAGGCATTTGCCCGAAACGGTGATGGTATCCCTCTTGAGTGTTGGCGATTGTGGAGAAGGTAATTTGAACCGCCAAGGCGAAGAGCGCAAGTGAAGCTCCCCGGCGCAAAGCGCCGGGGCTTCTTAAGGGAAAAGCCCTTGGGGGCTGCCGCCCCCAAATCCCCCGCTTTGCC
>JAFGED010000008.1 GCA_016931785.1 Anaerolineae bacterium
GACTGCTCGGGCGAATAGCCTGAGTAGTTACAATCCAAGGAGGATTAGATAACTTATGAAAGCGAAAATCGTCACATTGCCCGGAGATGGCATCAGCCCCGAGATCGTCGCCGAGGCGGTCAAGGTGATGAACCGCGTGGCCGAGATCTACGGCCACACCTTCGACTACGAAGAGGCTCTCATCGGCGGCGTCGCCATCGACGAGACGGGCAACCCGCTCCCCGACGAGACCGTGGAAAAGTGCCTGACCAGCGACGGCGTGCTGCTGGGCGCGGTGGGCCATCCCAAGTTCGATAACGACCCGCGCGCCAAGGTGCGCCCCGAGCAGGGCCTGCTGGGCCTGCGCAAGGCGATGGGGGTGTTCGCCAACCTGCGCCCGGTCAAGCTCTACCCGCAACTGCTGTTCGCCTCGACCATCAAGCCGGAGGTGATCGAGAAGGTCGACCTGCTGTTCGTGCGCGAGCTGACGGGCGGCATCTACTTTGGCGAGCACGGGCGCAAGATGGTCGACGGTCCAGACGGACAGCCGGTGGAGGCGGCCTACGACACCATGTTCTACAGTAAACCCGAGATCGAGCGCGTGGTGCGCGTGGCGTTCGAGCTGGCCCGCAAGCGCCGGAAAAAGGTCACCTCTGTAGAAAAGGCCAACGTGCTAGAAAGCTCCCGCCTGTGGCGCGAGACGGCCCTGGAGGTCGCCGAGGAATACCCCGACGTCGAGTTCGACGCCATGTTCGTCGACATCGCCGCCATGCGGCTGGTGCGCTACCCCGAGGTGTTCGACGTGATCGTCACCGGCAACATGTGCGGCGACATCCTCACCGACGAGGCATCAATGATCGCCGGCTCGATGGGCATGCTGCCCTCCGGCGCTATCGGCGCCACCCGGCCGGGACTGTTCGAGCCCATTCACGGCTCGGCCCCCAAGTACACGGGAATGAACGTGGTCAATCCGCTGGCCACCATCCTCAGCGCGGCGATGCTGCTGCGCTACTCGCTCGACCTGGACGCGGAGGCGGACGCCATCGAGGCTGCGGTGCAAAAGGTGCTGGAGGATGGCTTCCGCACCAGGGACATCATGGAGGAAGGACTGGCCCAGGTCGGCACCCGCGAGATGGGCGACCTGGTTGCCGAGAGGATCGCGTAAAGCTACCCAGAAGGTAACTGCTCAGCCTTGCTTCGCAGTTGCCTTTCGCGCGTGAAAAGAGAGGGGGCGGGGGTTTGGAGAGCGGCGAAGCCGCTCTCCAAACCCCCATCTCTCCCTTTTTGAGCGAGGGAGACTGCTCGGGCGAACAGCCTGAGTAGTAGCCCCAGAAGAACGCAAATAACGCCCGGCGCGGCGCACCGACGATGCGATGTGCCGGGCGGTTCTTATAACAGGAAATTGCATGAAAGCGACAATCGCAACACTGCCCGGTGACGGCATCGGCGTGGAGGTCGTCGCCGAGGGGGTCAAAGTGCTCCAGGCGGTAGCCGAAAAGTACGGTCACCAATTCGCGTTCGAGCATCACCTGATCGGTGCCTGCGCCATCGACGCCACAGGCGCATCGCTGCCAGACGAAACCCTGGCCGCCTGCAAGCAAGCGAACGCCGTGCTCTTTGGCGCAGTCGGCGACCCCAAATACGACGCCCCCACGGCTCCCGTGCGTCCCGAGCACGGGCTGATGGCGCTGCGCAAGGAACTCGGACTCTACGCCAACCTGCGCCCGGTGCACGTCTACCCCGCCCTGATGGGAATCTCCCCGCTGCGCCCGGAGCTGCTGGAAGGCGTGAACCTCGTCGTCGTCCGCGAGCTGACCGGCGGCATCTACTTTGGCCCGCGCCGCGAGGCCACCGACAAAGACCTGACCGCGCACGACACGATGGTCTATAGTGCAGATGAGGTACGGCGCATCGCCCACCTGGCGTTTCAACTCGCCCGCCAGCGCGGACGGGCGTCCGGCGGGAGCAAGGTCACCTCGGTCGACAAGGCCAACATCCTGGCCTCCTCCCGCCTGTGGCGGCGGATCGTGACAGAGGTCGCCGCAGAGCACCCCGACGTGACGTTCGAAACCCTGCTAGTGGACGCCGCCACGATGCACCTGCTGCGCCGCCCGCGCGATTTCGACGTCATCTTGACCACGAACCTGTTCGGCGATATCCTGAGCGACGAAGCCTCGATGCTGGCCGGGTCGATGGGGCTGCTTCCCTCGGCCTCCCTGGGAGCAGGCGACCTTGGCCTCTACGAGCCAATCCACGGCAGCGGGTATGATATCAGCGGGAAAGGCATCGCCAACCCGCTGGCGACGATCCTCAGCGCCGCGATGCTGCTGCGCCACTCGCTAAAGCTGGAAAAAGAGGCAGCCGCCATCGAGCAAGCCGTGGAAACCGCCCTCGAGCAGGGCTACCGCACGGCCGACATCGCCGGTCCGACGACCACCGCCGTGAGCACCCAACAGATGGGAGATGCGGTCATAGCAGCACTGGCAGAGGAGATACGATGCACATACTGACAAAGAACGGCTCCCCGCGATACAAGCGGGATAACATCACCTCCCACCTGCTGGTCTCGGCGCTCACGTGCGGCGCGGAGAACCAGGCGATCACGCTGGTAGAGATGGAACCCGGCGGCGTGCAGCACGTCCACAGCCACGAGCCGGAGCAGATATACTACATCCTGGAAGGCTCCGGCCTCATGACTGTCGATGGCGAGCGCAGGCAGGTCGAGGCAGGTGACTGCATCTATTTCCCGTCGTTTGCCAATCACGGGCTGGAAAATACCGGGGGGACCGTGCTGCGATACCTCAGTGCGGCTTCTCCCTCTTTCACCGCAGAGGCATGCGAGCGGCTGTGGCCACTGGCCAGCCTGGATGAGGAATCCTTGTGAAAAGACTGTAACACGTTGTTTCAAATCTGTGACGTCACATCACGGCTGTGCAACCCCCACGTGCTATACTCTGGGCAGCCAAACCGGGGCTGACACTTTACGACGCGCGCACTTTGTGATATAGTGCGTTGGCAAAAACACCCCAGGCTAAGGAGATGACATGGAAACGCCCAAATTACTCCTGGTAGACGACGAAACGGCCATCACCGATAACCTGGCGCCCTTTTTGAAGAGGTCAGGATTCGACGTGATGACGGCAGCCGATGGCGAGCAAGCCCTGGCGCAGGCCGCCACTTTCCAGCCCGACATCATCATCCTCGACGTGATGATGCCCAAACTGGATGGCCGCGAGGCGCTGCGCCGCCTGCGCAGCGCGGGCAACTGGACGCCCATCATCCTGCTCACCCAGGTCGGCGAGGCCACGGAGCGTGCGATGGCGCTGGAGGAAGGAGCCGACGATTACCTCAACAAGCCCTTCGACCCACACGAGCTGACCGCCCGCATCCGCGCCGTACTGCGCCGGGCCCGTCCCGGAAAACCACCGCTTGCCGCAGCACGACAACTCACCTGCGGCGAACTGCAGCTCGACCGGCAGGCCCGCCGCGCCTGGATAGGAAAACGCGAGCTGACGCTCACCCCCAAGGCGTTCGCGCTGCTGGAGTACGCCCTCACCCACCCCGACGAGGTCCTCACCCGCGAACGGCTGCTGGACGCCGTCTGGGGCTGGGATTACCCCGTCGGCACCCGCGCGGTCGATACCCGAGTGGCCGAGCTACGCCGCGTGCTGGACGACGATCCCGGCAATCCCCGCTACATCGAGACGGTGCCGGGAGTCGGCTACCGCTTCGCAGGCGCGGTTGAGAGTGCGTGATGCGCAAGCACTGGCCCTGGCTCCTCGCCGCCCTCGCCGTCCCCGTCCCCGCCGTATTGGGTCTCGCGATGTCGGCGATGCTGAGCCGCGCGATAGCGCCGGAGGACATGCAAAGCGTCTACCTCCAAGCCGACGTAGCGGCGCTGGCCTGGGTGTGCGGCAGCTTTTTCTCCCTGCTGCTGGCCGTAGTTTTCATGATAGCCATCTGGGAACGGCGCCGCGACAACGCCTGGCGCGCAGAGATCGCAGAAACCCAGGCGCAAGCCACGGAGCGTGCATCCCAAGAGGCCGCCGAAGACAGGCGGCGTTTCCTCCGCCGGCTTGACCACGAGCTGAAGAACCCCCTCACCGCCATCCGGGCTGGCCTGGCAAATCTCGCAGAGGCCCAATCCCAAAACGTGCAGCAGGAAACTTTGAACAGCGTCGAGACGCAAATCCTACGCATCAGCCACCTGGTGGCCGACCTGCGCAAGCTGGCCGAGCTGGAAACCCGTCCACTGGAACGCATTCCTGTGGACATTACGGCGCTGCTAGAGGAAGCGGTCAATGTAGCCAAAGACCTGCCTGAAACCGCCGATCGCCTCATCACGCTCACCCTACCCCAAGCCCCCTGGCCGCTGCCCCACGTGGCGGGCGACTGGGACCTGCTTTTCCTCGCTGTCTACAACCTGCTTGACAACGCGCGCAAATTCACCCAGGCAGGCGATACGCTAGAAGTGCGCGCTTTCGAAGACGGCGCAACGATCGTCATCGAGGTGGCCGACACAGGTCCCGGCATCCCCGAAGAAGACGTCCCCCACGTGTGGGAGGAACTGTATCGGGGCAAGGGCGCGCACAGCATCCCTGGCAGCGGCCTGGGGCTGGCCCTGGTACGCGCCATCATCGAGCGCCACGGAGGACAGACCTCTGTGCGCAGCCGTGCTGGGCAGGGCACCGTCTTCACCCTCCGCCTCCCCGCCGCCTGACGTTACAGACCTGTGATGGATTGTTGCAAAACTGACGTCGCTCCCATAAACTCGAAACTCCCCCGCCAGATCCTTCTCATCACCCTGGCGGTAGTCCTCACCGCCTGCGGCTCGGTCGATATTGGAGTTAATCAACCGTCCGAGTCCACCGCCGACGCCGCAGCCACGTCCAGCGCCCAGGAGGCCAAGAATGCGGAACTGGCCACGAGGGCAGCGGTGCTCAAAGCCACCAGGGATGCACAGGGCCTGCCAACCCTCACACCATCGCCGATACCTACGTTTACGCCCTCGCCCTCGCCCTCGCCTTCACCTACACCTGCGCCTACGTCTGAGCCTACCTCCAGCCCCATACCAACGACCACCCCCACATCCCCCCCTACAATGACGCCTTCGCCATCCCCCGTCCTCTGCACCACCGGAGGCATAGAAGGCAACCGCGTCCTGAATCCCGGCTTTGAAGACGGCCCGTTCACGCCTTACCAAACACCGCCGTGCTGGCTGTCCGATGCGTACGTCCCTGGGGCCACACTGGTGCGGGATAACGCCGCAGCTCACAGCGGCAGCAACAGCGCGCGCATTGACTCGCCAGAGCCAAACGACGCGCGTTTGATCCAGGACGTACTCGTCGACCCACATACCGATTATGTGCTATCGGGCTGGATCAAGACGGAAAATGTGCAACAGAGTGAGGACCCAGGTTACGCAGGAGCCAACATAGGGCTGTTTAATACCTGGGAACACACACCAGGCCTTTTTGGATCGAATGATTGGACATTTGTGTCCATGGAATTCAACTCAGGCGACTATGTACAGATCACCATAGCCTGCCGGCTGGGTCACTGGGGCGGCACCGCAACCGGCACGGCTTGGTTTGACGACATCACACTTGTGCCCAAGTAGTCTCTGAGGTAGTTAATCGCCCCCTCTTCCCCGCGCAACCTCTTCGGCGTGACAGTCGAGTACCATCAGTAGCCACGTTACAAGATTGCGACACGTTGTTTCAGGGCTGTGACGCCTCTGCCACACCCACGTAACACCATAACTGTAGAATCTGGGGCGAAAATCAGAATCAGAAAGGAATTCAGATGAAACCCCAGCGCTTTCCCAAGTACGTACTGCTGAGCATTCTGCCGCTCATATTCCTGTCCTCCATCGCCTGCAGCGGGGTGGAGGTGGGTATCGTGGATACCCCCACTCCCACTGCGGCAGCGAGCGAACCTACCCCACACGCGACGGCAGCAGACGAGGTCACAGAGACCGCCGTGCCCGCGCTCCCCTCTGGTTGGACGTCTTATGCCAGCGAGAATCCCCTGCTCGTGTTCGACCTGGCCTTTGACGCCGAACGCAACCCCTGGGCCGCTACCGACAACGGCATCGTTGCCTGGAATCTGGCCGGCGGGGAGCACACCACGCTCACCACCGACGACGGCCTGATAGATAACCAGGTCCGGGCCATCAGTATAGCGCCCGATGGCGCCGTGTGGGCCGGCACTGACTTTGGCCTAGCCCGCTTCGACGGGGAGACGTGGACCACCTACGATGTCCATAGCGGCCTGGGAGACAACCAGGTCACCGCTCTAGCCTTCGCCCCCGACGGCACGCTGTGGATCGGCACCCGGAAGAACCTGGTCAGCTACACCGGCGATCGATGGGCGATCCACACCCACGCCGCCGGCGACGTGGCGATCACAGCCGTCGCCATAGGCGCCGATGGAACGGTGTGGGCCACCGGGCGGGGTTGCTCCGGTCACAGCGCATCGATCGGCGGGTTGTATCGTCTCGCCGGCGAGAGCTTGTCCCCCGTCACGCACGATTCACCGACTCCGGCCGCCGTCTCTTTCGCTCAAGTCGTGGTGGCACCCGACGGCGCGGTCTGGGCCACCGGCGGCTCCGGCGAGGTCTATCGCCTCAGAGACGGCCACCTGACCACCTACACCGCTGAAGACGGACTGGTAAGCGGCATCGTCTCCGATATCGCCGTGACGGCCGACGGCAGCGTTTGGGTCAGCAGCGCCGATAACGGCGTCTGCCGGTTCGACGGGACATCCTGGACCACCTATACCACCGCCGATGGCTTGATCAGCAACCAAGTTCACAGCGTCGCCGCAGCCTCGGATGGCAGCGTGTGGTTCGGCGCCCACAGCGGCCTCTCCCGCTATGCGCCGGGCGAGTGACGACCCCTCACAATAGGAGATGTGACAATGAGAATCAAAAGCACCACGATAGCGCGCGCCCTTGCCACGGGATTGACCATCCTGGTATTGCTGCTTACGACACTGCCGATCACCGAGGCGCAACAGGCTGTCCAGCCAACACAACCTTTGGATCACAGGCTCAGGACGGCGGTCTCGGGGCTCTCATCCAGCTTATCGCGCCAAGCAACCGGAGATGCCCCACTCGTATCGGCTTCCGAGAGCTTTACCGAAACCCAGCGAGCTTGCCCTACCTGTCACACAGACACCCCACCCCTCACCTACGAGCAGTGGCGGGCCGCGCAGCCGCCCCAGGCGCCATTTGCCAGCCGGCAGGTGTTGGAGCAGGCTGCCGACCTCGCCGCACGGGACGCCGCGCCCCAAGTCTTTGTCGTGGTCAACAGCTCGCTCTACAGCCACATCGCGCCCTCCATCACCCAATACCAGGACGACCTGATAGCAGCCGGGTATGCGGTATCCATCCACACCGTCTCCGGAGGAACCCCGGCCGACCTGCGCGCCCTCCTTCAGGGCGAGCTGCCCAACGGCCTGGCCGGCTGTCTCCTGGTGGGCGATCTACCCATCCCCTGGTACGAGTGGACCCACCCGGACGATCCCACGACCCACCAAGAGTTCCCGATAGACGTGTACTATATGGATCTGGATGGAAAATGGCTGGATGCAGACGGGGACGGCATCCTGGATGGGCACGTCGGCGGCAGCGGGGATATCGACCTCGAGATCTGGGTCGGGCGGCTGACGGCCTCGACCCTTTCTGCTGACATGGCAGAGGAGATCGCCCTGGTGCAGAACTATTTCGACAAGGCCCACCGCTACCGCACCGGCGCGCTCACGCTGCCCTTTCGCGCCCTGGGCTATGGCACGGTCGACTATTATGCCCCCCCGTACAGCCTGGATCGCATGTTCGGAGCAAATGTCAACGCACAAGAAGCCCGCGGCCAGACCAGCGCCGCAGACTATCTCGCCCGGCTGCGAGAGGGACATTATTTCGTCCACCTGGCGGCCCACTCCATCGGGCCCACGGGCCACGATCTCGAGAGAGGCGAGGTGACATCCCAGGACATCCGTGATACTGACCCCAAGGCCTTTTTCTACAACCTCTTCTCCTGCTCCAATGGCCTCTACGTCGAGGAGGATTACGTCGCCGGCCACTACGTCTTTGCCCCCTCGTACGGCCTGGCAGCCGTCTCTGCGTCGAAACCCGCAGGCATGATCGAGTCTCACCTGTTCTACCAGTCGCTAGGATCGGGCAATACCCTGGGAGTGGCGTTCAACGACTGGTACAACGAGCTGGTCAAATACGGAGTCGACCAGGGATTGATCGGCTGGATATATGGCATGATGCTTTTTGGGGACCCGACATTGCACGTGGTCGATCCCGAAGCCCCCACAGCCTCCATCCTCTCACCGGAGGCGCACGACGTTATCCACAGCATCACCAGCATCGGCGGCACCGCCCTGGGGACCGATTTCGAGAGCTACGTGCTGGACTATGGAGCCAGCGTGGACCCATCGGATTGGCACGTCCTCGCCGCGTCGACCACGCCGGTGAACCAGGGCACGCTGGCTACGTGGGATACCAGAGATCTGAACGGCGCCTACGCCCTCCGCCTGAGGGTGACTGCCCACGGCCAGACCGTCGAGGATCGCATCACGCTCTTTGTCGGAAACGCCTCCATCCGCCTCCCGGCCGCCGGAAGCGCCCTGGGGCCCGGCACGTTCGGGATCACGGGCACCGCAACCATCCACGACTTCGATCACTACACCCTCGCGTATGGCCTTGGCGACCAGCCCGCAAGCTGGTCCACCGCCGGCATCACACTGGCAGGCGGTGGTGTCTCCGAGATCGCCGACGGGCCACTGGCCACGCTGGACACCACGGCCATCGCCCAGCCCTACACCTACACGCTCCGGCTGACCGTCTATAGCGACTCGGGCGAACAGCACCAAGACAGCATCCGGGTCTTTATCGATCCCACCTTCCAGGCCGGGTGGCCCCAATCCGTCGCTCACCAACTCACAGCCAAGGCGGTGTCGGTAGGCGATATCGACGGCGATGGGGATCTAGAGATCGTGGCCGCCGACAGCATGTACTGGTTCCGCGCGCAGGTCTATGCCTGGCACCACGACGGCACCCCCGTCGACGGGTGGCCTCAGCAGCTAAACGCCCACCGCCTGTCCACGCCGGCGCTGGCCGACGTCGACGGGGATGGCGATCTGGAGATCTTTGTCGGCTTGGGTGAGGCCTGGGGCTGGCAGGGATTCACCGGCGTGCATGCCTGGCACCACGACGGCACGACAGTCGCCGGTTGGTGGAACATCACAACAGAGGGGCCGGTCCAGGCAGCCCCGATGGTGGGCGACATCGACGGTGACGGGGATCTGGAAATTGTAGCCGCCACGGGCGAAGGCCGGGTCTACGCCTGGGAGGCCGACGGAACACCTGTGGCCGGCTGGCCCCGGTCGGAGAGCGGGAGGCGGCTGGAGCCTGCCCTGAGCGACCTGGACGGCGATGGAGACCTGGAGATCGTCGCCGGCGCCGATGACGGCACTGTCCAGGCATGGCACCACGATGGCACAGCCGCATCAGGCTGGCCGGTGAATACATCCTCGTTCGGTTGGACGTCCGCGCCGGTGATCGGGGATATCGACGGAGATGGAGACCCGGAAGTCGTGTGTGCATCCGAAACGGGCCGCGTGTTCGCCTGGCACCACGATGGCGGTCGCGTGTCAGGCTGGCCTCGATCGACAAAATGGGGTTGGTACGCCAACGCCCCCGTCCTGGGAGACTTGGACGGAAACGGAAATCTAGAGATCGTCTATATCTCTGACCGGATATACGCCTGGCGCAGCGATGGCACGTCGCTATCCGGCTGGCCGGTGGGGTTCAAGCCGTTCGAGCAGCCTTGGGCCACACACAGCGACTATTCGGCCGTCCTGGGCGATATAGACGGCGATGGCGATACCGAGGTCATCGCCGGGCCCGACCGGGAGGGTTTCGTGCAGGCCTTTCACCACAACGGCGCCACTGTCTCCGGCTGGCCCAGGTACGCGCCACAGCGCGCCTTCCAGAACGAACACACCTCACCCGTGCTGGCGGACGTGGACCGGGATGGTGACGTCGAGGTGATCGCCGGCCTGCACGACCGCATATTCGCCTGGGACCTGGACGGCGCGTACGACGAGGACGCCGTCGAATGGGCCTCGTTCCACGCCGACCTTTTCCACACCCGGCAGTACCGATTCGACCTGCCGAATATGCCGCCCGCGATCCGGGACGTCAGGGTGGAGCCGGCCCATCTGGATCCGGGAGAAACCGTCGCGATCACCGCGCGGGTCTCTGACCAAGACGGCGTCTCGTCCGTCTACGCCTATATTGAAACCACCGAGGCAGTCCCCATTGGCACCGTCCAACTGTTCGACGACGGCGCACATAGCGACGGGAGCATCGGGGATGGGGTCTATGGCAACACGTGGACGACCTCTGCTACCCCCCGGTACTATACCGTGCACATCCTGGCCATAGACACCTGCGCCGAGTTCCGTTACCTCGAGGATGCAGCGCGCTTTTCCACGGTCGACCCGCCGCTGGTTGTGATCGACGATCTGCTGATAGATGATCATATGAACCACGATGGGGTGGTCAACCCTGGGGAGACCGTCGACTACCGGCTCTCGCTCGAAAATGTGGGGGAATCGACAGCCGTCGATGTGACAGCCACAATCGGCACCAGCGCCCCATACGTCTATATAAACCACCCTGCGTACCTGACCTTTGGCGATATCCCGATCGGCAGTACAGTCACATCGCACGAATCCAACTTTTTCGCCGTCCTTCCCAACTGCCCTGACGGCTACGTCATCCAATTCGATCTCGATATCAACGACGCCAACGGGAACCACTGGCACTATACCGTGGACATCACCGTCATCGACACGGTAGGCCCTGCCATCTATGCCGTAGATGTCCATCCCCCTTACGTGGAGGCGGGTGAAGCGGTGACCATCACCGCCTATGCGACGGATAGCAGCGGGATCGGCTTTGTGGAGGCGGTGATCGAGAGCCCCGACGAGACCCCTGTAGCCACGGTGACCCTGTACGACGACGGCGCCCACGGCGACGGCGCAGCGAACGATCATTTTTACGGAGCCATCTGGACGACCGACCCGGTGGAAAGATACTATCTGCTGGACCTGACGGCCGAGGATGGGCTGGGAAACATGAGTACGTGTAACAACTACGCCTCGTTCACAACCAAGCCCTTTTCCAAGACCACCGACATACTGTTCGTCGCCGGCAATGGGCAGTTCAACACAGCCGGATTACAGCAGCCCCACATCACCGCCCTCGACACACTCGATTACAGCTATGACGTGTGGGATACCTATCTCTACGGCATACCGGACGGCGAGGCGCTTGCCCAGTACGGTGACGGCATCGTCATCTGGGCCCTGCCAGCCGCGTACGAACCCCCTTGGCAGGAAATCCAGTCCGCCATCAAGGCGTACCTGGATGGCGGCGGAAGATTGTTCTTGATAGGC
>JAFGED010000427.1 GCA_016931785.1 Anaerolineae bacterium
AACTACTCAGGCTATTCGCCCGAGCAGTCTCCCTCGCTCGAAAAAGGGAGAGATGGGGGTTTGGAGAGCGGCGATCCTTCGGCTTCGTCCCTCGACTCGCTCGGGGGGCGCCTCAGGACAGGCGCCGCTCTCCAAACCCCCGCCCCCCTCTCTTTTCACGCGCGAAAGGCAGCAAGCAAGGCCGAGTAGTTACATACCGACAACTGGAAGGAGAAAGCGTGATGCGCAAATGGGTCTCTTTGCTGTTGATGGGCGCTCTGCTGGCGCAGTTGCTGCTGGTGGTCTCGCCGGCGCACGCGCAGAGCCCTACCGTTCACGTCGTCCAGCGGGGTGAGACGCTGTATAGCATCGCCCGGCGCTATGGGGTGTCGGTGAGCGCGATCTGCGCGGCCAACAGCATCGCTGATCCCAGTCTCATCTATGCTGGGCAGCAGTTGGTGATCCCCGGCACCGGGGCGAGCGCGCCGGCGCCATCGAGCGGGGGCACGCACGTCGTGCAGCCTGGGGAGAACCTGTACCGCATCGCCCTGCGATACGGCACCACGATTATGGCGCTGGCCAATGCGAACGGTATTTCCGATCCTACGCAGATTCGCGTCGGCCAGATACTCGTCATCCCCGGCGGCACGGGGACCCCCGCGGTTCCTCCCAGCCCGCCGTCAACGGCCGGCCAGACGCATACCGTCCAGCCGGGCGAGACGCTCTCGGCCATCGCCCGGCGCTACGGCGTCTCGGTGTGGGTGCTGGCGCGGGCCAACAGCCTGGCCAATCCATCGCTGATCGTGCCGGGGCAGGTGCTCGTCATCCCCGGTTCCAGTGGCCCGGCGCCTGCCCCTTCCGGAGGCGGCAAGCGCATCGTGATCGATCTCTCGGAGCAGCATCTCTATGCCTATCAGAACGGCGTGCTGATCTACTCATTCGTCGTCTCGACCGGTCAGGCCGGCTCGCGCACGCGCACGGGCACCTTTAGCATCCTCGACAAGTATCCCAACGCCTACGCTTCCACCTGGGATTTACAGATGCCGTACTTTATGGGTATCTACTGGGCGGGTTCGTTGGAGAACGGCATCCACGCGCTGCCCATTCTCTCAAACGGCCAGACGCTGTGGGCAGGCTACCTGGGCACGCCGGTCTCTTTCGGCTGCATCATCCTCAGCACGGAGAACGCGCGCACGCTCTACTACTGGGCCGACATCGGCACGCCGGTGGTGATTCAGTACTAGACCTGCTAGGTATCTCAGACCTAGCAGGCCTCAGGTTATGGATACAGCACGTCGATGACGATGCGCACGGGATCGGTCAGGTAGTACGCCTCGTAAGCTGCCGGCGTCCTGAGGCCGATGGAAAAGCCCACGTGGGCGTCCGATTCGGTAGGGTAGCGGTCGACGCGGGTCACTACCGGGTTCTCCGGCGCGGGGATGGGCAACCGCTCGCTGACGGGGAAGTCGAAAAGGTAGAGGTCGCTTATCACCAGATCAATGCGTGCCGCCCCCCAGGTGGGATCGTGCCCCGTGGGGAAGGGGACGGCGGCGTTGTCCACCTGTATGGCCTCGAAGAAGGGCGCGTGGTCCCTGGGCTCGTTCATCTCGATGACCACCCGGAACCGATCCTCGTGCGCGCCGACGCGCACGTCCTTCAGCGTCCACGTGCCCCCCAGGGCGCCGCCCTGCTTCTTTACGCCCAAATAGTCCGAGCCCGGTTGGCTGGTGGGTGCGGCAGTTGGTGGGGGAGGGGCGGTGGTGGGCGGGATAGCGGTCGGCAGTGATGGGAGTGGAGTCGCACTTGGGGTGGGGAGTGCAGTCTGTGGGATTGTGGCGGTGGGCACCGCGCGCTTGGGCGCGCACGTACAGCCGGCTGCCGCCAGGATAAATACTAACGCGACGGTCTGGATTGTTCGCTTGGTCATGTTGCCTCCTTTCAAGCGTACACGCCCCTGTACTCCACCGGCAGAAGTTCGGCGATGCGGCGCATGATGAGGTCGGTGTACTCTTCCAGTTTCTTGCCCCTCACGTGGCCGCTCTCGGGCAGGCGGTAGGGCTTGCCGATGACGACGCGTATATCGGTGCGGCGCAGTCTGGGCAGGTTCTTTTTTACCTTTTCCGTGCCCGTGATGGCCACCGGCACGATGGGCACGTCGGCGCGGGTAGCTAGGTAGGCGGTGCCGGTTTTGCCTTTTTGCAGGGCATAGACCTTGCGGGCGCGGGTGCCCTCCGGGGCTATTCCTAGTACCTCACCCTCTTTTTTCAGCAGGTCCAGGGCTTGCCGCAGCGCCTGGCGATCGATTTCCCCCCTGCGTACCCAGATGGCGCCCGCCCCCGCCAGGATCGGGGCGTAGAGTGGCGTTTTCTTGTGCTTGGCCGCGGCAAAGGCGCGGATGTTGTGCGGGCAGACGGTCGCCAGCAGCGGGACGTCGAACATGGCGATGTGGTTGAGCGTCAGGATGTAGGGTGGCTCGGGCAGGTTCTCCGTCCCGATGATCTCACGGCGGGAGAACAGGGAAAAGGAAATGTTGAAAATGACGCGCATCAAGCGCAGGAATAATGTTGTCACTGTTATCTCTCCATAGATGAAGTTATTCGGTCGAGGCGAGCCCAATCGCGACGATGCTGAAATCGGCCGGCGAGTCGCCGTGAAAGTTGAGCAACATGGAGAACGGCGCACTGGTTCCGGGTGCGAGCGGCGCCTCCAGCTCCACCGCTTCCTGGCGGAACCCGGTTACGAATCCATTGGCATCGTAGGTGGTCACGGTGACGCTCACTCTGCCGGCGGACCGCTCTGTGCTATCGTTTTGTGCCTTTCCACTCACCTCAAACTGCGGGCCGGATAGCTTGCCCTCGATCTCGACCGCCGACATCGAGACGTAGGATGCGGTCAACTCTCCTGCCACTTCCCCGCGCAGAGTGGTCACTCGTGGAACGGTCTGCCCTGGGGGCGGATCCACGAACAGGACGCCAAAGGGCGCGCGATCGCCCGGCGGGATGAGATCGGCGGCCACGAACGTGTCCGCCTCGGCCATGCGCTGGCCGTCCGAGTCGAAAAGCGTCACGAGCATCTGCACGTTGGTGACGGGTGCGGGTGCGGTGTTGACCACCTCTCCCAGGCACCACAGGCTGCTGGCCGGCGTCTCGTAGCAGGCGACGCCCTGGACGTCGAACGGGATCGGCGTGGGCGTTGGGAGCAGCAGGCCGCCGGACGAGGACTCTTTCTCCTCCTCGCCAGTAGGAATGAGCAGTTCCTGGCCCACGCGCAGGAACTGGGGATTCTCGATACCGTTGGCCCGCTGGATCGCCTCCACGCTTACTCCGTATTCCATGGCGATGCCCAGCAGCGTGTCACCCGATTGGACGACGTAGACGATGGGCGTAGGGCTGACGGTGGGCGTTGCCGTATCGGCCAGCGGGAGGGCGGGCGCCGTGCCGGCTGGGCCGATCGCGAGTGTCTCACCGGGGAGGGGTGTGGCCGTAGACGTAGGGCCGGGCGTCGGTTGGGGGGTGAGCACTGTGCCGCAGGCTGTCAGTACCGCTGCTAACAGGATGCAAAGGATGGAAGCGTTCGCCTTTGTCATTTGTCTGCGCCGATTATACCATGAGGGATGGCGAATAGCGAATCTATTCGTCTGCCTGCGGGCGTTTCGGGGAGAGACGCTCGACCAGACCGACCATGGCCGTTTCCAGCCGCGACTCGTAACGCCAAAAGGCCCATCCCAATCCTGCTGCTCCGATGATCAACGGGATCCACGCCCACCAGGGCAGATTGGTCATGTTGGCTCCAACCCAACAAGATACGAACACTCCCGGCAGACCTCCTAGGGCGGAGAGCACACTCATGCGCAGGATGGGTAGCGGGCTGAGGCCCACTAGGAAACAAACCAGATCGTCGGGTAAGAAAGGCAGCAGGAAAATGAGAAAGAAGAACAGCGGCCCGCGGCGTTGGGCGATGCCGTCCCAACTCGCGAGCTTTTCCTGGTCCACCAGCCGCTCGACCAGTTGCCGCCCGAACCAGCGCCCTAGCAGCATCGCTAGCGATCTTCCCACGACCAACCCGACCATGCTGTAGAGTGTGCCCATCCACAGGCCGTACATGGCGCCGTTTGCGATCCCGATGATCTGGCCGGGTATGGGGGCGGCCAGCACCTGCGCTGCGTTCAGCGCTATGCTGATCAGTGGGGCCCACGGTCCAAAGCCCGCTATCCACGCCTTGATGCGATCCTGGTTTTCGAAAAATTCCCACAGCGGCTCGTGCCAGTACCACAGCGCGGCACTGGCAGCGACGACGAGCACGATCAACAGTGCGGTCCGTATCCATACACCTCTGTCATCTTTGGGTTGGTTCATGATCCTGCCTTCGTAGGGGTGATCGACAGGGACGGCTTCAAGCTCAGACTGAGCAAGAATCCCGCCGTCACGAGTGCCGTCGCCGTTCCAAACAGGATGGTGTAGGATGTCGTTTCCAGCAGCCACCCACCCAGCATTGGTACCAACGTCAGGGTTCCCATGACAAAGTTGCTGATGCCGATATAGGTCGGGCGCATCCCACCCGGGGCGATCTCCAGCAGGTAGTTGAAGAAACCCATCACCCACGCGCTGTTGATGATGCCCAGGAACACGTAGGCCAGGGGGTAGGCCGGAGCCAGACGGTCGCTTGCCAGGTGGGTAGCCAGTGCGAAGAGAGGGCCCAGAATAGCTGCTGCGCTTCCGATGCGGATGACGTATCGTGTTCCCCAGCGCTCACAGACCCATCCCAGTACTGCACTGGCCGCGACGCCGGCTATGGTCTGGGCGATGACGAAATTGCCGACGACGCCTTGCGGCAGGAGTAGTTCCTTTGTCGCGTGCTGTACGTAGAATGGCGTCGCCAATCCCATCATGCCGACCATGATGCGGCATATCATCAGATGGCGAAACGCTGGATTTGTAAACGGCACTCTCAGCCAGGCTATCAAGCGCTTAAGCCTTGGCTCTTTTTCAGCTGGCTCGCTTGTCGCTTCTGGGATGGCTTCGGATGGGACCTCGCGCAGCGTAAAGAGCGCGATCGTCGAGGGGATGAGCAACGTGCTTGCCAGGGCAAAGGTCAGGGTGTATTTGTCTGGGAAAGAGAGGTGAGTCAGAATCTGCCCGATCAGTACCCCTGCCCCAATCCCTCCCAGGCCGCTCAGTACCTGGGCCGTGCCCAGCAGCCTTCCGCGTCGTTTTGACGGAATGGCGCCTGCCATGATCTCGAACCAGGCCACGCTGGCAATCCCATCGGATATGGCCCACGCGGTGAGGCAGGTGAAGAACAACGCCAGCATGGCGGCCGGGCTTTTCTGCCCCAGGCCGAGGCCCAATCCTAGCGCGATGATCCAGAACATGACCCGGCCGCTGAGTCCGCCGAGCAGGTAGGGCTTTTTGCGTGGTTTGTCGTTGATAATGCGGGCGGCGATCAGTTGCGGCAGCAGCCAACTACCGCTGAAGACTGAGCTGACCGAACCGATGACGAGGGCCGAATTGGTCAGCTCGCCGACGAACGCGGGCAGTAAGCTGTTGGGGTTGAAGAAATTCATCGCTATGCCGAAGGTGAAATAATCCACCAACAGCGCGGCAAAGTTGCGGCGGTAATGGGGTGGGAGTGTCTCGGGATCGTTGCTCACGGGCGGAAGTGTACCACGAAGTGCCGGGCCGTCAAGAAGAGGTGCGTTTCAGATAGCCTCACAAGCCAGGGTGGTATTTACGCCGCGAAACACTAGGGACCCGTAAAAGAATAATCTCCCGCGGTGTTGTTACCGAGTAACTACT
>JAFGED010000428.1 GCA_016931785.1 Anaerolineae bacterium
CAGCGCCCAGTCTTGCAAACGGCAGTTTCGGCGGCGTAAGGCGCCGAAACTGCCATGCCTTTCGCGCAGAGCGCGAAAGGCCCTAGGGTTGGGGATGCGGCGGAGGTTGAAGCGCGTGCTCACCGCCGCTTTGCTTGCCGGGCTGGCTGCGGTCGCGTTCCTGGGCGGCCTGCGGCTGTGGGTCGAGCAAAAGTACCGCGACCGCGTATACGATTCTTTGAGAGATGTGCCGCCGCGCCCGGTCGCCATCGTTTTAGGCGCCGGCCTGTGGCCCGATGGCTCCATCACCCCCGTTCTGGCCGACCGCGTCGCCACCGCCGCCGATCTCTATCATGCCGGCACTATCCAGACGCTGCTCCTTAGCGGCGCGCGCCGCCCCGGTTACGACGAGCCCGGCGTGATGCTGGATTACGCCGTCCGCCTGGGCGTCCCGCGGGAAGCCGTCCTTCTCGATCCCGAGGGTTTTCGCACCTACGATACCTGCCGTCGCGCGCGCGAGGTGTTCGGCTTGGAGCAGGCGGTGGTGGTCACCCAGCGTTTTCACGTCGCCCGCTCGCTCTACCTCTGCGACGCGCTGGGGATCGACGCCGTGGCCGTCGTCGCCGACAGGCAGGACTATGCCGTACGGCGGATCGTGTGGGAGACGCGCGAGTACCTGGCGCTGGTGCGTGCGGTGTGGGATGTGAGATAGGACGAATTGTCAATTCGCCCTACGCCATCAACGCCCGCGCCAGGTCGACCGCCGAGGCGGCGTCGGCAGCGTAGCCGTCGGCGCCGACGTTGTCGGCATAGTCCTGCGTCACCGGCGCGCCGCCGATCATCACCTTGACGCTATCGCGCAAGCCTGCCGCTTTCAATGCATCGATGGTCTTTTCCATCGAAGGCATCGTGGTGGTCAGCAGCGCCGACAAGCCTACCAGGTCGGGGGTTTCTTTCTTGACCGCCTCGACGAACTTTTCCGGCGTGATGTCGATGCCCAGATCGACGACGTCGAACCCGCCGCCCTCCAGCATCATTGCCACCAGGTTCTTGCCGATGTCGTGCAGGTCGCCTGCCACGGTGCCGAGGATGACCTTGCCCGCCGACGGCACGTCGCTTTCGGCCAGCAGCGGGCGCAGGATGTCCATCCCGGCGTGCATGGCGCGCGCGGCGATGAGCACCTCGGGTACGAACAGGTCGCCGTTCTTGAAATCTGCGCCGACGCGATCCATGCCGGCTACCAGCCCGTCGTCGAGGATCTCCGCAGCCGTCAGCCCTGTATCAAGGGCCTGGTGGGTTAGAGCGGCTACCTCGTTGTTCTTGCCGTCGTACAGGGCGTCCGCGATTTGCTGAAGGATGGCAGACATACTACCTCCTAATTCTGGGTCTTGTAGTAGTCGATCAGGATGTCCAGGACCTCCGGTCGACTGAACTCGGCGGGCGGTTTTTCGCCGTTTGAGAGCATCTTTCTCAGCTCCGTGCCGCTGATGAGGCAGCGGTCCTCTACTTCGTGGGGGCACGTCTTGAGGGATGCCATCTCGCCACACTTGTAGCACCAGAACGTCCAGTCGAGCTTGAGCGGCTCGATGTGCAGAGCGCCGGGCTTGAGCTCGTCAAAGATGTGCTGGGCGTCGAAAGCGCCGTAATACTTGCCCACGCCCGCGTGGTCGCGGCCGATGATCATGTGGCTGCAGCCAAAGTTCTGGCGGATGATGGCGTGGAGGACGGCCTCCTTGGGGCCGCCGTATCGCATCTCCATCGGGTAGACTTTCAGAACGACCCGCTCCTGCAAAAAGTAGTTCTCGAGCAAGGCGCGGTAGCATTCCATGCGGACTTTGGCGGGAATGTCGCCGGCCTTGAGCTTGCCGACGATGGGATGGATGAACACCCCGTCGCTGACCTCCATGGCGATCTTGGTCAGGTATTCGTGGGAGCGGTGCATGGGGTTGCGGGTCTGGAAGGCGGCGACGGTGCTCCAGCCGCGTTCCTCGAATATCCTGCGCGTCTCCGCCGGCCTGGCGAACTCGGGGAATTCCTCGGGGTATTTGCCCTCGCTAAAGGCCTGCACCGGCCCGCCCAGATAGACGTCCCCCTGTGTGTGGAGGCGTTCGACGCCCGGGTGCGCGACGTCGTCCGTGCGAAAGACTTGCAGCGCTTCTTCTTGTTTATCGTAGGCGAATTTCTCCTGGACGGTCATCGTGCCCATGATCTCGCCGCTTTCGCCATCGACCAGCGCGATTTCCTGGCCCTCTTTCAAGCCCTGGCTCTCCTCGCCGGAGATGGAGAGCGTGATCGGAACCGGCCAGAGGAGGCCGTCCTTCATCTCCATATCCCGGACGACGCCCAGGTAATCCTCCTGCGTCATAAAGCCATCCAGCGGGCTGAACGCGCCCATGGCCAGCATGATCAGGTCGGAGACCTCTTTGGAATTCAGATGCACCTGGGGCAGCAGCTCGGCTTTACGGCGGTTTTCTTCATCGACTTTTACGAACCGGGGGTTTAACTTTTCTCCGTGGGGTGGGACGAGTCCTCTCACAATTTCTCCTTCAGGATAATGATGCGTGATATGGTGGGTAGCACAACGGCGCGTACTTTAACACGGCAGAGAGCGTTTGTCAAGGCGGGGTCTTTTGGTGATTACCCACAATTCAAGCTCGTAAGGTATCATCTCAATAATCCGGGGGGTGGGGGGTGTGAGGGCGGCGCAGCCGCCCTCACACCCCCCGTCTTCCCCTACTTATTGAGATGATACCTCGTAAGCACCCTGGGCTTATCGAAGGGGCCGGCTTGTGCAAACCTGCATCCTTCGACAGGCTCAGGATGCTTGTCACGACCTACAGCAAGAGCATTTTCGACATGTGGGTAAACACCACGGGGGCTTTATCTTTAAGGGTTTAGTAGGTATCGGGCGAGCCCTCCCGCGCGCCTTGCGAAACTCGCAATCTCGCTTATAATCCACCCTGTGACCGGAACCCCGGCAGGCGGATTGCCTTTTGCGCCGGAGAGCTTCACATAGGAGATGGGATAGAGAAAGATGAGACGATCCAGACAACAGTCCAAAGAAAGGTGGCAGACTCCCAGGGTCGTCCTGCAGCCCGGTGTTTACCAAGGCATGCAGGCGGGCATCAACAAGATCGTGGATGCGATCAGCCCCACGTTGGGGCCGCGCCCGCGCATCGTGGCGCTGGAGAACACGGCTGCTCGCCACCGTTCGCCAGAGATGCTCGACGATGGCGGCACCATCGCTCGTCGTATCATCGAGTTGCCCGGCCGGGACGAGGACGTGGGCGCGATGTACCTCCGCCATGTCCTGTGGAAGCTGCACGAGAATGTAGGGGATGGCACGGCCACTGCGGCGGTGGTGTTCAGGGAAGTCTATAACCAAGGAGTGCGTTACCTGGCTTCCGGCGGCAATGCGATGCGCTTGCGCAGATACTTGGACGATGGTCTGAGGATCATCGTGGGCGAGTTGGGTGGGATGACGTCACACTTGGAGGGCAAGGAGGCGCTCGCCCGCCTGGCCGAGTCGATCTGCTACGATCCGCCGATGGCCAAATTGATCGGTGAGATTTTCGACATCATCGGTGAGTACGGGCGGCTCGAAATTCGCTCCCACCGTTCCTTTGGGTTGGAGCGGGAGTATATCGAGGGGGTTTACTGGGATAGCGGTATTATTTCCCGGCTGATGTTCACCAACCAGACGAGCCTGCGGGCCGAGTTGAACGATGCCCTGATTCTGATCACCGATCTGATTGTGGAGGACCCGCGCGACTTGATACCGCCGCTGACGCTCGTTGCCAAGGCCAAGATGAGGGAGGTGTTCCTCATTGTCAAAAGCCTCTCCGATCTCGGCATAGGTTTTCTGACCTCGCCCAAGTTCGCCGAGCAGATCAAGGTGGTGGCCGCCAAGCTGCCCGGCGGCACGCGCGACGTGCAGCAAGGTGCGATGCAAGACCTGGCTATCCTGACAGGGGGACGCCCGATTCGTACCGATGCTGGCGACACGCTGAGCAGGGTAAAGATCGAGGATTTTGGCCGGGCGCGCACCGTCTGGGCCGATCGCACCCACTTTGGCATCGTCGGCGGCCAGGGCGATCCGCGCGAGCTGCGGGAGCACATCGCCACCTTGCGGGCTGCTCACGCTCGTATGGATGAAGCCAACGAACGGCAAAAGCTCGAGTCCCGCCTGGGCAAGCTGATCAGCGGGTCCGCCATACTCAAGGTCGGCGCTTTCACCGAGACGGAGCTCAAGGTGCGTAAGGAGCTGGCCGAGCGGACGGCGAGCGCGATGCGGGCTGCGATGCAGGAGGGGGTCCTGCCCGGCGGCGGGGCCGCCTTGTTGGCCTGCCGCCCCGTGCTGCAACAGCGCCTGGAGCAGAGCCAGGATTTCGACGAGCGCATGGCCTATCGCATCCTGCTGCGGGCGGTCGAAGCGCCGTTCCGCGCCCTGGTCGAGAACGCTGGCTACGAGTCGAGCGTCGTCCTGGGGAGGGTTGATCAAGCTGGCCCCGGCCACGGGTTCGACGTGCTCTCTGGCCAGGTGGTCGATATGGCTGAGGAGGGCATTTTCGATCCTGCCGTCGTGCAAAAGGCTGCCGTGCGCAGCGCCATTGGCGGCGCCGCGCTGGCCCTGACGACGGACGTGATCGTTCACCGCGCCGCCGCGCCGACCGAGTACCAGACGTAGGCGACGCAATCGCTGGCACAGTTTAGCTATCTCTGCGAGCGTCCTGCACAACCCCGGGGCGCTCGTAGGCTGAAAGGATTGAAAGATATGAGCGAACTTCAGAACACCATGCGGGCATCCCGCCTGCACGGCGTCCGTGACCTGCGGGTGGAGGGCCTGCCCCGCCCTGCGCCCGGTCCCGGCGAGGTGCTGCTAAAGGTGGCGGCGGTGGGGACGTGCGGCTCCGATGTGCACTATTACGTCGAGGGCCGCATCGGCGACCAGGTGGTGACGGCCCCCATCACCATGGGGCACGAGTTCTCCGCCTGGGTCGCCGGGTTGGGCGAGGGGGTCACGGGGTTGGCGGTCGGGCAACTGGTCGCCGTCGAGCCGGCGATCCACTGCGGCGAGTGCGAGTGCTGCCAGCACGGCCATCCCAACCTGTGCCCGAACGTGCGCTTTTGCGGCACGCCGCCCATCGACGGCGTCTTTGCCGAGTACGCCGTGATGCCGGCTGAGAACTGTTTTCCCCTGCCGGAGGGGTTCACCCCGGCGGAGGGGGCGATGCTGGAGCCGCTGGGCGTGGCCATTCACACCGTCGACCTGGCGCACCTCAAGCCGGGGTACACCGTTGCCGTGCTGGGCGCCGGGCCCATCGGACTGCTGACGGCGGCGGTGGCCCGGGCAGCGGGCGCCAGCGAGATCTATGTGACCGAGCCGCTGGCCTACCGGCGGGCGTTTGCCCTCCAGTACGCGTCCGCTGGTGTGGCTGTAGCCGATGCGGCGCTGAACCCCGAGGATACCGACGTCGTGGCCGAGATCATGCGCCTGACGGGCGGGCGCGGGGTGGATGTGGCTTTTGAGGCCGCCGGCGCGCCAGAGACGCCCGACCAGGCTGTCCGCGTCACGCGGCCCGGTGGCAAGGTCGTCGTCGCCGGCATTCCCTCCGAGGACGCGATGACGTTCACCGCCAGCGTCGTGCGCCGCAAGGGGCTGACGATCAAGATGGTGCGGCGCATGAAGCACACCTATCCGCGCGCCATCGCGCTGGTGCAAAAGGGGCTGGTCGACGTCGCGTCCCTGGGGACGCACACGTTTCCCCTGGAGCGCATTGCCGAGGCGTTCGAGATCGTCGCCGCTTACGACGACGGCGTGCTGCGCGCCGTCATCCAGGTGGCGGATGCGTTTTAAGATTTCCGGTTTTTCGCTTAACCCTTTAACCTTGCGAAGGCTTCTGGCCTTCGCAAGGTTTGCGTAAGGTTTGAGTCGCGTGGGATTTGGGACTTTTGTACCTAGACGGAAGCGGGGCGATGTGGTATAGTGGAGTTCGACCCGTCGGAGCGCAGTAACGATGCCGGCGGGATGTTTGTTCGTAATTGCCTAGGATTTGTTAAAGGATAACTTCCCTCGCCCAAGCTCAAGCGGCATAACCATCTGGACATCCTTGTCGGTTGAGAGCCGTAAAAGCGTATCTTCTCAATAAGTATGGGAAGACGAGGGGTGTGAGGGCGGCGCAGCCGCACTCACACCCCCCACCCACCGGATTATTGAGATGATACGCAAAAGCTCATCAGAATCATCATCAAATGGCGAGAGCAAATTTCTTTTCGGTAACAACGCCACGGGAGGTATTCTTTTACGGGTCCCTAGTCCAAGGGCGGTGGGGGAGGTAGCTCTGTGCAAAAGGCGCGGTTGAACGGACACTTGGTAGAGGCTGGACCTGATTCTCCGGAGGTGGCGCTGTGCCCGGCCTGCGGGGAGGAGGTTTGCAAGAGGAGGCGTAAGGTCTCTCGCCAAAAGTACACGTACTTTTACCGGCACCAGATAGGCGTCGGGGATGGGTGCCCGTTGAGATACAGGCCGACGGGATAACCCTTCCGTTTTTTCGAGCGTTTCCGCCATAACCCTCGATTCGCACGAGGGCGTATTTGCCCATTAGGCGTCGGGCCCGGTATTTTGATCTTTTTTCGCACTGCAATAATGAAATGATGCAGTGCGAAATTTTATTTTCCCACTGCGTAAAGATTTTTTACCGCAGCCAAATTGAAGGAAGCCGAACTCTCCCCCCAGCGGGGGGAGTTGGAGGGGGGAGAAGACGTCTGTCCGGGGCTATTTCCAAATACGGCGTTGCCCCCAACTACAAACATCCCCACCCATATCCGCGCTTGCGATTCTCTTCCAGTTGTGGTAATATACGGCAGCTAGGCAAGTCCTAGCTGCTGCTTTCTCTGGGGGCTCGTCTAATGGTAGGACAGCGGACTCTGAATCCGTATGTAGAGGTTCGAATCCTTTGCCCCCAGCCTTTGTGGAGATAGTGCTCTCCCCAGGTGCGAGGATGGTAAGTCGACGACAACGTATCGCCGTCGTGGTATGACTGCCCCGGAGTGGCTGACGGTCGGGCAAGTGTGCAGGCCGTCGGGCTGCATTCGGGGCACGATGCTTTATGGGAGATTTTGACCCGGCCGCCAGGAGAGCGCTGTGGATTGGATTTGTAGCGTTGCCCTGGTGGGTCGGGGTTTTTGTTTGCTAGTCGGGGGTAAAGCGCCGGACGGCGGTGAGGACCATGGCCGAGCGGGTAGACTTGGCAGAAGCGGCGACGTTTGTCGAGGCGATCGTCCGCGCCGATGAAGAGGGGATAAGCATTCTGGAAACGCTGAAGGAGCAGGCAGAGCAGCTACGGCAGATACGCGGGGGATGATGGCACCTGGGAGATCTGGCGTTATAAGGAGCGAGCGATGCAATCTTCTGATATAGCACAAATAGCCGTTTCCTTCATCTCCACCGCTGGCGCCGTGCTTTGCGCCTTGCTTGGCAAGAAGGCTGAAAAGCGCCAACAGGCAGGGAAAAAAGGAAGAGGTAGAGAGACGGCGCCACAACCAAGGTTCAGCAAATGGACGATTGGGATGTGGGCCTGTATTTTGATAGCAGTGGTGAACACGGGTTTCCTGGGCTGGCGGTTTTTGGTTCCCGGACCGGGCACCGAAGTCGAGATCAGCTACCCGCGCAACCAGGCTCAGGTAGAACAGACAGAAGTGGTACGGGGAACGAGCCGGGCGATCCCTGATGGAGACGTGATATGGGTCGTGGTTCTTTCTCAAGAGGCTGGCCGATACTACCCCCAGAACTATGCCGCCGAGGTCGAAGCAAAAGGCAATTGGTCCTCTATAACCTACGTTGGCGTTGAAGGTGACGAGGGCAGAAAGTTTGATATCCTGGCGATAGTGGCCGATAAAGCCGCCCAAGATGCATTCAGCGCTTATCTGGCAGATGCAAGGGATAAAAGCGATTGGCCTGGTCTGGACAAGTTGCCGGAAGGCGCGACGGTATATAGCCGTATCACGGTGACGAGAAAATGATGGAGTTGGACGAGGGACGGAGGCCTGTGATGCGGTCCATTCCTAGGGTGATGTTGCTCGTAGCTTGCTCGGTCTGGATGCTATCCTGTGGCCTTTTCTCCCCCGATCCCACCCAGACACCTGTGCCTACGGAAAGGCCGACCTCTACGCTGACTCCTACTACCACGCCGATGCCGACGTCCACCGACACGCCTGTGCCCACGGAAACCCCAGCGCCAGAGACCCCCACACCGACCGCAAGCCCTACGGTGGCTTGGGATGGGCTGCTTCCCGAGCCCCGGGGAGAACCTGTGTCGGAGTGGATGGGCATACCCGTGATGGCGGAGGCGATAGCGGGGGAGGAGATTCGCGGGATGTACGCTTACACCGTCGCGGTAGGCCCCAAGGAAGTGGAGACCTACTACATAGAGGTCATGCCGATGTTTGGGTGGACGTTGTTTGCGGTCGGAGAGGTGGAGGGTAAAGATTATTCTCCTTTCTTGATGTTCCAAAAAGGTGAAGAGGTTGCGTCGGTCATGCTGGCGGTGAAACCGAGCAGTGACCTGACGTACGTTTCATTGGCTCATCAGGAGTGAGCAAGGTAGAGGCGGGCGAGGGGAGAGGTGGAGAAAGGAAGCATACTATGGATAACCCACTAGCATTTATCGTCGAGGACGATGAAGACGCCAGCATCATCTTTGCCAGCGCGCTGCAGGAAGCCGGGTTCGAGTGCGAGATCATCCGAGATGGCGAGAAGGCGCTCACCTGGCTGGCCGAGACGGTGCCGGCCGTGGTGGTGCTGGACCTGGAGCTGCCTGGTGTGTCTGGAATTGACATCCTGCGCCAGGTCCGCGCCGACGCGCGGTTGGCGGAAACCCGCGTCATCGTCGCCACCGCCCATCCGGACATGGCCGTGGATATCCAGGACGAGGCCGATCTGGTGCTCTTCAAGCCCGTCAGCTATATCCAGTTGCGCGACCTGGCCAAACGCGTGGGGATCGCATAGCTGGGCAGCTTGGTCGGAGCGAGATAGCCTTTGCCCTCGACTACAAAGATACCTGCTGCCCCTTGAACTGGCTCATGTACAGGTTGTGGTAGAACCCCTTTTGCCCCAGCAGTGCCTCGTGCGTGCCGCGCTCGATGATCTCGCCGTCGTTGATCACCAGGATCTCGTCCGCCTCGCGGATCGTGCTTAGTCGGTGGGCGATGACGAAACTGGTGCGCCCCTCCATCAGGCGCAGCATGGCCTCCTGGATGTGCTTCTCCGTGCGCGTGTCCACGCTGCTCGTCGCCTCGTCCAAGATCAGGATGCCGGGGTCGGCTAGGATCGCGCGCGCGATGGCCAGCAACTGCCGCTGCCCCTGGCTGATGTTGCTCCCCCGTTCCGAGAGCTCCGTGTGGTAGCCCTCCGGCAGGCGATGGATGAACTGGTCGGCGTTGGCCAGCCTGGCTGCGGCGACCACCTCCTCGTCGCTGGCGTCCAGCCGCCCGTAGCGGATGTTTTCCATCACCGTATCAGAGAACAGGAACGTATCCTGCAGCACGATGCCCAGCGTGCGGCGCAGGTCGTCCATTTTGATCTGGCGGATGTCCATGCCGTCGATGTGGACAGAGCCGCTGTCGATATCGTAGAAGCGGGTCAGCAGGTTGACGATCGTCGTCTTGCCCGCCCCCGTCGGCCCGACCAGGGCGATGGTCTGGCCTGACCGGGCGTGCAGGCTGACGTGTTTGAGCACGGGCACGCCCACCTCGTAGCCAAAGCACACGTCTTTGAAGACGACGTCTCCCTGGACCTGCGCCAGCGGCTGGGCATCCTGCGCGTCCTGAAGCTCGGGCACCTGGTCGATGACCTCGAACACGCGCTCCGCCCCGGCGATGGCCGACTGGATCGTGCTGTATAGATTCGAGATCTGGTTCAGGGGCCGCGAGAACTGGCGTGCATAGTTGACAAAGCTGGCGATGGTGCCCACCGTCGCCAGGCCTTGCACGACCATCCAGCCACCCGCACCGGCGACGATGGCAAAGCCGACGTTGTTGACAAAGTTGTTGATTGGCCCCATCACTCCGGCAAAGGTCTGGGCGTAGACGGCTGACCGCCGCAGGCGCTGGTTGGCGGCGTCGAACTGCTCGATGGCTGCCTGCTCGCGCACGTACGCCTTGACCACGCGCTGCCCGGTGACCGTCTCCTCGATGATGCCGTTGAGCTCGCCCAGGGATGCCTGCTGCTCGCGGAATCCCCGGCGCGTGTGCTTGGCGATCCAGCGGCTGAGGAGCATCATCAACGGGATCGTCACCAGGCTGACGAGGGCCAGGCGCGCGTTGATCACAAACATCATCGCCGCCACGCCGACCACGCTCAGGACGGTGGAGATCAGTTGCGTGATGCTGTCGGCGAGCACGTTGCTGACGTTCTCCACGTCGTTGGTCAGCCGGCTCATCAGCTCGCCGTGTGTGTGCTGGTCGAAAAAGCGCAGCGAGAGGGTCTGCAGCCTGGCAAAGAGATCGTTGCGGATGTCGCGCACGGCTCGCTGGGATACGCCCGTTATCACATAGACCTGCAGCCAGTTGGTCAGCGATAGCGCCACGGCCACACCAGCCATCAGCAGCGCCGTGCGCGCCAGGCCGGGCAGGTCGTTCTCGAGGATGTACTCGTCGATGGCCCTGCCCATCAGGTAAGGGATCATCAGGTCAAGGCCCGAACTCAGCACGACCAGCAGGACTGTCCACACCAGCGCCCATCGCTGGTGCTTCAGGTAGCCCCAGATGCGCAGCAGCGTGCCGCGCCTGTTCTTGGCGCGCTCCTTCTCGCCCATCAGGTGGCGCCACGGCGGCCCACCGCGTCCCATGATCGGGGGTGGGGCGGGTAGGGTTTGGTCTCGACGTGGTCTATTTTCCGCCATTGGCCGTCGCTCCATTTCCCAACTGAGATTCATAGATCTCGCGATAGATCGGGCTCGCTGCCAGCAGCTCGCCGTGCCGGCCCTCGGCGGCGATTCGCCCGTCGTCGAGCACCAAGATCTTGTCGGCTTTGAGCACCGTGCTGATGCGCTGGGCGATGATGAAACTGGTGCGGTCTCGCATCAAATTCTCCAGCGCGTCCTGGATCTTGACCTCGGTCTCGACGTCGACCGGGCTGGTGCTGTCATCAAGGATGAGGACGGTGGGCTGCACGAGCAGCGCGCGGGCGATGGCGATGCGTTGCTTTTGCCCGCCGGATAGGTTCACCCCGCGCTGGCCCACCTCGCTGTCGTACCCGCCCGGGAACTGGCTGATAAATTCGTGGGCCTGCGCCGCCTTGGCGGCAGCGACCACCTCCTCGTCCGTGGCATCCGGGCGTCCGTAGCGGATGTTGTCACGGATCGTGCCGGTAAAGAGCACCGATTCCTGGAGCGCGACGCCGATGTTGCGACGCAGCGCGCCCGCGTGCACGTCGCGCACGTCCGCGCCGTCGATGGTGATCCTGCCGTCGGTCACGTCGTAGAAGCGGGGGATCAGGTGGATCAGGCTGGATTTGCCCGATCCCGTCGCGCCGAGCACGGCGACGGTCTGCCCCGGCTCGGCCACAAAGCTGATTCCTTTGAGCACCGGATCGTGCCCGTCGCTATCGTAGCTAAAGGTCACGTTTTCGAACACCACGCGCCCGCGTGGCGCGAATGCTGTCAGGGCATCGGATTTATCCTGGATGTCAGGTTCGTTGTTCAGCACCTCCTGGACGCGCTCTGCCGATGCCTCGGCGCGCGCTGCCCGCATCACCAGCATGCTGACGAACGTCAGCGACATCAACGTGCGCATCAGGTAATTGATAAAGGCGATCAGTTCCCCCGTCTTCATCCCGCCGCCGGTCACCTGGAGGCCGCCAAACCAGACGGCGCCTACCACCCCTATGTTGAGCGCCAGCGATGTCGCCGGCCCTGTCACAGCCACCGTCCTCGCTGCGTGGATGGTCTGCGCCATCAGGCTGTCGTTGGCGCTCCCAAAGCGCCAGATCTCGTGAACGGCGCGCACGAACGCTTTGACCACGCGCACGCCGGCCAGGTTCTCTTGCAGAACTGTGTTCAGTTTGTCGAGCCGGCGCTGCACCTCGCTGTACAGCGGATAGGCTCTGTTGATCGCCCAGACCAGCACGGCCAGCGCTATTGGCCCCAGCACGACCAGCAAAAAGGCCAGGCGCGGGCTGGTCAAGATGGCCAGGATCACACTGCCGACTAGCATCAGTGGTGCCCGGACCATGATGCGCAGCATCATCGAGACGACCTCCTGCACCTGGGTCACGTCGTTGGTCAGGCGTGTGATGATCTGTCCCGTCTCCAGCCTATCGAGGTTGCCGAAGGAGAAGGACTGCACCTTGCGGAAGAGGATGCTGCGCAGGTCGGTGCCGAACCCCTGGGAGGCGATCATCGAGAACACCGTGCAGCCTACGCCGCCCACCGCGCCGACCAGCGCCAGGCCGACCATCAGCAGTCCGGTTTGGATGACAACGTCCAAGTTGAGCTGGGAGATCCCTTCATCGACGATGCGTTGGATCATCCTGGGCTGCATCAGGTCCATCGCCACTTCGAGGACCATCAGCAGCGGGGCCAGGATGGCCGAGAACCAATAGGGTTTGAGGTACTTGAACAGCTTGGATAACTTCATCTTGTCTTGCTACTCCTAACCCGACCTAGCCGGGACCGGTCAGGGATCTTACCGCAGAGCTCACAGAGAGCGCTGAGAAATTCTAAAAATCTCGTAACTACTCAGCCTTGCTTCGCAGTTGCCTTTCGCGTGTGAAAAGAGAGGGGGGCGGGGG
>JAFGED010000082.1 GCA_016931785.1 Anaerolineae bacterium
GCCGCCCGCTCCCCCCATCCTTACAACTCATTTGAAACGCACCCATTTTCTTTGATCTCGTCCAGTACCTCAAGTATGGCCTCGGATAGCTGTTTGACCCGGGGCAACTGGCCGAGCAGCCTATCCACTTCTCCCCGCTGGTCGCCGGTCAAAGGCTGCATCTGCCAGCGCTTGAGCTGTTCTTCGTACAGCCGCACGTCCTTGAGTTGTGCCTCGTGCAGCTCGGTGGCGCGAGAAATGGTCTCGTCATCCAGGAGGTGCGCCTTGTCTTTGGCTTCTGAAAATGCCTCGTGTTGGTATTCCGAGTTTTGAATTATCCCATCGATCGTCAACGCGACGACCGGCACTAGGCTCAGCGGCTGCCATTTGGGTTTGGTTTGGATCGGCATTGCATGCTCCCTTCCTGCTGTGGCGGTGGCTTGCTCGTAGGAAGGACATTGTAACACGGAGTTGAGCTTGCGCCAGTCGGGGCCGAGCTTTAAGGAGTAGGGGCGTACGAATTTTGACTTCCCCCTGGACCTGCATTATACTTCTCTGGCTATGCCAGTCTCCTCACGCGCGGAATCCAGCGATCGCCTGACCGTCGAGGACGAGCCCATCGACGTCCCCGACGTCGCGCCTGCCTTCGCCCCGGATGGCCTGGTCGCCCGGGCCCTGGGCGAGCGCTACCGCTATCGCCCGCAGCAGGTGGAGATGGTGCACCTCGTCCGGCAGGCGCTGGTCGAGGGAAAAACCGCAATCGTCGAGGCCGGCACGGGATGCGGCAAGTCCTTCGCCTACCTGATCCCGCTGGTCGCTTAGGGAGCCCGTGCTTTTATCTCCACGGCCAACAAGACCCTGCAGACGCAGTTGTGGGAGAAGGACATCCCCACGTTGCAGCAGGTTTTCCCGCGTCCCTTCACCGCCGCGCTGCTCAAGGGACGCGGCAATTACGTCTGCCGCTTCAAGCTGCGGGAGGCGCGCCAGCAGCTCAAGTTGCCCGGGCTGGAGGATGACCTGGCTAACCTGGTCAAACGGCTCGACGAGATCCCCACCGGCGACGTGGAGGACCTGCGGCTTCCCAAGCGGCTGCGCGACGCCGTCACCTCTGGATCGCACGACTGCCTGCGGAACGACTGCCCCGATTTTATCTCCTGCTACTACGAGCGGGCCAAGCTGCGGGCGGAAGAGGCGGATATCGCCGTCGTCAACCACGCGCTCCTGGCCTACAACCTGGTCTCTCCCTTCCTCGCGCCCAGGCCCGTGGTCGTGGTGGACGAGGCGCACGAGCTGGAGCGGTACACCGTCCACGCCCTGTGTTTGGGGATGGAGTACGCCACGGTGCCCCAGTTCGTCAACGACACCGTCGTCCTGCGCCACGCCGCCGACGATCTGCGCCAGGAGGCGATCCGCCTCAACCACAGCCTGTTCACGCAACTGGCGGAAAGACCGTCGGAGCGGGAGCGGCGCTGGGCGGTGCAGGGCGAGCTGCAAGAGGGGCTGGCCCTGGCCGACCGGATCAGCCGGATTCACGAAACCCTGCTGCGCGCCTATCCCCCGGTGCCGGTTTCGGACGACGAGGACGAGGAAGGTAGCGCCGAGAACGCCCAGCACCAGGCCCGGATCACGTGGGCCGTCGAGCTGGCCAACACGGCCCGCGAGCTGGCCGAGGAGCCGCCGCCCGACCACGTGCGCTACTGCGAGGCGGACTTGAGCGTGCTCGGTCCGGGCAGCGTGGTGCTGTGCCGCGAGCCGATCCAGGTGGCCGGATTCCTGCAGGAGGCGCTGTTCGATCCGGTCAAGCGCGTGATCTGCACCGGTGCGACCCTGGCTGCGGCCGGCAGTACGGACTCGAGCCCGTTCGGCTACTTTCGTCGGCAGACGGGCGCGCCTGGCGAGCCTGCTCGGGCCGTCGAGTGCGTGCTCGGCAGCCCTTTCGACTATGCCAGGCAGGCGCTGCTCTACACCCCCAACGGCCTGGTGCCGCAGTACGGGGCGGGCGAGGAGGAGTACGTGCTCAGCCTGGGCCGCGAGATATGGCGCTTGCTCAAAGCCAGCCGCGGCCGGGCGTTTGTCCTTTGTACCAGCTCCCGTCGTATGAACGAGCTGTACAATCTGATCAGCCCGCACCTGGACTATACCTGCTACTGCCAGGGGGATGGCCTGGCCCGCGCCGAGCTGTTGGAGTTGTTCCAGAACGACCTCGCCCGCGACGGTGGGGCGGGCGCGGTGCTCTTTGCCACCAAGAGCTTTTGGGAGGGCGTCGATATCCCCGGCGCGGCGCTCTCGCTCGTCATCATCGACAAGCTGCCCTTTTTCCCCCATCGCGACCCGGTGGTCCAGTATCGGCAGCAGGCGATCAGCGACCGGGGCGGCAGGCCGTTCGACGAGATGACGCTGCCCGAGGCGATCCTGGCGCTCAAGCAGGGGGTGGGCCGCCTGATCCGCACCGAGACCGACCGGGGCGTCATCGCCATCCTGGATTCGCGCATCAACACCAAGCGGTACGGCCAGCAGATCGTCGCCAGCCTGCCCCGCGCCCGGCGCACGCGGCGGATAGGGGACGCGCGGAGGTTTTTCGCGGCGGAAGGGGTGTAGCTCATTTCACTGTCAAGGCACCGGCGGGCGCAAGGAAACAAGCCATAGCGCGATGCGCGCCCTGCACCTCTTGGACGGAAATGTGTCCAAGAGGTGCTTTTGTTGGGTGCTCAGTGACTTGATCGTGTTGTATCTGGGATCCTTCTTAGAATGTACTTGGAATCGATCTGGCTGTGGCAAAAAACTTCTATGCCCGGAGATTCTCATCTCCGGGCGGGGCTTGATGACCGTCAAACCGCGCGATTTGTGCCCTGCTGGGGGCGGGGATATAATGGGCCTCGGTACACATGGCGGATAGAAGAAGTGAGCTAACTACTCAGGCTATTCGCCCGAGCAGTCTCCCTCGCTCGAAAAAGGGAGAGATGGGGGTTTGGAGAGCGGCGAAGCCGCTCTCCA
>JAFGED010000083.1 GCA_016931785.1 Anaerolineae bacterium
GCTGTCTGATGAACGCTAAAGCGTGTGTTATGCCTATTTCGCCGGAAACCGAGCGCCCGCCGCCCCAGGGGGCAAATGCACCCTCTTTCTGCGGGTGCTTGTGCGAGGGCCGTCGTTGGGCTATAATCCAGCACGAGGGTAGCGGTGCGATTGGACTATGAGAGAACCTGCGCGACGTGCTGGTGGAGGGCACAAGATGGGCAGTGAAAGTGTGCCAAAAGACCGAACCCCGAATGAGTTGGCCGAGCTGCGCCGGCGGTTGGCGGAGGCTGAGCGCCGTCTCGACGAGTTGGCGTCCTCGGAGGCTTCGTGCAAGATGGCGGAGGAGGCGCTGAGGTGCAGCGAAGAACGATATGCGCTGGCGCAACGGGTGGCCAATATCGGCAGTTGGGATTGGGACATTCTGACGGGTGATTTGCACTGGTCGGATCAGATCGAACCCCTGTTTGGATTCGAGCAAGGAGGGTTTTCGGCAACGTACGAGGGGTTCCTCCAGTGTGTCCATCCCGAGGATCGCCAGTACGTCGTCGACTCGGTCGCCGCCTGCGTGAACGAGGATAAGGATTATGACATCGAGCATCGCATCGTCTGGCCGGACGGGACGGTGCGCTGGGTCTCGGAGACAGGGGATGTCATCCGGGGCAAAGGGGGGAAGGCGATCCGTATGCTGGGTATCGTCCAGGACATAACCGAGCGCAAGCAGGCAGATGAGGCGTTGAGTCGGGAGCGCGACTTGGTGAGGCATATTATGGATACCAGCCCTGTCGGCATCACTTTGATGGATCGGAGAGGACAGATCACCTTTGCCAATGCCCGCGCGGAACAGGTGCTTGGTCTGGCTCGTGAAGGGATCGGGAGGCGCACCTACAACGACCCGGGCTGGCACATCACCGACTATGACGGCAATCCTTTTCCCGATGAGGAGCTGCCGTTCCAGCGAGTGATGACCACCGGTCGGCCGGTGTTCGACGTGCGCCATGCCGTCGAGTACCCTGATGGGCGGCGGGTCTTGCTCTCGATCAACACCGCGCCCCTCTTTGGCGAGGCCGGGCAGGTAGATGTGATGGTGTCGACGGTCGAAGATGTCACCGAGCGGGAGCAGGCGAATGAAGCGCTGAGGCGGTACGCTGCTGAACTGGAAGCTCGCAACGAGGAGCTGGACGCCTTTGCCCACACCGCGGCCCACGACCTGAAGAACCCGCTGGGGCTGGTCATCGGCTTTGCCGAAGTCCTAAAGATGGACTATGCCGTCATGTCGCCCGAGGAGCTGGAAAAGTACGCCCGTGCGATCTCGCAGAACGGGCGCAGGATGAACAGGATCATCGACGAGTTGTTGCTGCTGGCCGGCGTGCGCCAGGCGGAGGCGAAAGTGGAGCCTTTGGACATGTCGGGCGTCGTGGTCGAAGTGCAGCAACGCTTGGTCGATGTGATCGAAGAGCATCAGGCCGAGATCGTCTTGCCCGAATCCTGGCCGACGGCACTGGGCTACGGCCCATGGGTCGAGGAGGTGTGGGTCAACTATTTGGACAACGCCATCAAGTATGGTGGCCGGCCTCCGCGCGTGGAGCTGGGCGCGGAGATACTTCCCCTCTCGATCCCTCCCGCTGAGGGTGAAGGGAAAGGGGAGATGGTGCGCTTCTGGGTGCGGGATAACGGCCAAGGCCTCACCGCGGAGGAGAAAGAGCGGCTGTTCAGTCCGTTCACCCGGCTCGACCAGGTGCGCATCAAGGGGCACGGATTGGGACTCTCCCTCGTGCGGCGCATCGTGGAAAAGCTGGACGGTCAGGTGGGGGTGGAGAGCGAGGAGGGAAAAGGAAGCATCTTCTCGTTTACCTTGCCCGGCCCGGAAGCGGGATAATCAGTTTTTTGAGTTTCGGGTTGACCCATCCCCCCGGCTGTGTTATAATGGGTGTGCGGACAGGTGGTCTGACCACACGCTAACACGGACGGGGGAGCGTTATTTGGGCGACAAACTCGATCTCTGCCTCAGCCACGACAAGCTCTACAAGCAGGTAGCCGATCAGATTGAGGGGTTGATCGTCGGCGAGTCGCTCTGCCCCGGCGACAGGCTTCCCAGCGAGCGACAGTTGGCAGAGCAGTTGGGCATCAGCCGCACGGTGATGCGCGAGGCCATCCGCCTGCTCAGCGTGCGCGGGCTCGTCGAGGTCAAACCCGGTCGCGGCACATACATTCGCGCGCTCAGTCCCCACGATGCGGCTGCCCCTATTGCACTGCTCCTCAAGCTCCGCCAATGTCCCGACCTGTTGGATAACGTCTACGAGGTCCGCCACATGATCGAGATCGAGGTCGCCGGCCTGGCTGCAGAGAGGGCGACGGATGAGGATCACGCACTGATGGAGACTGTCATCGAGGAGATGGCTGTCCACATCGGCGATCCGGATGAATTCATCATGCACGACCTGGCTTTTCACTCGGCCCTGGCGGCTGCGACCCACAACGATCTGTTCGGCGTGCTGCTGAATGCCATCAGCAGTTTTTGGTCGGAGGCGGCGCTGCTGGCTTACCAGGCCCCCGGCGCGGCAGAGGACAGCCTGGCCTATCATCGCGACATTCTGCGCCACGTCAAGGCGCGCGATCCGGAGAAGGCGCGCCGCGCGATGTGCGAGCACGTGCGTTACTCGCAAGAGCAGGCCCAGGCTGCCAGCGCACGATGACCTCTAAGGAGAAAAAATGAGGACGATTCTAGTCGGGTTTGAACCGGAGCGCTTTTCCGAGTCGTACCGGGCTCAAATTCAGGAGATAGCGCCCGACATGCGGCTTTTGGTGACCGAGGACCGGCAGGAGATGGAGGCGGCGCTGGACGATATCGAGATCGCGGCCTGCCAGTTCCCGCTCGACCTGCTGCTGCGGGCGCGCAACCTGCGCTGGTATCAGCAGTGGTCTGCTGGCGCCGACTGGCTGCTGCGTCACCCCCAGGCGGCCGGATTGGACTTTGTGCTGACCAGCACCTCAGGCATGCACGAGATCCAGGTTACTGAGCATATCTTTGCTTTCTTGCTCGCGTTTGCGCGTGAGCTTCACCATGCCGTGCTCTTCCAGAGACGCCGCGAGTGGGCCTCGCATAGCCAAATATCGGGCCTGTTCGAGTTGAGCGGCAAGACGATGGTTTTGATCGGCGTCGGCGCTATCGGCGAGCAAACGGCACGGGTCGCGATGGCGTTTGGGATGCGGGTGTTGGGTGTACGGCGCAACCCGACGATCGGCTTACCGGGCGTGGAGGCGATGTTTGGCTCTGACCAACTGCTGGACGTGCTGCCTCGGGCGGATGTGGTCGTGGTGACAGCCCCGCTGACCCAGGAGACCCAGGGGATGATCGGGGAGCGGGAGCTGCGGGCGATGAGGCCGACGGCGTACCTGGTCAACATCGGTCGAGGAGGCATCGTCGACGAGAGCGCTTTGCTCCGGGCGCTCGAGGAGGGATGGATCGCCGGGGCGGGATTGGACGTGTTCGAAGAAGAACCGCTGCCGGAGGAGTCGCCTCTTTGGGGATTGGAAAACGTTATCGTCACGGCTCATTATGCGGGTGTCACTCCGCACTACGACGAGCGGGCGATGGCGATCTTTTTGGATAACCTGCGACGTTACAGGGCCGGCGAGCCGCTGCGCAACGTGGTGGACAAAAAGTTGGGGTACTGATTCGAGGAGGTAGAATATGCAATACCGCAAGTTTGGAAAACTGGATTGGCAGGTCTCGGCGTTGGGGTTCGGCTGTATGCGGTTGCCCACGATAGGCGGTGAGAGCGCCAACATCGATGAGCCGGAAGCGACCAAGATGGTGCATTATGCCATCGACCGCGGCGTGAACTATGTCGATACGGCCTATCCGTATCACGGGGGGAACAGCGAGCGGTTCGTGGGCCGGGCGCTCAAGGGCGGGTACCGGGAAAAGGTCAAGCTGGCCACCAAGCTGCCGTGCTGGAAGGTCGAGACCGCCGGGGATTTTGACGCGCTCCTCGACGAGCAGCTCGAAAAGCTGCAAGAAGAGCACATCGATTTTTACCTGCTGCACGCGCTGAACAAGGAGCGCTGGCCCCAGGTACGCGATCTGGGCGTGCGGGAGTGGGCCGAGGGGGCGATTGCCGATGGGCGCATCGGGCACATCGGCTTCTCCTTCCACGACGATTACGATGCTTTCCAGATGATCATCGATGATTACGAAGGCTGGACGTTCTGCCAGATTCAGCACAACTACATCGATATCGAAAACCAGGCCGGCACCAAGGGGTTGAAATACGCGGCCTCGAAGGGGTTGGCCGTGGTGATCATGGAGCCGATCCTGGGGGGCAGGCTGGTCGATCCGCCCCAGCCGATTCAAGCGCTGTGGGACTCGGCGGCGACAAAGCGCGCGCCTGCCGATTGGGCGTTGCAGTGGCTGTGGAACCAGCCGGAGGTCTCGGTGGTGCTCAGCGGCATGAGCGCCATGCAGCACGTGGAGGAGAACGTCGCCAGCGCGGCGGCTTCGGGCGTGGGCACGCTCACCGAGGAGGATTTGGCGTTGGTGGCCCAGGTGCGGGAAAAGTACGAGGAACTCTGTCCCATTCCCTGCACCAAGTGTGGGTATTGCATGCCGTGTCCGAATGGCGTGGACATCCCGCGCAACTTTGCGGTCTACAACGAGGGCGTCATGTACGATAAACCCGACCGCGCTCGCGAAGGGTACAACAACTGGATGCCCGAGGAGAAGCGGGCCAGCCAGTGCATCCAGTGCCGCGAGTGTGAGGAAAAGTGCCCGCAGTCCATCGTCATCAGCGAGTGGATGCCCATCGTCCACGCGGTGCTGGGAGAAGGGCAGGAGTACGTGTGCCAGTTGCCTTGATCGGAGGGAGCGAGATGCTTGCAGAACTCGTCCGCAAAAATCGCAGCTATCGCCGGTTTTGCCAGGGCGTGCCGATCGACATGGGCGCCCTGGGCTATCTGGTGAACCTGGCGCGGCTTTCGGCGTCCGGCGCGAACCGGCAGCCGCTCAAGTACATTCTCAGTTCCGACCCGGAGATGAATGCGCGCATCTTTCCCTGTACGCGTTGGGCGGGTTATCTCAAGGACTGGAAAGGGCCTGAGGAAGGCGAGCGTCCGGCGGCTTACATCGTTATCCTGGGCGACACAGAAGTGAGCAAAGACTTTGGCTGCGACCACGGCATTGCGGCGCAGTCTATCATGCTCGGTGCGACGGAGGCAGGCCTGGGCGGCTGCATGCTCGGCGCGCTCGACCGCGACGGGCTCCGGCGGGTGTTGCAGATTCCCGAGAGGTACGAGATATTGCTCGTGCTGGCGCTGGGCAAGCCAAGGGAGACGGTCGTGATCGAGGACCTCGGCCCCGATGGCGACATCAAGTACTGGCGTGATAGCGAGGGTGTGCACCACGTGCCCAAGCGGCCGTTTGCGGAAGTGGTCCTGCAGCGGCACAAGAGGTAACTCGACGTAATTGGATACAAGCGCGTTCACCTTTTTCTGATGATTGTGCTAAAATAAGGTCACCTTGTGACAAGCTTTTTGATATCCGACGCGCGCAAGCTCGTCGGCCAGAGTAAACTCGAGGAGGAAATGAAATGCCAAGAGACGATATATCCCATCTGCCGCTTGAGGTTCAGGCTTCTATCAAAGCTGCCAGGCAAAAGGCTGAGGAGAAAAAGGCCGAGAAGGATGACAAAGCTATATCCCATTTGCCACCTGAGGTTCAGGCTGCTATCAAAGCTGCCAGGCAAAAGACCGAGGAGAAAGAAAAGACGTACGTCGTGCAGCCGGGCGATAGTTTGAGCAAAATCGCCAAGGAGCTCCTCGGCGACGCGGCTCGCTGGCCGGAGATCTTTGAACTCAACAAGGACCAGATCAAGGACCCCAACCTGATCCAGGTGGGGCAGGAGTTGCGTATCCCTTAGTGGGGCGCTGGTCGCGACAATCGGTCAATACAGAAAAAGCCCTCGCTGACTGCGAGGGCTTTTGTGTGGGCGGGCCACGTTACATCTCGTCCAGCTTGCGCGCCAGGTCCGCAGGCGACGAGGCCTTGATGGGGGCGTACTCGACGCCGGGGTAGTACTTGGCGAAAAAGTCCGCCAGCGTCTGAGGTCCGGGCCAACTCTCCGGGTTAACCGCGATCACGCGCCGCGCATCCAGGTCGCCGATACCTGCGTCGTCGGCGCTGCCGCCGATAGTAAAGCGCTTGGCATCCCATGCACCGTTCACCACCGCCTGTGCCCAAGAGGCGTCTGCATTGGGGGGCAGCAGCACGTAGGTGCGCTCGTACTGGACGCGGGGTTTGCCGCGTCCCTCCGTGGGCTGGGTGGGTTCAGCCGGGCCGGTCGGGCCGCTTGACGGTGTCCCCGGTGCCGGGTACTGGAACGGCTTGGCCGGGTCGTTCTGCGTATACGCGATCAACTTCTCGGCCACCGGCGTCCCGGCGATGTCGAAATGCTTCCACGTCCCTCCCCAGTTGCCGAAGGTAAAGATGGTCGCGCCGATGACATAGTCGTCCTTCTGTAGCTCCTCGTCGTACCAGACCAACTGCCGGAAGTAATAATCGGCCTTGTCCGGTTCGTTGTCGTGATCTCGCCAATAGTCGCCCAGTTGCGACCACGTCCCGCTTTTGGCCCCTGGTGGCTTGGGGTTCACCAGCGGGTCGATGCCGGTCTCGGTAATCGCCAGAGGCACATCTCCTACCCCGGCGGGGATCAGATAGGTGCGGTAGACCTTGCGATAGCGCAGGGTCGTCCATCCCTCGTCCCCCTGGTCCTCGTTGGGGTCCATCTGGTGCTTGCCCGTCATCCACCACATCCAGGGGCAGCTGTACTCGTGCACGCCGAGGATCGCCTCGTAATCCCTGGCGACCTCGAGCGCTGGGATAAAAGCCGGCCACAGGTTCAGAGGCGGTGAGCCCGAGGCGTAGTTGCCGATGACGCATTTGAGCCCCATGTCGGCCATGATCTTCATGCGCTCTATCTCGAACTGGGCATACCAGCCCATGTCGTCTTCGTTGTTCCACACCGGCTCGTTGTGTCCCTCCCAGTAGGCGATGGCGGGATTGGCTTCGTACGTCGGTCGCATATCTCCGACGTACTGCTCTGCTGCTTCGCGGGGCGTCTTGCCGGATGTCCTCTGGAGTTGGGCGTCGTACTCTCCTGCTTTGGCGCCGATTACCAGGACGCCTGCGGGGATGTTTGCGACCGTTCCCCAGTCGCCCACGAGCTTGACGATGGCCGGGCGAGCCTGGATGAATTCACCCAGGAGCGCTGCGCTGCGCAGGACGTGGGCACCCAATTTCGTAGGCATGGTGAACCTCCTTTGGGGGATGCGTCCCCCACCCTTTCTATTGGCGGCTTGTCGGCTTTAGCCGCCGGTGGCCAGTCGATAACAAGAGTGTACTATAAAATGATTCTGAGGGCAAGGGTTGGCTGGGCGCCTTTCAGTTTGGGGCAATGTGTTTGACAAAGGAGGGAACCATTGTAGACAAGGGCAGTTTGGGTACAGCCAAAACTGCTGAGGCGCATTTCAGTCCCCGCGGATTGGGGATGTAGGCACTTGTAACATCGACTGAAGAAAACAATTCTCGTCCAGGACTGAAATGCGCCCGGGTTGGCACGTCAAAAGCTCGTGGTATAATGAGCAGCCCAAGGGGTTTATCGGGTTTAGTGTTGCGTACCATATCATGTCAGTTTTAACCGCCAGCAACCTGGCCAAATCCTACGGTCCGCACGATATTTTCGAGGGTATCTCGCTGGAAATCCCCCAGGGAGCCAAGATTGCCTTGGTGGGACCCAATGGCTCCGGCAAGACGACGCTGCTGCGCCTGCTGGTCGGATTGGAGCGGCCCACCGCCGGTGCGGTGCATCGCGCCAAGGGGCTGCGTGTCGCCTATCTATCTCAGCATGTCGATTTTCAAAGCGATGGTACGCTGTGGGAGACGATGCTGGAGGTTTTCGCCGATTTGCAGGCTCAAGCCGCCGAGCTGCGCCGCCTGGAGGCCGAGATGGCCGATTCTGCTGCCGATGAGGTGTTGCAGCGATACGGCGAGGCTATGGAGGCGTTCGAGTTGGCCGGGGGATATACCTACGAGCAGTCCATCAAGCTGGTGCTTGCCGGCCTGGGCTTTGGCGAGGACGATTTCCAATGCCCCGTAGCACAGCTCAGTGGGGGACAAAAGACGCGCGCGCGGCTGGCGCGCCTCCTGCTGGAGGAGCCCGACCTGCTGCTGCTGGACGAGCCGACCAACCACCTCGACCTGGCGGGGGTCGAATGGCTGGAGGGTTACCTCAAGGCGTGGAAAGGGGCGGTCGTCGTCGTGGCCCACGACCGGGCCTTTCTCGACGCCGTCGTCGACCGGGTGTGGGAGATGGCCTGGGGCAAGCTGGCGCTGTATCGCGGCAACTATAGCGCCTACGCCGTCCAGAGGGCCGAGCGGCTGGCACGGCAGCAGGCCGAACACGAGCGACAGCAGCAGTTCATCGATCGCACCGAGGACTTTATTCGCCGCCACATGGCCGGCCAGCTCACCCGCCAGGCTCAAGGGCGGCAAAAGCGGCTGGAAAGGTTAGAGCGTATCGAGCGACCCCGGGAGTATCGCCCGCTGAACCTCGACCTGGGCAAGACGCTGCGCAGCGGCGACCTGGTGGCGGGCTTTTACGACCTCGTCGTGGGCTACGAGCCTGAGGCGCCGCTCTTCACCGTCGACGAGTTCGAGCTGCGGCGGGGACAGTGTGTGGCGCTGCTCGGCCCCAACGGCTCCGGCAAGACCACGCTCCTGCGCACGCTTCTGGGCGAGGTCGCCCCACTCGCCGGGCGCGTGCGTGTAGGGGCGAGCGTGCAGGTGGGCTACTTCGCCCAGGGGTACGCCGGCCTCGACCCGCAGAAGACGGTGCTCGATACGATCTTGGATACCCACGAGATGCCGGTGAGCGAGGCGCGCAACCTGCTGGGCTGCTATCGCTTCTCCGGGGACGACGTCTTCAAGCGCATCGGCGATCTCTCCGGGGGCGAGCAGGCCCGCGTGGCGCTGGCCGTCCTGACGCTGCAGGGGGCCAACGTCCTGATTCTCGACGAGCCGACCAACCACCTCGACATTCCCTCACAGGAGGTGTTGCAGGAGGCGCTCTCCGAGTTCGATGGCACGCTGCTGATCGTGACCCACGACCGCTACCTGATCCGCAAGCTGGCTACCCGCGTCTGGGCGATCGAGGACGGGCAGCTTTGGGCGTTCAAGGAGGGGTACGAGGCGTACCAGGTTTGGCGGGAGCAGCAGCGGCGGGAAAAGCGCGTCGAGCGGCAGGAGGTGTCGCCGCAGCAACTGGAATGGGAGGCTTACAAGGTCGCGCAGCGCGAGGAGGCGCGTCGCGCCCGGCGTCAGGCCGAGCTTGAGGAGGCGATTCACGCGTTGGAAGCACGCCTGGTCCAGCTCGAGTCCCAGTTAGCCGCCGCCAGCGAGCAGCAGCAGGTCGAGCGGGTGAGCCAATTGGGCACCGAGCACGCCCGCGTCCAGGCGGAACTGGACGAACGGCTCGCGGCCTGGGAGGAGATGGTGAGATGACGCTGACCGTGGGTCTCACGGGCAACATCGGCACGGGCAAGTCCACCGTGGCGCGGATGCTGGCCGACCTGGGCGCCGAGGCCATCGATGCGGATCAGGTGACGCGCGAGGTGATGCGCGCCGGGACGCCCGTCCACGCGGCAATCGTCGAGGCCTTCGGGCCGGAGGCGCTGGCCCCCGATGGCGAGATCGACCGCAGGCGATTGGGGGAGATCGTCTTTGCCGACCCGGCAGCGCTGATGCGGCTGGAGTCCATCGTCCACCCGGCTACGCTTGAGGCCGTCGCCCGGCGCGTCGCCGCCAGTGGTGCCCGCGTCGTCGTGATCGAGGCGATCAAGCTCATCGAGGCCGGGATGGCCGATGGTTACGACAGCCTGTGGGTGACCACCTGCCGGCCGGAGCAGCAGGTCGAACGCATCTTCGCGGCGCGCGGCATAACGCAGGCCGAGGCCGAGCAGCGCGTGCGCGCCCAACCCCCGCCGGAGGAGAAGGTCGCCCGCGCCGATGTGGTCATCGATACCTCGGGCACGCTTGCACAGACCCAGCAGCAGGTGCGGGAGGCGTGGGAGCGGCTGATCGGGGGATAGGGGTGCGTTTCACATTCAAGCAAGCGTGCTCAAGTGTAAATTGGGACGCCTATGTCTGCAAGGCTTTATTTGCTCAAAAAGTGAAACGCCCCTCTTTTTGGAGGAAAGGGACATTTGGAGTATAATTGTGGCCGTTGATGCATGCGGCGGCTTGCGTTTAGTTTCTTGTTCAAGGTGCAAGGCATGGTAATCGTTCAGCGACTGCGGTTTTTTGGACAGGACTAACAGGATGTACAGGATTTTTCCTCGATTTACCATTCAAATGCCACTGCGAGCGGGTTTTCATCCTGTAAATCCTGTCGAGAAAAGGGCGGGCTGAACGCTTACAAGGTTTGAACTCGAAAGGACGAGGAGGATGAGGATGGCGCAAGAACAAGGGATTGCGGTCCGTCGGGCCAAGCCGGGCGACGCGGGCAAGATTGCTGCCTTTATCAACCGCGTCGTGGGCAAGCAGAGCGTCGATGATTTTACCATCATCGAGAGCTTTGGGGATGAGGGGTTTTTGCTCGCCGAGCGGGGTGATAATCTCGTCGGGATTCTAGGATGGCGGGCCGAGAACCTGGTCGTCAGAGTGACACACTTGCTGGTTTGGCCGGCTTCCGAGCACATCACCACGGCACCTGCGCTGTTCTCCGAGATGGAGAATGCCGCGGCTTTGTTGCAATGCGAGGCTTCCTTGCTGCTGCCGCCGGGATCAGGGCTATCTCCCCGGCAGATCGAGTTCTTTGGGGAACTCGGGTACAAGCCCCAAACCGTCGCCGGCCTGCCGAAAGCGTGGCGCGAGGCCGCGCGCGAGGCCAAGTTAGATGACGATGATCCGGTGCTGGTCAAGCAGTTACGCGAGCACCGCGTGCTGCGCCCGCTGTGATTCGTTTTGTCACTTAACTAACGGGAGGTCTTATGGCTTTTCTGAAGCGCTTTATCGGCCAGCATCCGCGCCTGACGGCCTGGCTCGTGCTGGCTATCGGTTTCGTGGTCATCCTCGTCATCTCTGCCCGCGACGTGGGCTTTACGGCGGGCCAGTGGGCTGCCCTGATCGCGGCCACTATCGGCCTGGCGGGCCTGTGCGTGTGGATCATCGGCTGGGAAGATGGCGAGGACGAGGCGGAAGAGCAGCCGGAAGCGAAGGAAAAGAAACAGGCGCAGGAGTAGCATCTTTCTCCCGATCATCTCCCCACTCTAGCCGGAGGACGTATGCCCACATGTCCCCGCTGCAACGGCGACGTCGAACCTGAGACGGATACGTGTCCCCATTGCGGGGCCGACCTGTGCCCGGCCTGCGGTGCGCTGGCGGACCCCTACGCCGTCGCCTGCGGCGTGTGCGGCGAGGCCTGGACGCTGACCTGCCCCCGCTGCGATGGCGAGGTCGCGCCGACGGACACGGCTTGCCCGCACTGCGGTTTCGTCTTCGATAGCGGTCCCACGCCCGAAGCGGCGGAGGCGGCAGATGCCGCCATAGCTGAACCCGAGGCCGAACCGGAACCGGAGCCATACGACGGCCCCGTCTGCCCCGAGTGCGGCGCGCGCATCTACGTGGGCGACCCTTTCTGCGCCTCCTGCGGTCACTCCCTATGTCCCCGCTGCGGCGCGGCGGTGGAGGAGGAGGCCGAGCGCTGTCCCGATTGCGACCTGGCGCTCGTCTTTGTCTGCCCCAACTGTGGGATCGAGCTCGCCGCCGGCGCCGAGGTCTGCCCCGACTGCGGCGCTGTCTTTGCCCGCCGCTGCGGGGGCTGCGGCGAGCCCGTCTTTGGCGCGCCAGAGACCTGTCCCGGTTGTGGCCACGTTCTGAGCCACCAGGTGCGCGCGGTGGCGCGCAGCCTCTCCAAGACCGTCGGCGGCACGCTCGTGCGCTGGGTGATCTGCCCCAATTGTAACACCAGCTTTGTGCCGGCGGTCGTCGCCTGCCCCGAGTGCGGCACACGCGTCTGCCCCAAGTGCGACCTGGTGCTGCGCCCCGAGGAGACCGCCTGCCCGCGCTGCGGGGAGGCGGTCAAGGGTCCCACCTGCCCCAAGTGCCAGGCTGAGATTTCCCCCGGCGCGGCGGAGTGTCCCGCTTGCGGGCAGCCCCTGTGCCCCGATTGTGGCGCCGCCATCGGCGAGGACGATACCGCCTGCGCGGCCTGCGGCGCGGAACTGGCGCTGGTCTGTTCCGAGTGCGGCGGCGAGGTCGGGCCGGAGGATACGGTGTGCCCGCATTGCGGGGAGCCGTTCTGACGCCTTTCCTAAATCAGTGAAAATGCTGCCGCAGGAAAGTTGTCATTGCCCTTTTTTGATGGTATAATGATTTATGGGGGTTGCGACTATTGTTGCAGAACCTTAGATCGTCCGCAATAAAAAATGCATCATTCCCTGTCTCGATTGAAGGGGAGAGCTGCACGGCGAAAGCCAATTCCTCCTGTTCACGTTCCCTTATGCTACGCTTTGTGGCCTGGTGCGTGACGGGGGTTTGGCGTACATGCGTCGATTGGCGCACCAAGCGTCCGCTCCTCACCCGCGCCACGGCTCACCTGAGCATCGTCGCTCTCGCGGTGGTCTCCATCTTTGTCAGCGGCGTGGGCATCCCCTTGCCCCGGATCGCCGTCGGCGATCCGATCAGCGCCGGCGGTGCGCCTTCTGCAGTGGCGGCGCTATCGAACGCGAGCATGGCGCTGCCTGCCAGCCCGTCCTCTTCGAGGGATTGGTCGCTATCCCCCGGCACCGACACGGTCGCCCGGCTTCCCATTCCCCATACTGCCTTCCCGGAACGCGCGCGCTCTGGGGTCAAGACCTACACCGTCCAAGGCGGCGACACCGTCTATGGCATCGCCGCTCAGTTCGGCCTCTCGGCGGAGACGATCGTGTGGAGCAACCGCGAGACGCTCATGGACGCCCCGTGGCTCATCAAACCCGGGCTCGAGCTTTTCATCCTGCCGGTTGATGGCGTGTATCACACCACCGGCGCGGGCGAGACGGTGGCGGATATCGCCGCTCTCTACGGCGTGGAGCCTGCGGTCCTGTATAACGAGTGGAACGGCCTGGAGGAGGGCGACCAACCCACCCAGGGACAATTGCTCGTCGTCCCCGGAGGCACGGGCGACGAGGTCGAATGGAACCCGCCGCCTGTGGTTCCTTTGCCTGGCCCCGCCGGACTCGTCTATGGGGCCTGCGGCGGCACGACGTATACCGGCGTCGGTGCCAACGGGTGGTTCATCCTGCCTACTGGCAGACCCGACGTCTCCGGTTGGTATTTCCACGATCCGCGCAACCCGACGCACATCGGGCTCGACTATCGCTGTAGGACGGGCGATCCGATTGTGGCCGCGGACAATGGTTTGGTCACGATCGCGGGCTGGAACGGTGGTTACGGCATCATGGCCCAGGTCGATCACGGCAATGGCTTTGTCACCCGGTACGGGCATTTCAGCAGCATCGCCGTGGGGTGCGGGCAGGCCGTCATGCAGGGCGACTTGCTGGGCTACTGCGGCAGCACCGGTTGGTCTTCGGGGGCCCATCTCCATTTCGAGATTCGAATGAACGGCGTGCCACAAGACCCCTTGCTCTACCAGTAGCGATACGCGTATAGATGAAAAAGTCGATGCAGATATCACAACGTAAAGTTCTGTCATTTGCCATCGAGGGAGGCCAGGCCCTTCGCCGCGGCCTCGAGAACGTCTTTGTGCGCGCCTTTGCCTGGCTGGCAACCACGGTTTATCGTTGCGCCGGCGATTGGCGTGGCTGGCGACCATTCCTCACGCGGACGAGTGCCCATCTGGCGGTCGTCGTCGTGGCGGTTGCCGTCATCGGGCTGAACAGCGTCAAGTGGCCGGCGCAGACCGGCTCTGTCTCCGCTATGTCTGCCCTGCCCGCCGCTGCCAGCGGGGAGGATTTTGTTGGGTCTACCGAAACCCTGATGCTGGAGCTGAACGGGAAGAACGGCGAATCCCTGAGCAACGGCAACGGCACCTACGGCGCAGTCCCTCGGATGGCCCAGCCGCACACCACTATCCCGGAGCGTCCGCGTCTCGGCGTGGAGACCTACATCGTCCAGGCGGGCGATACCGTACAGTCTATCGCGGCTGCCTACAATCTGGAACCCACGACGATCATGTGGGCGAATCCGACCATCGAGGATGCCCCCGACCTGTTGCGGATCGGACAGGAGGTCATCATCCTGCCCATCGACGGGGCCTACCACACGGTCACCGCGGACGACACGCTGGACTCTCTCGCCGAAACGTACAAGGTCGTCTCGATGACGATTGCCACCTGCGAGTATAACAACCTGGCGCCGCCGGATTATACGATCAAAGAGGGCGACCGTCTCATCATCCCCGGTGGCGAAAAGCCCTACGTGCCCAAGGTGGTCACCTCGTACACCGGCTCCGTTCCCGGAGGGGCGCGAGGCACCGGGCGGTTCCAGTGGCCCGTGGTTGGGGCCAGGATCACGCAGGGGTTCTGGCACGGCCACCGGGCGATCGACCTTGGAGCGCCAACGGGCAGCGCCGTCCAGGCGGCCGACGGCGGTTTTGTCAGCTTCGCCGGCTGGACCGACGTGGGCTACGGCTACCTGATCGTGATCGACCACGCTAACGGCTTTGCCACTTATTACGCTCACCTGAGCAATATATACGTCGAGGTGGGGCAGGCGGTGGAGCGCGGCCAGGTCATCGGCGCGGTGGGCAGCACCGGGTGGTCCACCGGCCCACACTTGCACTTTGAGATACGCTACTACGGCGAGCAACTGAACCCAAGAGCGCACTTGCCCTAGGGCCCATCCCAAAGCTGATTGGTGCAAAGCAAACAGGCCGGATGCGGACCGACATGGTCCAGGCATCCGGCCCGTTGTTTTTTGAAGAAGCTATTTGGCGATCTCCTCCGCCCGTATTTCGCGGATCACCGTCACCTTGATCTGCCCTGGATACTCCATACTCTCCTCAAGCTTTTTGGCGATGTCCCTGGAGAGCTGTATGGTCGCCAGGTCGTCCACCTCCTCGGGCTTGACGATGATGCGCACCTCGCGCCCGGCCTGGATGGCGTAGGATTCCTCTACTCCCGTGAAGGAGTTGGCGATCTCTTCCAGCGAGTGGATGCGCTTCAGGTACAGGTCCAGACTCTCGCGGCGCGCTCCTGGCCTCGCGCCGGAGATCGCGTCCGCGGCCTCGACGATGATGGCCTCGATAGAGAGCTGCTCGACCTCGTGATGGTGGGCTTCTATGCAGTGTATCACCTTCTCTGGGACGCCGTAGCGCCGGCAGATATCGGCGCCGATACTCGCATGCGTTCCCTCTACCTCAAAGTCCACTGCTTTGCCGATGTCGTGCAGCAGCCCGCCTGCGCGAGCTACGTCGGCGTCGGCCCCCAATTCCTCGGCGAGCAAGCCAGCCAGCTTGGCCGTTTCGATGGCGTGCGCGTGCTGGTTCTGTCCGTAGCTGGTGCGAAACTTGAGCCGGCCGAGCAGCTTGAGGATCTCGGGGTGCAGCCCGGGCACGGAGGCGTCGTACGCTGCCCGGTCTCCTTCTTCACGGATGATGCGCTCGACCTCTTTTCGACTGTCCTCGACGATCTTTTCGATGCGGGCAGGGTGGATGCGCCCGTCGACCACGAGCCGTTCCATGGCACGCGAGGCGACCGCGCGGCGCACCGGGTCGAAGCAGGTGATGGTGATGGCCTCGGGCGTGTCATCCACGACGACGTCGACGCCTGCCGCCTGCTCGAACGCGCGGATGTTACGCCCGCCACGGCCGATGATACGCCCCTTCATGTCGTCGGATGTCAGCGGAACCGTAGAGACCGTGAACTCGGCCACCTGTTCGCTGCTCATCCGCTGTATGGCGTAGGTGATGATCTTGCGGGCGCGCTCGTCCGCTTCCTCCTTGATCTCGGCCTCTACCTCGCGGATCACCCGCGCCATCTCCTGACGATTCTCCTCCTCGACGATCGTCATAAGTTCCTCTTTGGCCTCTTCGCGGCTCAGCCCGGCGATCCGTTCCAGCGTCTCCACATGCTCCTGTTGCAGCCGCTCGACCTCGTTGCGCTGTTTATCCAGGGAGCTCTGGCGCTTGTTGAGGCTTTGTTCCCGTTGTTCCATTCGTTCCTGTTGGTGATCCATTTTCTCGCGTCGCTGCTGCAGGCGCTCCTCCTCCCTGCGCAGGGCGCTGCGACGCCGCTCCAGTTCCTGCTCCGCCTCATTGCGAACCTTGAGCGCTTCATCTCTGGCGGCCAGAATGATCTCGTTGGCCTTGTTCTCTGCTTGATGTATTTGTACCTTAGCCTCTTGCTGCTGCTTCTTGATCTTGGACTGAATCACATAGTTGCGTATCAAAAAGCCCAGGCCAAGTCCCACGGCTAACGCTAGGATTGCCACTATGGTAATTTTGAGTATCTCCATTTACATTCCCTCGCTTCCTCCTATGTCGGATGGTATCTCGCAGCAGACCGTCTCCAGCATCTCCTCGACCAGCGGCTTGATGACCGCATAGGAGAAACCTCTGCGCGCCAGGTACGCATTCAACTTGCGACAAAAGTCATCCGGTTGGAGGTGTGCCATCCGTCGAGCGCCATCTTCTGCCACTCGACGAGCTATGTCTTCTTCATTCACGCTTTCGATGGCCTCGGTGATGACGGCGTCTGGGACGCCTTTCTCCCACAACTCCTGGCGCAGCGCCCGCGAGCCTCGCGGCTTGAACTGCATTCGGTTTTCCACCCAATAACGGGCAAACTCCCGGTCGTTCAGCAGCCCTGCCCGCGTCAGGCGCTCGATCACCGCCTCGATGACATCTTCCTCCAAGTTTTTCCCGCGCAGGTTGCGGCGTGCCTCGGCCTCGCTGCGAGGTCGATAGGATAAAAAGTTTAGTGCGCGCTCGTATGCGCGCTCGATCTCGTCTTTTTTCTGCAACCGAGCGATATCGGCATCGCTCAACATCTGGCCCACCCGGAGATGGGCCGCCTCAATGGCGGCCAGTCCGAAGGCGAACCTGCCATCAAGATAAACGTTGACGCGATCCTTGTTGCGCTTCCGAAAGCGCAGCGCTGTGATCGTTCCTGTCATTTCAGATAAAGATTACGAGTTGCTGCTCAACCTCTCGAGCAAAAAAGTGGGGCTTGGGGTGTGATGGGCGGCTTCGCCGCCCATCACACCCCAAAATTTCCCCTTTTTCCATGTTCAAGAGCGTTGGCAGGCATGTGCCTGAGTAGTAATGAGTAAAAAAAAGCCGCGGCTTGGGTAGCCACGGCCGCATTGCC
>JAFGED010000429.1 GCA_016931785.1 Anaerolineae bacterium
CGCTGCGGCTGGCTCGATCTCGTCATCCTGCGCTACGCCGCCCGGATCAACGGGCTCGATGAGCTGGCGCTGGTCAAGCTCGACGTGCTGAGCGGGCTGGAGCGGCTCAAGGTTGCGGTGGCCTACAAGCGAGATGGCAAGCGCATCGCGCACTTTCCGGCCGAGTTTGGCCTGGAGGAGCTGGCCAAGTGGCGGCCGGTCTATGAGGAAGTATCTGGCTGGACGGAGGACATCATGGGCGTGCGCGAGTTCGACGATCTGCCCGCTGCCGCGCAGAACTATGTAGCGTTGGTCGAGGAACGGGTTGGCGTGCCGGTCACGTCTATCAGCGTGGGGCCAGAGCGCGAACAGGTGATCGTGCGGTAGCCCCTTCAAGATTTTGAACAAACGCAGCTCCGGCCCAAGCCGGGGCTGTTTTCATTATGGGTTGCGGTCGTGAAGCCCCGGCGCAGAGCGCCGGGGCTTCCTGAGGGAAAAGCCTGTGCGAGCTTTGCCCGCGCGGGACTACCGCAAGCGGCAGCCAACCGCGAAGCGTTTGGGCGTCTTCTGGCTTTTCCCCGTGAAGCGTCAAGGCGTCGGCGTTGGGGTAGGTGTGTCGGTTGGCGGCGACTCGGTCGGTGTTGGCGTGGGCGTGGTAGGTGTTGGTGTCGACGTGGGTTTTGTCGGCTCTGGCGTGGGCGTCGGCGTCGCTGTAGGCGTGGATGTCGGCGGAGGCGGCGTGGGCGTCGGCGTATTTGTCGGCACAGACGTGGGAGGCGATGTCGGCGTTCCCGTTGGGGCGGGCGTCGTCGGCGCGGCCGTTGGTTCCGGCGTAGGGCTGGGCGTCGATGTGACGGGCGGTTCCGTCGGCGTTCCCGTCAGCGTTGGCACGGGCGTCGGCGTCCCTGTGGGAGCCGGCGTCGGCGAAGGCGTCTTGGTCGGGTGGGCGACGTTGACGTGCACCCGCGTCTCGACGCTGCGCATCTCCTTGTTGAAGGCGGTGACGCGCAGCGTGTAGGGGCCGGGGGCCAGGTGGCCGGTATCCCACTCGGTCAGCAATCCATTGCGCACCTGGGTCCTGTGCGGGCCGCTGACAAAACCCCAGCCGATGGGGTCGTCGCCGACGCCGTACAAGACCTCGTAGTGGCTAAAGTCGGGCACCTGGACGGTGCCAAAGACCTGCACGACGCCGTGGACCTCGCTCCCCTCGCCGGGCTGGGTGATGGTGATTTCGGGCCGGTCGGTCGCGTCGGTGCAAAATTCGAGCGGCGCCAGCGGCAGCTCGCCGAAATACTCTGGATGGGCCTGGGCCCACTCACGCCCGCGTTTGTCATCGATGACGACCATCAGTTCCTCGACGACCTGATCCTGGCACAGCTCGTTCGCCCGCAGTCGGGTAAAGTTGTCCATCTGCACCATCTGGTACCAGTCGTGTTCGATGCCCAGCGGTGGCTGATCCTCGGCAAAGACCTCCACCTTGCGCTTGGGGCAGTACTCGGTGGGAAGCGCGCCGGAATCGGCGCAGACTTCGTGCTCGACGATGCCGGGCGGGCGCACGAAATCGCGCACGGGGAGGCCCTGATGAGCCGATTCCATGAAGTTGTGCCATATCGGCCCGGCCCCGCCGCCACCGGCCACCTGGCTCATCGGCGAGTTATCCGAGTTGCCCACCCACACGCCGGTCACCAGGTCGGGGGTGTAGCCGATCGTCCAGGCGTCGCGGTAGTCATTGGTAGTGCCGGTCTTGGCGGCCGCGGGCCGGCTGAGTTCGAGGATGCTGGGGCAGCGGAAAGCGCGGCAGCGGGCCTGGGTATCGGAGAGGATGCTGGTGATGAGATAGGCGTGTTGGGGCGAGACGACTTGCTCTCCCTCGCGCGCGGTGTTATCGACCAGCACGGCGCCTTCACTATCTTCGATGCGCAGGATGGGCGTGGGCGCCAGGCGCACGCCGCCGTTATCAAAGACGGCGAAAGCCCCCGTCATCTCCAGGAGTTTGGCCTCGCCGCCTCCGAGCGTGAGCGCCAGGCCGTAGGCTGGCGGATAGTCGTAGGGATAGTCTGGGCAGTAGAGCTCGGGATGTACCAGTGAATCGACCCCCAGCCGCCCGGCCATATCAAGCAGGCCATCCACGCCCAGGAATTGGAGCGCCTCCACGGCAGGGACGTTATAGGAGTTGGCCAGCGCATCGCGCACGAGCATCGGGCCGTGATACTTTTCGTCATAGTTGACCGGCACGTAGGGCGGGTTGGCCCCGTCAGGGTATTCGGTTTCCAGGTCCCACAGCAGTGTGGCTGGCGTCCATCCCCGCTCGAACGTAGCGATGTAGGTGAGAGGTTTGATGGATGAGCCGGGTTGGCGGCAGCGAAGGGCGACGTTGACCTGGCCGTCGATGGCCTCGTTGTCAAAGTCCGCCGAACCGACCATGGCCAGGATTTGGCCGGTGTCGGGGTCGATGGCGACGAGCGCGCCGTTGGTGGCGTTCTGGTCGGCCAGGGCGGCCACGCCATCGCGCACGGCCTGCTCGGCCACTCTCTGCAGGTTGGGGTCGAGCGTGGTATAGATGCGCAGGCTCTTGCCCTCGGGGTTGCGGTAGAGCACTTCCGGACCGTAAAGCGCTTCCACCACCTGTCGCGTGTAGACGACGAAGTGGGGCGCGGTGGTCAGATCGAGCCTGGGGGCATTGAACGCGTAGGCCTGTATCTCGGCGGCTGCCAGTGCGGCCTCCGCCTCGGTGATATAGTCGTCCTCGACCATCAGCCCCAGCACGGCCTGGTGGCGAGCGAGGGATGCATCGAGGCCGCCGCCGAAGGGATCGTAGACGGCCGGCGATTGGGGCAGGCCGGCCAGGAAGGACGCCTGCGCCAGCGTGAGATCTGCCGCGTCCACGTTGAAATAGGTCTCGGCAGCCGCCTGGATGCCGTAGGCCAGGTTGCCGTAGTAAGCCTCGTTGAGATAGATTTCGAGTATCTCTTCCTTGGTGTAAGTCCGGGAGAGCTCGGCGGCCAGGATGGCCTCCTTGATCTTGCGGTCGGCGGTCTGCTGCACGCGCTCCTCGGGCGTCATCAACACGTTGCGGGCCAACTGCTGCGGGATGGTGCTGGCGCCGGAGACGATCTCTCCCTCGGAGAGGTTGTAGTAGACGGCGCGGAGGATGGCGATGGGATCAAAGCCGGGATGATACCAGAAATCGCGGTCCTCGGTGGCGACCGTGGCGGCGACCAGGTACGGAGAGATCCCGTCGAGCGTGACGTAGGTGCGTTTTCCACCCTGGGGGTCCGTCACCTCGTACAGCAGGTTTCCCTCGCGGTCGAGAATCTTGCTGCTGACAAAAGTCGTCTGCCGGTTCCGCAGCTCCTCCGGCGGAGGGAGCTCGGCGGCGATGGAGGCGTAGCCGATAAAGGCCCCCCCGACGACCAGGAAGAATACGAGCACGATGATGACTACGGCGATGAACAAGATGTTTACCATCGTCCTCTCCCAATTGCGTGGCTTGCGACTTTTTCTGCTCCTCGATTTGGCCGGCTGTGGTGGTGTGCGCGGCGGGACGTAGCCCGTCCTGCGCGGTGGCGGGACGGAGCGGGATGGTTCCCTGGGAACGTTGGCTCTGGCGTGCTGCTGTGGCGGGATGGGGTAGGATGGCGCCTCGGCGCGCGGTGGTCTGCTGGGCGGTGGCGGCGGGGGGGGGAGGGCTGACTTCTCGATCCGCTTCGTCCCCGTGGGGGAGGGCGGCGGGACAGAGTCGGCGGGCCTCTGCGGCCGCGGGACGGCGCGGGGCAGTCGAGCGGTGGGCGTCGCGCCGGTGGGCACACGGTCCATCGCGATCGTCGGCTCGTCCAGGAGGCGCGGTATCTCGCCAGTGTCTATGTCGTCAGGCGACAAGCCTGACGACACGTCGTCGGGTGATAAACCCGATGATACGTCGTCTGCTAACGCGCCAGCGATAGCTGGCGCAGCGTCGATGGGCGCTGCCGCTTCACGTGGAGCCAGCGGGGCGCTTGCAGGAGGTTCTTCTTCTTCGGCCCTCGCGTCTTCCGGCGGCGCGCCAACACCTGCCGCCGCTTCATCGAGCGCCGCTTCGGCAAGCGCCTCGGCGGCAAGCGCCGCGTCACCCGGCAGCAGGGATGGGTCTATCGGCTGCGTTTCGAGTGACGCGAGCTCCTCTGCAGGTTGGTCGCTTTTCGCGGCGCGAGGCCTGAAGGGCTGGATGTATTCCCCCTTGCCATCCTCCTCGCCGTGCGGCTCGTGAATCTTGTATACGTGTAGTTCGGGCTCTTTTGGCATATAATCGCTGCTCTATAGACGACGCCGGAGTGTATCGAGTTCCGCGCTCGGACGCAGGCATTATAACAGGCGGAGTGCAGATTGCAAATCAGGTGGCCCGCGACGTCCAATGCATAGGCACAGGTAACTACTCAGGCTATTCGCCTGAGCAGTGCTCCTCACCCGAGAAAAGGGAGAGATGGGGGTTTCGAGAGCGGCGAAGCCGCTCTCGAACCCCCCGCCCCCCTCTCTCTTCGAACGTGAAAGGCAACTGCGAAGCAAGGCTGAGTAGTTACAGGCACAGGCGATCTCTTCCCTGGAGATAGTCAGTCGTCGGGGAGGATGGGTGCTAGCTGGGGCACAAATACCAGCCGCTGTACTTCGACATGGTCGCATTTTGGAACGAGCGTGTAGGCCTGGTCGTTCAGGCCGACGGCTATAAAGTCCTCGGTCACTGAACAGAAGTCACCGAGGGGAACCCGCGCCATTCCCAGGAGATTTCCTTCGCCGTCATAGCGGCGTACTGTGACGTCGACACGGATGGGACCATAGGAGGATATTTCTTCTATCTCTACCAAGAAACCTCCATCGGGACTGATGTTCAAGAAGCTCATACTTCCCACAGTTTGAGGTAAGCGTATTTCTATACTGTGTCCACCCGCCAGGATTTTCCCCTGCGGATCCGCCGACCAATCTACGATGGTACGATACCACCTACCATCATATTGGACATCCGTCGCGTTACGCAGGGTCGTGACGAGTGTGGCTGTCACCAGGTTAAGTGGCTTGTAACCGTGAACGTAATTGATCGATGAGAGGTAGGCCCCGCTGACATCATAGTGCTGAACGCGCTGGTTTACTTCGTCGACGATGTAAAAAGTGCCATCCGCACCAATGGCCAATCCCATCGGTCCCCAGAACGCCCCTCCTCCTTCGCCAAAACTGCCGTACCCGATTTCTCCTGGTCCCGATCCTACAGGCACGCTGAACAAGAGTTCGTTTTCCACGAGAACACCAGGCAAAGTCGCGGTAGGTGTCGCTTCTGGTGTCTTTGTGCATGTGGGTATTGGCGGTTTCGTTGAGGTCGGTGCCATCTTATCTGCTGGAGGTGTTGACCCCGCTGTTGGCTCGTTCGGTGTATCTGCCGTCGCGAGAGGCAAGGCCGTCGGCGCTGTTGTGGCGGCACACGAGTTGCATCCGCCGGTCGACAGGCTGCACACCAGCAAACCTAGGAGTGTTATCAGCGACAAGCTCTTGAGCCGAACACTGGTGCCTTTCATCATGCTATTCTC
>JAFGED010000430.1 GCA_016931785.1 Anaerolineae bacterium
ATACTGCAACGCCACAGAAAGGAATTTCTGGGGGTGTGGTCGGGCGCAAAGCGCCCGACCACACCCCCAATTCCCCCTTTACCCAGATATATGGGTAATCACCAGGAAGGGTGGTTTGACATCTTTGTTGCTTGGGAGTAGAATAAATCGCGAAAACGACTATACGAAAAGGAGGCTTGTCATGGCCGAGCAACTACCCCTGCCCATCGGTGAGACTTCTGAGGAGGATGGCCCTCAGGCTATTGCGTCACCCGGGGTAACCGCGCGTTCCTCGCTGCGTGCGGCTATGGGAGCGTTTGAGACCTACATGCAGCAGCAGGGCTTTGCCGAGAACACGGCCAAGGCGTTTCTCTCCGACCTTGGCATCTTGGCCGAGTTCGTCGGGGTGGGGACGGCCGTCAGCGATATCTCCACCCGCGACCTGAATCACTTCACGCGCTGGCTGGTGGATGAGCGCGGGGTGCCGTGCAACCCCAAGTCTTTAGCCCGGCGCGTGACCACGCTCAAGGTTTTTTTCGGCTGGCTGGCCGAGGCAGGCGTGCTGCCCGACGATCCTGCCGCCCCGGTGATCCACCATCCAGTGCTCACGCCGCTGCCCGATATCCTCTCCGATGCTGAGGTCGAGCGGATGTTGGGCGTGACCCAGGCGCTGCGGCACGCCGAAAAGCCCGACACTCGCCCGCATCTCCTGGTGACGTTGCTCCTGCACACCGGGATCAAGAAGGGCGAGTGCATGAGCATCGTTGTGAACCACCTTGACTTTAGCGATCCCACGCAGCCGGTGCTGTGGATTCGCTATGTCAATCCCCGTCGGCGCCACAAGGAGCGCAAGCTGCGCTTGCCGCCGTGGTGGCCTGCGGTGCTGGCCGAGTATCGTGCCCAGTACGAGCCGCAGGATGCTCTCTTTCCCTGCACGGCGCGCAACCTGGAGTACGTCTTGACGCACGTGGCGGAGGAGGCTGAGCTTTCTAAGGGGCTCTCGTTCGAGATGCTGCGCTGGACGTGCGCCGTGCGCGACTATCGGGCGGGGATGGGGGCCGACAAACTGCGGCAAAAGCTCGGCATTTCCAAGATCACCTGGCGTGAGGTGGGGGGCAAGATCGCCAAGCTAGCCGGGCCGGCGTTGTGAAGCAGTGAGGTGCGCCTGCACGTCCTGGCTCAATTGCTCCCTCAGCGCGTCCTCGATATCGATCATCTCGGCCTCGCCCACGTAGGGTATCGTGTGGATTTCCTCCAGCCGATCCAGTGCCTTGATGACTGCCGACACTTCCTGAATTGACCTGCGGGCTGAGGCGATGATCGTGCCTACGGCGTGCTGATCGACGGCGCCCCCTATTTCCAGCCCATCCAGTTCTAGTGAGAAGGCCATCAACCGGTTGTTGATGTGGTGGGCCATCGCCGTCACCGTCTGCTTGAGCGCGGCGGCGGCGGCCATATCCCGCGTGGCCCGGTTGAGGCGCGCGTTCTCCACGGCGACGGCCACCCAAGATGCCAGCGCCGTCAGCATCTCCAGGTCCTCCTTGGTGAACCTGGTATCTCCTGCCTGCCCGCGCTTGTTGATGGCTTCCAGCACGCCGATGACGCGCCCCTTGGCTTTTAGCGGTACGCACAGGATCGAGCGGGATTCAAAGCCGGTGTTTTGATCCACCTGGGCGTAAAAGCGGGAATCTTTGGTCACGTCGGGGATGAGAAGCGGCTCGCCGTGTTTGGCTACCCAGCCGGCGATTCCCTGGCCCGGCTTGAGACGGAAGGCCGAGTAGCGCGCCTGGTCGCTCTTTAGCGTGACGACGAACTCGAGTTCGTCCGTCTCCTGATCGACGAGCAGCAGCGAGCAGGCCTCGATTTGCAGGATGCGGGTGATGTTCTGCACGACGCGTCGGAAAACCTCCGGCTCTTCCAGCGTGGCGCTGATTGCCCTGGCGATGTCGTTGAGCGTGGCCCAGTTTTGCACCTGCTGCTGCAGGCGTTGGTTGGCCTGGGCCAGCGCCTGCGTCAAGTTTTCCCTCTCCTGCCGCAGGCGTTCCTCGGCCAGGGCTTTTTCGATGGCAGCCCACACGTCCTCCACGGTGAAGGGTTTTTGCAAGAAATCTTTGGCCCCCAGGCGGAAGGCTTTGAGGATTTCCTGCTCGGAGCTGTAGGCGGTCAGCACGATGGTGGGGATGTGGCAATTCTGTTTTTGCAGGAGGCTCATCACGTTCAGTCCTGACAGGCGAGGCAGCATCAGATCGAGGAGGATCACGTCCGGGCGCTCGGCCAGCGCTCGCTCCAGCCCTTCCTGGCCGTCTGAGGCCGTCAGCACGGCGTAACCGGCAGGAGTCAACACGGCGTTGCACAGGAATTCTTGTATTCTAAAGTCGTCTTCGATGACCAGTATGGTTTTCTCGTTCATCAGTCCGAATCTGCGGGCTAATAGTTCGCGGCATAGCTACGCGAGCAACTGCCTGATCTGCCTGATGGCGCGGCTCGTCGCGCGGCGATAATGGTGACCTGGGGGCACGAGCGCGACCAGGATCAGCCCTTGCTCTCCCACGTCGAGGTAGCGGCACGCCAGGCGCACGTGGTCGCTGCTGCGGATGGTCACTTCGTCCAGCGCCGCCAGTCCCACCTGTTGTTGCGCCTCGCTGCTCACTTTTCGCAGCAGGGCCACGGCCGCCGCCGCGATCTCGCTGTCATAGTCGGCGGGTTCGGTGGCAACGGGCAGGCCATCCTTTGAGGCCAGGATCACGGCCTGAAAATCCCCGCTCTCGCTCATCTTGCCCAGGATCTCTTGCAGCGAGGTTGGCTGGCGTGTCTCGCTGCGATGTGATGTTCCGTTCACGGGAGCCTCCTGTAAGGGTTGGTGGCCGGGGGCCGTTAAATGCGCTGCTGAGCCTGGTTTACCACCAGGTTGATGATGGCTTTCAGCGTGTCGAACACGCCGTTGCCCTGTGTGGCTATCGATTCGAAGCAGGGAGCGCCGTTGCGCCCGAACTGCTGCCGCATCAGGGGGACGGGCGCTGCGTCCGGTAGGTCACGTTTGTTGCACTGCAGCACCAGCGGTATGGTGTGTGGATTATGCCCCATCTCGCGCAGGTCATGCTCCATGTTGCGGATCATCTCGGTATTGGCCTGCATGCGATTCCACTGCGAGTCGGCTACAAAGACCACACCATCGGCCCCCTGCAAAACCAGCTTGCGGCTTCCGACGTAGTAGACCTGGCCCGGTACGGTGTAGAGGTTGAAGCGTGGCTTCAGGCCGGCGATCTGCCCCAGTTCGAGTTGCAAAAAGTCAAAATAGATCGTGCGGTCGCCCCGCGTCTTGAGTGAGACCAGATCGCCGCGTATGTTGGGGTTCGTCTTGGCGTGGATGTACTGCAGGTTGGTCGTCTTGCCGCTGAGGGCAGGGCCGTAGTAGACGATCTTGAGATTGATCTCGCGATGTTTCCAGTTGATGAACATGGTGGAGAGTGGGTGCGGGTTCTATTCCGCTTTAGAATTCACCGAAAGTTCTTTCCAGCTCGTCTGCCAGGGCGGCGCCAAAGTCGGTGTCGGGAGGCATGCTTGGCTGGCTGACGAGCCCCTCGAATTCGACGGCCAGCTCTTGGATTTTCTCCGCCGCGTGCTTGGCGAACAGCCGCACCATGCCGATGAGCCTATCGGTGTGAAAGACGACGATCAAGATAAAGTTGTCGGCCACGTTTTGCAGGTAGATGCTCTTGTGTTTGCCTTCGTGGAGGAATGAGCCGCTGGGGTTTTCCTCGCCGACCTGGCGGCTCAGCTCGGCCATGGCCGCCAGGTCGCCGGCCGCCAGGGCCGCTACCGTCGCCGGGTCGCCTTCTTGCAGGCCGCCGTGCACGCTGACTAACTGCCCGCTGATGTCGGCCAGAATCACGCACTCGGCATCCGTCGTGCGACGCAGGTTCACGGTGACCCGTTCAAACAGGTCGGCCAGATCTACCGGTAGGTCAAAGTCTGCTCTCATTTTGCTGCCTCGCTCTCTGCCTGGTGAACGTCCTCGCAGTGTCGGGAGTTATCGTCTCAGGTTCGCCGCTATTATCTCGGCGAGGGTCATTTTTCTGGCTGATTCGGGCTCCGGTTTGGTCTCGGGTTCTTGAGGTGCTGCCTCTACGCTGGCGACTGGTTCAGTCTCTTTTAATTTGCCTCGCAGTTTCTTGGCCGCTACACTGGCCGTCAGGTTGAGCAGTGGGAGGTTGATGCGCTTTACGCACAGGATGCACAGGCAGCCTTCTCCCACATCCTTGACGACGAGGCGTCCGTCGGCATAGAGCAGGTCGATGTCGCCAATCTTGCTCTGCTGGGCGATCTTTAGGCCGGCGACAGTCTGGGCCATCGTCCGGCTCACGTTCGAGAGCATTTGGTCATCAAAGACCGATGGCATCAGCCTGGACAGCACTTGTCCATCCTCGTTACACACAAAGGACCCCGTGACGCCTACCACGGCGTTTATGTCTTTCAGGATGTTTTCCATATCACTGTGCTCCGTTTTCCCTCAGTCCCTCGGGACGGAGGGCCGTCGTTGCGAAAGGCCCTAGTGAACAGACCTAAAAAGTGCGATTCTCTGGAGTTCTTTGACCATTTTGCCGAGCTTTTTGGCCGCCACGTTTGCTGTCAGGTTGAGCAATGGGATGTTGATGCGCTGGACGCACATGATGCATAGATAGCTTCCGTCCAAGCTCTTGATGATGAGGCGTCCGTTGTCGTAGAGCAGGTCTATGTCGCCGATTGGATCCTGTTGGGCGATTTTCAACCCCTCGATGGTCTGAGCTATGGTCCGCGCCGCGGGTATGAGCAGTTTCCGGTCGAGCGCATCGGGCAGCACTCTGGCCATGACCTGCCCCCCGGCATCGCATACGAACGAGCCGGTCACGCCCGCGACAGCGTTGATGTCCTTCAGAATCGTCTCCATGCCACTACGCTCCGTTTGCTGTTATGACACTCTCCGCGTTGGCGGCCACCATAGCTGGCGACGCGCGTTCGCCGAGCAAAAGACCCACGTGGTAGTCGGGCTGCTCTATCACCAGCATGGTCTCCTGGCCCACACTCACCGTGCCCCAATCGAAAGAGCCGAGGGCGAGGGACTCGCCGACCAGACTGGCGGCGTTACCTACAAACACCGCCACAGCGCCCTGTGTCTGCGGGTCACCTTTTTCCAGTTCGTCGGCCAGCACGATGCCGTCGCGGGCGGTGATCACGACGCCGGTCACGCTATCGATTTTTCTGAGTGCACTGGCTAAATCTTTGAGCATATTGCCTGTCACCCCTTTCTCTTGTGGTGTGTCACTTGCCGCCCCGGTTTCCTCCAGTTCGTCCAGCATATCCAATCCTGCCGATTGCTCGTCCAGGCGGCGCATACCTTCCAGAAGAAGGCCCGACCAGCCGGTGTTTATCGTGCGCTCGGATGCCGGGATGTCCATTTCCAACTCGAACTCTCCGTCCTCCCAACTCAGCAGCTCGTAGACGGCCTCTTCCCCGACCTTGGAGCCCAGATCGGCGTGTATCACGTTGCCGTCCGCAAAGTAGACGTTTCCTTCCTGCCCGTCGTGTCTGATCCTCAGGCGCGCTTGGTTGAGCTCGGTGCAGGTGATCTGAAAGATGCTGGCCAGGCTCATCGTGCGCAGGTTCCCCCGCACAGCAGCGCCGTTTTCTTGCTCCAGGATATTGCGCACCGTGGCGATCAAGGATTTGGTGTCCAGCGGTTTTTCCAGGAACTCGCGCGCTCCCAGGCGTAACGCCTCGACCACGCTTTCTTTGGTGCCATAGGCGGTAAAGATGACGACTGCCGCGCCGGGGTTGAGCTCTCTGACCGCCGTCAGTACGTCCAGCCCGTCTACATCGGGCATCTTGAGGTCGGTCAGAACCAGGTCGAAACCCTGTTGCCGGTAACGGTCGATGGCCTGCGCGCCGCTGGTGACGCCTTCTACCGTGAATCCTTCCAGTTCCAACATTCTGGCACACGATTTGACGACGTTGGGTTCGTCGTCTACCAGCAGGATGCGTTTAGCAGTCACGAGTCATCTCTCCAGAAAGGCGTCCGGTGCAGCTCGTCAGTCGCCGCCCAGGTCGGGGGAAATGAGCCCCCGGGCGATGGCGTCTTCCATGCTGAGCAAGCCCTGTCCTTGCTCGCGCCTGTGTTCGTTGAGCAGGGGCACGCCCAACGTCTCCGAAAGAAGCGCTTCCGCCTCGGCGATTTCGTCCCGGGCGCTTCTCTCCGCTGAGGCGATATCCCTCTGTGGCAGAGATTCGTTGCGGCGGGCGGGTTCTGTCTGCGGCGGAGAGTCGGTGAGCAGCGTGTCCAGCTCTGTCATCAGGGAGGAGCCGAAATCGGCGTCCAGGGATTGCGTCGTTGAGCTGGCGCTGTTGTTCGATAGGATGTCGAGCAGCCGCGTGATAGCACGCCGGGTGTAGAGCCAGACGAGGCCGATGCGGCTGGACTGTGTCTCGCGCTTGTAGAGCATAGCTGCAAAGAGATTGTCGCCGATGTTGGCCGAATAGACCTCGTAGCGCGAGCCCTGGTGAAAGTTGAGATTGGCTGCCTCGCCGCTGCCGAAATGGCGCGCCAGTTCGCTGGTGGCGGCAAAGCCGCCAGCCAACAGTGAGAGCAGCGCGGCTGAGTCGATGCCTTCGGTGATGCCGACCTCTACCAGGCGCTGTCCCAGCATGTCGGCCAGGAAGACACACTGCGCGCCCACGTCTCGGCTCAGGCTCTCCAGCTCCTTCGTGATGGCCTCGTAGGATTCACCCGAGAGGACGACGACTCCCGGCTGGCTGACGGCCATGTCGCGCAGCGCTTCCTGGGCCACCTGGGTGAAGGCATCCAAGCTGAAGGGCTTGGTGATGTAGCGGTACGCCTCCAACCGATGGGCCTCGGTTTCGACCTCGTCGTTGCCGTAGGCGGTGATGAGGATGGTGCGCGTCTGGGGACTGGACGCACGCACCCAGCGCATCAACTGCAGGCCGTTGATGCCCGGCATACGCAGGTCGGTGACGAGCAGATCCACGGGTGTGCGATTGATGGTCTCCAATGCTTCCTCGCCGGAGTGGGCGACGCTGACGCGATAGTTCTGGTCTGCACGCTCCAGCGCCTTGCTCAAGAAGAAGGCCACGCGCGGCTCGTCGTCTACGATAAGGATGTGCCTGGTAGCCATGAGCTTATGCCGGCTCTTTTACCCTCGCGTCGATGCTCGATAGCGCTGCGAGGAAATCCTCGTACAAGATCGGCTTTTGCAGGTAGCCGTCTGCTCCCTTTGCGATGCTGAGCTTTTCCTCCTGCAGGGCCGAGCAGATCAGGACCGGGATGTCGCGTGTAGACGGGTCGGCTTTCAGCGCTTGTAGCACCTCCCACCCGTCTATGTCGGGGAGCATGACGTCCAGCACGACCAGATCGGGCTTTTCGCGACGCGCCATATCGAGCGCCGATTTTCCCTTCTGGGTGCTTATTGCGCGGAACCCCTTCCTTTTCATGTACCGCTGCCACAAGTAGATGCACGTCATGTCGTCCTCGACGATGAGTGCAGCGGGCATTTGGTCCCGTTCGGGTTGTGTTTGCGTGTTCATACCATCGCTCCTTATTGGATAGCTAATGGAAGTGAAATCGTAGCTACTCAGGCTATTCGCCCGAGCAGTCTCCCTCGCTCGAAAAGGGAGAGATGGGGGTTTGGAGAGCGGCGATCCTTCGGCTTCGCCCCGCGACTCGCTCGGGGGGCGCCTCAGGACAGGCGCCGC
>JAFGED010000084.1 GCA_016931785.1 Anaerolineae bacterium
GCTTCGCAAACCTGAGGTTGGGCAAGATGAGGGCCCGCAAAATCTTGTCTCATTTGGACAAGATTCGAGATATGAAGATGTCTAGAGGTGGAGCGGCTAGGCATCGCGCCACTTGGCGAGGGCGATGCGCGTGGCACGAAAGGCCAGCGGGGGTAACTCGTCCAGATCGAAGAAGCCGACCCTGTCCACATCGTCGCCGGGCGCCAGCTCCCCTCCCACGATCCGGGCGCGATACACGATGACGATGCTGGCCGCCCCGGCAGGCTCCGGCCCGATGACGGCGTGCAAGCCAGTGACCCTGACCTCCAGCCCGGTCTCCTCATAGCACTCGCGCACCGCCGCGTCAGCAGGTTCCTCGTCACACTCGACGAACCCGGCCGGAAAGCTCCACGCGCCCTGGCGCGGGTCCCTGCGCCGGCGCACGAGTAACACCTTGTCACCTTGCTCGACGAGCACGCCCGCTGCGACCTTGTGATCGCGAAAGATGATGAGGTCGCAAGACGGGCAGAACCGCCGCGCGCGCCCAAAGGCCTCCTTGTCTTCAAGCGCGTGCCCGCATTGGGGACAATAGTAGAGTTCAGGAACGTGGGGCATACAAAGCCTTCGAGCGCCTCAGCGGCGACGCGCGCGCCAGGCCCACACCATGGCCAGCGCCAGCAGCAAGGCGGCCACGCCTAATGCGACCTCAATCGCGCGCCACGGCGTTTCCCAAACAGGGGCAGGTGCCCCGTGCCAATCCCCATCCCCGCCTTCCGTCGGCGGCGGCGATCCAGCCTCAGCCTCATCATCCGGCGCGGGTCCTTGATCGCGCACGTCCCGTTCCGTGGGCTCGACGGTTGCCGGCAAGGGAATGGGCACGCTCTCTTTCGGCTCGGGCGTGTCTGTTGAAGCCGCGGCGTCCGCAGCCTCGCCCGTAGTCGGCGTCGGAGCAGGTGATTCCATAGGTGGCTCGCCGCCACCGCCTGCCCCTGCCGGCTCAGGAGACCCCTCGGCCTCCGGCGTCGACTCGGCGTAGCGACCTTCACCATCCCCCGCCTCCTGGGTCTCACCCGGCGTTTCGGGCAGAGGCGTCGGTTGCAGAGATGGAGCCCCAGGGGCCTCTGCATTGGGAACCTGCGTCCCCTCCGCTCCGAGTCCAGGCGGCGCCTCCTCCGCCGGGGACTCGGTGATGGAGAGCGCCTTCTCGGCCTCATCCTCCCCTCCGGTCCCCTCGACCGGCGAAGGCGCCATCGCCGCGCGCTCCTCCTCCGGAAGTGACGCTGCGAATTGCGCCACTCCACCCTCGCCGGAGAAAAGCAGATCGCCAGCCAGCACGGCGACGAAGAGAAGACTGACAACTGCAGTCGCCGCCGTCAGGAATGAGGCCAACCAACGCCGCCGCGAACCCGCTGCCGCTACAGGGCGCGGGCTGGACGCCACCGTCTGAGGCAGGATAAAGTTGCGCGGGATGGGCTGCTGGGGCATCGCGCGTACCAGCGCCACCGTACGGCGCAGCGCTCCCAGCTCGGCTCGCAGCGCCGGATCGGCGGCCAGTTGCGCCTCCAGGCGCGCGCGATCCCCAGCGTCCAGCTGATCGTCCAGGTACGCCGAGAGCAGCTCGTAGCGCTTTTCTTTCGTCAGTCCTTCAAAACCTTGTGCCATCGCCAAAACCCTCAAGCCAAACCTTCACCCTCAAGACGATACCGGGAGGGAATAAGTTCCCCGTTGTCGAGCAGATAATCGCGCAGCTTGGACCGCGCCCGCGCCAGACGCGACTTGACCGTGCCCAGCGCGACCTCCGTCACCTCCGCGATCTCCTCGTAGCTCATCCCCTGCACGTCGGAGAGCACCAGCGTGACGCGCTGATCGGAAGGCAGCGTTTCGATGCCGGCCTGCAGCACGCGGGCCATCTCCTTCCGCTCGGCGTGCGCTTCCGGCCCTTCGCCGCCGTTGACCAGCATCGGATTGGCGTCCTCGTCTATCTCCACGTCCTCGAACGATATCGCCGGGCGGCGCTTGCGCCGACGCAGTTCGTCGTAGCAGCGGTTGGAGACGATGCGCAGCAGGTAAGACTTGAAAGAACCCCCGCGAAAGCGCGAAAGACTTTGATACGCGGAGATGAAGGCATCCTGCGTGGCGTCGGCGGCGGAGGCCGGATCGCCCAAGATACGATAGGCGAGGTTATAGACCTGCTGTTGGTAGGTCAGCACCAGGTCGTTGAAGGCGTCCACCTTGCCCTTCTGGGCATCGGCGATCAGGCTCGCTTCGTCCATCGACATCGGGCTGTTATTGTACTACCGTACCCATCGGTAGTCAATCGCACGTTCCGCGACAATCTTGACAAAACGCCCAACCGCTGCTATAATCTTTTATAGATTACATAGATATAATATTTTATATCTATAAACAAGAGGGGCGTAAAATGCTACAGGGGATCCTTCCCTATTCGATTCTCCAATACATCGTCGATAAAGAGCTGGCCCTGCCGGATGGCGAGCCGGTAAAGCTGCCTCCGATGGAGGAGCTGGCCGAGGATTTGGCGGTCAGCCGCGGCAAGCTGCGCGAGGAACTGGTTGCCGTGCAGGCCTACGGCGTGGTAGATATGCGCCCCGGCGACGGCACCTACGTCTGCCCTTTCGACTTTTACACGGCCATCCGCACCTTGGCGCTGTACGGCACGGCGTGCGACTGGCGGTATTTCGACCATTTTTACAAGCTGAGGGTGCAGCTTGAAATTGGATTCTGGGAAGAGGCCGTGAGCAAGCTGACCGAGGAGGACAAACAAGAGCTACGGCACATCCTGGACCACGCCGAGCGCAAGCTCAAAGCCTCCCGCGCAGAGATCCCACACAAGGAACACCGCGACCTGCACCTGCTCGTATTCCGCCGGCTGGGAAACACGTTCGTGCAGGGCCTTCTGAAAGCCTACTGGGACACGTACGAGGCGGTGGGGATGCACCGCTACTTTGACTACAGCTACTATGAAAAGATTTGGACCGGCCACAGAAAGATGATCGAGGCCATCGCGGCTGGCAAACTTGAGGAAGGCAAGCGGGCCTTAGCCGAGCATTTCGTCTCGCTCGAAAATCGCCTGCAAGGTGGAGGCCTCCGGGATGGAGGGGAGAAATGACGCACCCATCCTTCCGTCTAACCTCGGATATCACTATTACAGAGGGAGGATAGCTGCGCGCAGGTAGCAGTCGAACGCCGAGCCTGAGCGCCGCCGGACCTTCTGGCGGCGTTTGAGTCTCGAAAGCCTGACGACAAAAGGAAAATCACTATGAGCCTGAGTCTACTACCACCCGAATTCAAAATCGTGCGCGACGACGCGCGCTGCATCGCCTGCCAGGTGTGTGTGCGCCAGTGCGCCAACGACGTGCACGCCTACGATCCCGACGACGATTGGGTCTACAGCGACTATTCCCGCTGCGTGGGCTGCCACCGCTGCGTGACGCTGTGCCCCACGCGGGCCATCACCTGTGTGCAGAACCCGCTGGACTTTCGGGCCAACGCCAACTGGACGCACGCGATGATCACGGGGTTGCACAAGCAGGCGGAGACGGGCGGCATCCTGCTCTCCGGGATGGGATGCGACCAGTCCCAACGCATCTACTTCGACCATCTCCTGCTGAACGCCTCGCAGGTGACCAACCCCTCCATCGATCCCCTGCGCGAACCGATGGAACTGCGCACGCACATCGGGCGCAAACCGGACCGCGTGAAGATGAGCTGCGAGGGTGGCCGGGTCAAGCTGGACACCAAGCTCGCGCCGCAGCTAGAGCTGGAGACGCCCATCATGTTCTCTGCGATGTCGTACGGCTCCATCAGCTACAACGCCTGCGTCTCGCTGGCACGGGCAGCCAAGCAGGCGGGCATCGTCTACAACACCGGCGAGGGCGGGCTCCACCCCACCCTGTACGAGTACGGACCCTGGACCATCGCGCAGGTGGCATCGGGCCGCTTCCGCGTGCATCCCGAGTACCTGGACGTGGCGGCGGCGCTGGAGATCAAGATCGGCCAGGGGGCCAAGCCCGGGATCGGCGGCCACCTGCCGGGGGAAAAGGTCTCAGCCGACGTCTCCCGGACGCGCATGATCCCCGAGGGCACCGACGCGCTCTCGCCCGCGCCGCACCACGACATCTACTCCATCGAGGACCTGAGGCAGCTCATCTACGCGCTGAAGGAGGCGACGGATTACGCAAAGCCGGTGGGGGTCAAGGTGGCCGCCGTGCACAACATCGCCCCTATCGCCAGCGGCATCGCGCGCGCCGGGGCCGACTACATCGCCATCGACGGGTTGCGCGGCGGGACCGGCGCCGCACCGACCGTCATCCGCAACAACGTCGGCATCCCCATCGAGCTGGCCATCTCGGCGGTCGACCGGCGCCTGCGGCAGGAGGGTATTCGCAATCAAGTGTCCCTGATCGCTGCTGGCTCGATTCGCAACAGCGGCGATGTGGTCAAGATCATCGCCCTGGGCGCCGACGCGGTCTACATCGGCACGGGCGCGCTGGTGGCGCTGGGCTGCCACCTGTGCCAAAAGTGCTACACGGGCAAGTGCAACTGGGGCATCGCCACGCAAGACCCCTATCTGACCAAGCGGCTGAACCCCAACATCGGCAGCCGACGTCTGGTGAAC
>JAFGED010000431.1 GCA_016931785.1 Anaerolineae bacterium
CCGAGATGCCTACGTTGGCAGCGGAAGAGGTCGCGCCTCCTCCGATTGAGGCGCCCGCTCCACCAACCGAGGGGCCTGCTCCGAGCGTAGTCGAGGAAGTGATGGCTGAGGCAGTCGCGGCTCCTTTGGCCGAGGAGCTTCCGAGTGCGGTCGAAGAGATTATTGCGCCATCCGTAAAAGAGGTTGTGGTGCCTGCGCCACCCGCGGCGAGACCGGCTGCCCCTATCACCGCTGCTCCACCGAGGCCTGCTGCGGGGGAGGTTGCCGACCCCTTCGCCGCCGAGAAAGCCTACTTGAAGAAAAACCCGCATGACCACGATGCCAGGCTGGCGTTGGCGCGGGCGCTGTGGCAGTCTGGTAGGCGCAAGGATGCGCTGGAAGCATATAGCCGCCTGATTCGCTCGGGCAAGCTGCTGGACGTCGTGATCACGGAACTGGAGGAATACCTCGAAAAGTGGCCCGACATCGAAACCCAGCGGATATTGGGCGATGCTTATATGAAGAACGACCAATTGGACAAGGCGCTGGAGGCCTATCGCCAGGCGTTGGAAAGCCTATAGAGCGGACAGAGAGGAGATGAATTTGGAACACACGCTGGTCATTATCAAGCCCGATGCAGTGCAGCGTGGGCTTATTGGGGAGATCGTCGGTCGTTTCGAGCGGCGAGGCTTGCGCATCGTGGGAATGAAGCTGATGCAGATCGATGAAGCGCTGGCCCGGCGGCATTACGCGGTTCACGAGGGAAAGCCCTTCTACGAACCCTTGATTAGCTACATCACTTCTAGCCCGGTCGTTGTGATGGCGCTGGAGGGGAACGATGCCATCGAGGTCGTGCGGCGTACGATGGGGGCAACCAATCCGGCCGAGGCCGCTCCGGGCACCATCCGTGCCGACTTTGGCCTGGAGATCGGGCGCAACCTGGTACACGGTTCAGATGGCCCAGAGACGGCGGCCTTTGAGGAGCCGCTCTTTTTCGACAAGGACGAGCTCGTGTCCTACGAGCGGGCTGTCGATCGCTGGATATTCGAGTAGCGTTTTCGGTGGATAGCTCTCAGGTGGGGGCGGCGGCTCTATGAGCCCCCGCCCTTTGTTTTGCACCGCAGGTGCGTGTTTTAAACCAGGCGCATGCGCTTTTTGGAAAAACCCAATCCGGTCTTGCTACTGCGGCTCGCCGGCGCCACTGCTCTGGCGTTGCTTTTGTTGCTGCTGCTGAGCGTGATCTCCGGCGCGGCCCGGACGGCCTCGCCATCTCGTCTCTCCGCACAGGTCACGCCGATTTGGCTGGGCAACCCTATCGCCGATGAGGATTATGCGGCGCGGCACATCTGGGATCTGCAGGTGTGGCGTGGGCGCGTCTATCTGGGGTATGGCGACTGGGATACCAATCAGGGGCCGGTGCGTATCTGGTACTATACGCCCACGGCGAGCGTTTTTGTCAGTGAAACCGTCTACGTTTCCGAAACTCGGCCCGCGGCCCTGGTGGATGAGGAGGCCATTGACCGCTACGTGGTCATCAGTGGCGATCTGTATATCCCCGGGACAGACCCGCTGGACTCGTGGGATTGGGGCAACTTTTACCGCAATGACGGAGCGGGTTGGGTCAAGTACCGCACGATTCCACTGGGCATACACGTTTTTGACCTGGCAAGCTATGGCGGGGAGTTGTTTGCGGCCATCGGACCCGATGACGCCGCTGGCTTGCTGCGCTCGGGTGATGGCGGGCTAACCTGGACGTCGGCTATTAGCGAGGTCTATCCTGACGACTATCTCAATCGCTTCTACGAGTTGTACGAGTTGGGAGGTACTCTGTTTGCTGTCAAGAGCCCAACTGGGACTCTTCCCAAGCCGTCGGTATATCGCTACCAATACCCAGGCTTCGTCACCACGACTATCGACCTCGTTCCCGATCAAACGGGTGGTTTAACCTTTGTGCGTGATGACGTGTTTGTGTTTGGCGACAGTATACTCTATGTCCCGTGGTCCCGGGAAACGGTCACTTCTGCTCTGGAGCCGATTTCGGCGCTGTATCGGGCGCATATTTGGCAGAATGGTCAGCGTGTGGCGTTCTTTGACGGGAAATACCCCCGCGATGTCGTCGTCGCTGGAGGGTGGGTCTATGTGTTGGATGCAGGTGGGCCACGCTGTATAGTGGGCGAAGGGCCACCCGATCCGGCAGGCTACACGGCCACGCTCTATGCGAGTATGGGCCTGGCAGCGTGGCTACCTGTGGCTACCGCCCACTTCACCGACACCCCGAATGCCCTGGAGGTTCTGGACGGTGTGGCCTATGTCGGCACGTACAATGGCGATGTTTATGCCCTGCCGCTCGTTCATCACGTGTATTACTTTCCCCAGGTGGCCTTCGACGGTCGAATTTCGGAGCGGCGTTAGAGTTCGGGATCACAACATCCGCACAATCACGCGTCCTTCTTGCCACAAGCCTTCCAGGTTATAGTATTCGCGCATTTCCTGGGAAAACAGGTGGACGACGACGTCGCCATAGTCTATCAAGACCCAGCCGGTTGTGGGTTCTCCTTCGATGTGCAGGAGGCGCACGTCAAAGGCCTGCTTGACCTTTGTTCTGACATCATCGAGGATGGCCTTCGCCTGGCGATCGCTGGTCGTGCTGGCGATCACAAAGTAGTCGGCCAGGATCGAAAGCTCCCGGATATCGAGCAGCAGGACCTTTTCTCCTTTTTGATCGGCGATGGTGTCGGCGATGTGTCGAGCGAGTTCCAAAGAGTCCAAATCGCACTTCCTTCCTTAGCAGAGATTAGGGACCCGTAAAAGAATAATCTCCCGCGGTGTTGTTACCGAAAAAGGATTTGCTCTCGCTATTTGATGATTCTGACGAGCTTTTACGG
>JAFGED010000432.1 GCA_016931785.1 Anaerolineae bacterium
AGGAAGAGGCCGACGAGAGGGTCGCTGAGATGGAGGCGAATATCCTCGAGCACCTCGAATCCGGCGAGTTCGTCGGCCCGAGTGGCCTGGGGGGCTTCGGTGGATCCGGTGGTCGCGGTGGCCCCGGCGGCATGCGTGGTGGGCCTCGGGGAGGCGGGTTTCGCGGGCATTGATTCTCTGATAGCGAGGCGCCAACGTCTGAAGAGTAGATTTTAGCCTGTTCAAAGCCGGCTTCAGTCATAGCGACTGGAGCCGGTGCATATCACTTGTGCCAACCCGAGATATACAAGGGGAAAGCTTGGCAATTTCTGGTTTTCCCCCATAATTATGGTGACGATGAAAGTTCTTATCGTAGACGACGAGCAACGGATCGTGAGCGGCGTGCGCAAGTACTTTGAGCAGGCCGGCTTTGACGTCCTGGCAGCCTACGACGGGCTGACGGGCCTTTCGCTGGCCCGCTCCGAGTCGCCCGACCTGGTCGTGCTGGACTTGATGTTGCCCGGCAAGGACGGTATGGACGTCTGCCGGGAGCTGCGGCGCGAGTCGAACGTGCCGATTATCATGCTCACCGCGCGGGTGGACGAGACCGACAAGCTGGTCGGACTGGAGCTGGGGGCCGACGATTACGTCACCAAGCCTTTCAGCCCGCGCGAGCTGGTGGCCCGCGCGCGGGCGGTGCTGCGCCGGGCACACGAGATGTCGGCGCCGCCTAGCAAGACCTATCGCTTTGGCGAGGTCGTGTTCGAGGTGGAGGCCCAGCGCTGCGTGATCGGTGATCGGATCGTGCCCCTCACACCCACCGAGTTTGCGCTTCTGCAAGTGTTGGTGCAGCATCCGGGGCAGGTGCTCAGCCGTATGCGGCTCCTGGAAGCGGCCCACCTGGGCCTCTACGATGGCGTCGAGCGCACCGTCGACGTGCACATCCACAACCTGCGCCGCAAGCTGGAGCGCGACCCCGCGCACCCGCGGTTTATCCAGACCGTCTTTGGGGCCGGGTACCGGTTTAGCAGAGACGGGGAGGCGTAACGAGGAGACGCGATGCGACACAGTTTGCGCACCCGACTCACGCTCAGCTTTCTGGTTGCCATCGCAGTGACGGCGGGTCTGGTCGTGCTGCTGGCAAACTTGATCACGGCCAACCAGTTCAGAGGGCTGGTGTCCATCGCCGGTCAACGGTATGCCCAGCGGCTCGCTCCCGTGTTTGCCGATTATTACGCTGCCGCAGGCGGATGGGATGGCGTGGAGGATCTGATGGTCTATACCCAGGACACCTCCCGCGGGCCGCCGCCCCACGCTCCGATGCCCAGGCACGTCATGCCGATGTCGGGGATGATGAACCCAGGAGACGAGCGACTGCTGCTGGTCGACGTTGAAGGCCGCGTCATTGCCGATAGTATGGCCGAGGCATCCCTGCCGCAGGATCTCGCGTCCAACTTGGACAAGGGAGCGGCGATCGTCGTCGATGGGCGGCAGATAGGGACGTTGATCGTCTACTCGGGGTTGGGGAGGCTGACTTCCTCACAGGAGGATTTCCTGCGCCAGGTCAACGTCTTGATGCTCATAGCGGGAGGCGTGGCCGTGCTGGGCGTGTTGATCGTCGGCAGCCTCCAGGCTCGCCGCATCGTGAGGCCGGTGCGTGCCCTGGCGGCGGCGGCGCATCGCGTGGCCGGTGGCGACCTTTCACAGCGCATCCCCGTCACCAGCGACGACGAGCTGGGGGAGATGGCGGCGGCGTTCAACACCATGGCGGCCGAGCTGGAGCGCCAGCACGAACTGCGTCATCGCGCGATGGCCGATATCGCCCACGAGCTGCGCACGCCCTTGAGCGTGCTTCAGGTGCAGCTCGAGTCCATCGCGGATAACCTGACCGAGCCCAGCCCCGAGGTCATCGCGGGATTGCAGAATGACCTGGCGCACCTCAATCGGCTGATCGAGGACTTGAGGGTGCTCACCCTGGCCGACGCGGGCGAATTGCACGTCGAAGCAGAGCCGGTGGAGATCAACGGGTTGATCCGTGACATCGTCGAGCGCGTGCGCGCGGCGGCTCGATCCGAGGGAGTCGTCCTGAATACAGAGTTACCCGCAGGGGCGCTGCGCGTGACTGGTGACGCGCAGCGTCTGACACAGGTGTTGCTGAACCTGCTCACCAACGCATTACAGCACACCCCACCCGGTGGGCAGGTCATTGTCGGCGCGCAACAGATCGGGCGTGAGATATACGTGACGGTTCAGGATACCGGCGAGGGTATCGCCCCGGACGATCTGCTGCACGTTTTCGAGCGCTTTTACCGGGCCGACCGGGCGCGCAGCCGCGATACCGGCGGCAGCGGGCTGGGTCTTTCCATCGCCAAGAGCCTGGTCGAGGCGCAGGGAGGCACCATCGCCGTCGAGAGCGAGCTTGAACGAGGCAGTGTGTTCACAGTGATGTTACCCCAGAAGGGCGCTTGAAAAGCTTCGCTCGTCTCGAGTTCAAACGATCATTTTTCAGGTGTCCGGGCTGGCTGCGGGCAATATGAAACAGCCCTGCCATCTATGTGGATGGCAGGGCGTTGTTATGTTGGCTACTTGGCTCATCCACTCGAACTCTTGGTTAGTGATGTCCGCGGATGGGGTAAGTAGTCAACACAGGCTTATACACAACTCATGCTCGTCGGGTTTTGAAGCCCAACCAGCTATCGGAGGTATGTGTTCCACATGCGGAACGCATCACAGGAGAATCCAAATCCCCCTGTTTGTCAGCTTGCAAGCTCGGCGAAGAGGTAAGCGCCGAGTTGCCTCAGATGCGCGATGAGGGCAGTCACCTCGTCAGGGGCGACGGAGACCTTACGGCCGACGACCGCTTGCATATCCCCGGAAGCATCGATGTATGCCTGATCCACAACGCCCATCTTGTGGGCAAACAGGTGCCTCTTCTGAAAGCACTGGCTGACAAATTCCCATTCATTGGCATCCAGACTGCCAGAAAGGCTGATGTCGAAAAGCTCCTGCACACGTTGATCTGCCCTGGCCATGTTCTGGAAGGATACGTTCTGGGCTCTCCCTGGATTCGATGCGGA
>JAFGED010000085.1 GCA_016931785.1 Anaerolineae bacterium
CGCCCCCCCCCACTGATTGAGAAGATACCCATTATCGCATAACAGAAAATATGCCGGTAGCGATTATGGTTGCCACCGGCGACGGGATTCCGCTTGCCTTTTCGGAACGGTCGGCGTTGGCCCTCCGAATCCAGATGGACTGACCGATGCAAGTTCTCCAAAACTGAACACCCAGCAACAGCGCACAGCAGTGAAGAAGCGTGGAAGCTACCGCCGCCAAAGCCTGGCGCGACAATCAGCGCTATACATCACACCTCTGAATTCAACCTTACGTACTCGATGAGTTCATCAATCTGCGCATAAGCAAGACAGGTCACAGTGTCGGCGCCTCCGTAGTAGATCGCCATACGCCCGGTAGGAGCGTCGACCAGTGCCGCGCAGGGAAATGCGACATTGGGCACATCACCCACACACTCGTATAATTCCTGTGGAGAGAGCAGATATGGAGCGGTCCTATAAAGCACTTTCCAGGGTTCATCTCTATCCAACAAGGCCGCTCCGAAACTGTACACAAAGCCGTTGCACGAGGTGATGACGCCATGGTAAATCATCAGCCAGCCCTCGGTCGTTTCTATCGGCGTCGGACCGGCACCGACCTTGGTAGACTGCCATCCTCCCTTGGGTGCCATCACGTGTCTATGATGTCCCCAGTGACACATATCCGGGCTCTCGCTATAAAATATGTCGCCAAACGGCGTGTGTCCCGTGTCGCTGGGACGGCTCAGCATGGCATACTTACCATTGAGCTTTCTTGGAAATAGGACGCCATTGCGGTTGTATGGCAAAAAGGCATTCTCTAGCTGGTAAAACTGGACGAAATCGTACGTATATCCCACCCCGATCGTCGGGCCATGATACCAGTTACACCACGTAACATAGTATCGATCTTCCAGCCAACAAACGCGTGGGTCATAACCATAAACAAACCGCCCGATTTCCGGTTCATCACAGATGAATGAAATCGGTTCCTCGTCGATCTCCCAGTGAATCGCGTCTTTACTTTTACCACTGTGGATTCGCATCTCGCGTTTCTTGTTGTCAACGCGAAAAACTCCGGCGAACTCGTCCCCGAACGGAACGGCGGCACTGTTGAAAATGCTGTTCGAGTTGGGAATCGGGTTTCGCGGAATAATGGGGTTGCGACTCGACCGCCATACAATATCGCGACAGCCTACTGGTTTTGCCTCCCACGGAATGTTGGGCAACGCTGGGCCTATGGTCTTTTGTTTGCTCGTGTCTACCATATATGACGTGTCCCTCTCTAGCCTCGCGTTCTGTACAGCAAACCTGCACATACCGATCCTATAGTCGCAGAGTAACTACAGGTTATCCGCCCGAACAGCCGCGCACCGAACCCCCATCACCAATCCCAAGCCGCCGGGTGTGATGCCGATTTCGCTCAGAGGTTGCCTAGCAGCCCCGGAAAGTTGGCCCTACTTCTCAACGCCGGTAACGACCACGCCCCGCATGAAGGCGCTCTGCGCCAGGAAAAAGATAATCACCGGCAGTATCAACCCCAGGATAGCCGTTGCCTGCACCATGTGCAATTCGCGGACGTACTGCTGATTATAGAACTGGATCGCAACCGAGAGAGGATGCAGATCCCGCTTGCCTATCAAATAGATCAGAGGCTCAAAGTAATCGTTCCACGCCCAGATGAAGTGGAATACGGAGACGGCGGTCACTGCCGGAAGCGATTGGGGCAAAATCACCGACGTCAACGTGCGCAAGGGGCCAGCCCCATCGATCATAGCCGCTTCGTCCATCTCTTTGGGAATGGTCATAAAGTATTGCCGCAGCAGGAACACGTTATAGGCATTGCCGAAAAAGTGCGGTATGATGAGCGGGAGCCACGTTCCCACCCATCCAATCCGCGTGAAAAACGCATAGGTTGGGACCAGCATGACCTGGCGAGGAAGGACGATCGTCCCGATCAAGATGATCAGCAAAAGGTTCTTCCCAGGAATGCGGAAGCGAGAGAAGCCATAAGCAACCAGGGTGCATGAAATCAAAGTGCCGATGTCGCCCCCGACTGCAATGACAAGCGTGTTGCGCAGCACTCGCAGAAAATCGAGATCGGTCCAGGCCTTTTCGAAATTCTCCCAACGCAGGCTCAGCTCATACGTTGGCGTCAGTTGCCGCCACTCGCCAACCCATTCCTGCAGACCTACGCCTGGATTATCTGGATCGAGGAAAAAGCTCACCCCACGCCGCTTGACGATCATCGCCCACTCGCGCATCGCGCCGTTCTCATCGGGCACCTGATACATGTCGTACTCATCCCCTGGGCTGAGAGTAACCTGCTCCTCCTCTTCCTGGAAAGTATACGTGTACGTGACTTCTTCGCCCCTGTAGACGTAGGTCGCCGGTCTTCCAGGCCAGAGCGGGCTCGTGGGATCGGTGATCTGCTCCCGGTCTTTGAACGCCGTAGCGGTCATGTAGCTGAACGGGCTCAGGAACGCCGTCAGAAGAATCACGGCAAAGAGCGTCAGGCTGGAAAACGCCAGGAAGCGGCGTAAACTTCCGGTTAGACTAGACATCGTTATTCCCCCCAGAATAGTAAACCCAGTACTTTTGCGTCCCGAACAGCACGATCGTCACCGTCATCGCCATAGCGAAAAGCACCCACGCCAAAGTCGCGCCGTAGCCCATGTTAGAATAGACAAAGGTCTGCTTGTAAAAGTACACGTTGTAGAACAGTGTGGCCTCGGCGGGATTGCTCTGGGGACCGCCGAGAATCCAGGCCAGGATAAAATATTGGAAAAGGCCGATTACCAGGAGAACCAGGTTGTAAAAGACCATCGGTGAAATCATCGGGATCGTGACGTTCCAAAAGGTGTGCAGTTGATTGGCGCCATCCACGCGCGCCGCCTCGTAGTATTCGGTGGGCACACTCTGCAGCCCGGCCAGCGTGCGCAGCATCGAATCGCCAACGCCCCACAGGCCGGCGAGAATCAAGGCGTGATAGATCCAAGCCGGACTGGTCAGCCACTCCGGTCCCGGAATACCCACAGCCTCCAGGGCCCGATTGAGCCACCCCGTCTGGGTGTTCAAAAAGCCCTGCCAAATATACGCCACGGAAACCACCGGGATGATGCTGGGCAAGAAGTAAAGCGTACGAAACAACCGCTTGGCCCACAGGTTCTTGGCATTCAAGAGAACGGCCGTGAGCAGAGGCCAGGCCAATCCAATCGGTGCCGCGAATATCATGAAACGCAAGGTGATCAGAAGGGACTTGTGAGCCTGGGGATCGGTGAAAAGCCGGGTGTAATTCAGCAGACCGACAAACTGCATTTCACTCGGATTTGCAAGGTCAAAGTCCGTAAAGGAAAAAAACAGAGAGGTACCCATCGGCAGTAGGTAAAATATCAGGAAACCCAAGATCCAGGGAGCGAGAAAGACCAACCCCCATCGAGCCTCACGGCGGGCCAGACCGCCCAGTTTTTCCCGCCCGCGGCCACGCTTTCTCGCTCGCCATGCTTCTGTTAGTTCTGTAAAAGCGGTCATCAGTCTTCCTCACGTGGGCTGTATGGGGCCAGCCAAACGGAACAAGCTGGCCCCATACAGATAGTTTGAGCGATGCGCCACTCCTCTATCACTCGAGGCAGTATCGCCTATCGCCAAAGGTCATCTACTAGGCCGCGTCAAAGATCGCCTGCATATCCGCCACAAACGCGTCGATCGCAGCGTCGACGTCGAGGCCCGCCGTGCTCTCGAGCTCGTTCTGGAGGGCCTTGACCCGGTCGTCGGCCTGGGAGAAGTTCGGCATGTTCGCCTCGTGGTTGGGGACGTCGACGTAGTCGAGGCCGGCTATGATGGTGTCCCAGTTATCGACGCTCGGGAAGCTCTCGCTCAGAGTCGAGATGTAGGCACCCTGCATGCTCTTGAGGGCAGGCATAGCACCCCACAACTTGACCAGCTCCGGGGCGGTCGCTATCGCGTAGACCGCCTTGACGGCCGCCTCGGGGTTCTTGGTGGCGCCAAAGGCACCAACCATATCGGTGTGCAGCTTGGCCGTCACCTTCCCGTTGTACGAGGGGACGCAGCAAAAGTCCCAGGCCGCCTCGGCCGGGACGCAGCAGGTGTACCACGTGTGGCAGTGCGCCATGGCCACGTGGCCGGAGCCGAAGGCGTTGCCGCTCAACAGGTCGCTGTCCTGATAGGCTTTGTTGGGCATCGTGTAGTTCACCCACTCGCCATCATAGACCCACTTGAACGCCTCGCGCCAGTTATCGGGGCACTGAGCGGTCACGCCGTCGTCGGCCACAAAGTTGCTGGCGCCGAAGAATGCGCCCCAGCCGCGCGGGTCGGTCCACTGATGATGGTAACCAAACTGCACGATGTTCTCGGGGTCGAAATCCCCACTCGTGGCGTCGTTGCCGTTGCCGTCCACCGTCAACTTCATGGCCAGCTCGCTCATCGCTTCCACGGTCCAGTCGCCGGCGTCGGCATAGTCGGCAACCGGATAGTCGATGCCGGCCTCGTCGAACAGGTCCTTGTTGATAAAGATGGCCGAGGGATGGACGCCGATGGAAAGGCCGATCAGGCCCTCGCCGGGCACCGTCCAGCCAGTGATAGCGCCTTCGCTGAAATCGCTCATGTCGTAGCTGCCCAGGTATCCCTCCAGATCCAGGAAGGAGCCTGCGAACTCGTTCGAGCCACGCACGCCGACCGGGCCGACGACGTCCGGCGCGTTGCCACCCGCGATCTGGGTCTTGAGCGTATCGAACGCAACCTCGTTGTCGACGATCTCTGCCACCAGATAGATGTCGCTCTGCCGGTCGTTAAGAGTCGCGATGAACTCAACCTCTGGATCGATCTCCGCCGGCTTGCTGCCGGTACCCAGGCCGATGAACCAACGAACCTCGACTGGTTCAGCAGCGGGGGCGGCGGTAGTTGGCTTGGCAGGCTCCTCGGCCGGGGGGCAACATCCTGCGAGAGCCGCGCCAGCGGCGGTTAAGGCACTCAGGCGCAAAAACTCGCGCCGACTAAACTTTTTGGTCTGCATTTTTCTGTCCTCCTTGACTTTTACTCATGATCTGGTAAACTGTTTTTTGTGTGGGAAACCCACACGGTCCTATGTACAGGTCTTCCTCCTGCCCAAGTCCGGAGTGGAGGCCTGTATCCTTCCCTCAATATATCACCCCAGATTGCCATCACCTCCTCTCAAATCACTGATTTGGAAAATCGCGTCCGACCTCGTTCACTAGTCGATTCCCATGTCGCACTTTCTGGAAGCGCTCTCGCAATTTCGCACAAACCTCCGCGCTAAACCTGCAAATCAGACCCGCATGATTCCCTGACTACCAATTCAGTGGGCAAGATGATCCTGTGAGCAGGGGCTAGGTCATGCGAGGGACTGGTCAGTATGTCCAACAGCAACTCCACTGCCATCGAGCCCATGCGTTCAATCGGCTGGCGCACAGTCGTCAGCGCAGGCTCAACAACCGAGGCGATAGGCGTGTCGTCAAAGCCTACCAGCGCTACATCCTGCGGCACTTTTAACCCGACTGCGCGCAGTGCTTTCAGCGCTCCAATAGCCATCACGTCATTGGTGGCAAAAACAGCCGTAGGAGAGGCAGGAAGCAAGCGCTGCATCGCAATCATCCCACTACGCTCGGTGAAATCCCCCTCCACGATCAACTCGTCCTTCACAGGTATGCCATGTGCGAGCAACGCCTGCCGATACCCCTCAAGCCGATCCTGCCCGACACTCATACCCAATCGCCCGGCGATCGTAGCAATACGGTGATGCCCCAGACGAACCAAATGCTCCACAGCCATCCAAGCACCACCGATATTGTCGCTATCAACATAATGAACCTGCTGGCCCGGGTGCCGGCCTATGGAAACCAAGGGAATCCCGCTGCGCAACACATCCGGGATGAGTGAATCGTCCAACAAAGATGACGCCACGATCACGCCGTCCAAATAGCCGCTGCGCAAAACACGCTGGCAGATCTCTTCTTGGTCCTCGGGGTTTGTAAACAGAGAAAGCAACAATTGATAGTGGTGATTGTTACACGCCTCGGTAGCGCCGCGTAGCACAAGGGGAAAGAAGGGCTCGGCAAAGATCTTGGTCACCACCTCGGGAATAACCATGCCTACAATCTGGGTGCGATTAGTCACTAAACTGCGGGCAACCACATTGGGTTGATAGCCAGACTTGCGTATCACCTCCCAGACCCGCTCCTTTGTCCCCTCGCGCACGTTTGGGTGATCGTTGACGACACGGGAAACTGTGGAGCGAGATACACCAGCCAGCCGGGCTACTTCTTCCAATGTAGGGGGCACAGCTCCTCCTGGGAGCGCTCTCAAAGCAAATCAAAAAAAAGCCCAAACATAGGTGAAAAGGAAAAAAGTCGGTCGCGGTTTTGGGAGCGCTCTCAAATAAAATATACCACAAACTATGCTGCTTGTCAAGAAATTCGAATCACAGACCCTCTATCATCCAGCACGGCGAGAATGCCTTTGCCCCAAAGCACAAAGGCCCCGTCCGCAAGGGTGTGTTTGTAATGGGTGTGTTTCATCTCAGTTAGAGAACGGGGGAGCGAGCGGCTTCGCCGCCCGCTCCCCCCATCCTTACAACTCATTTGAAACGCACCCGCTTGTAATTTGGGGCATCCAAGCTCGCTACACAAAAACGAGATTCGCAAGCGGGTGCATTTGCCCCTGCTCGGCGAATGCTAAAGCGTGTGTTGTGCCTATTTTGCTGGAAGCCGATTGCCCGCCGCCCCAGAGGGCACATGCACCCGTCCGCAAAGCCTGTTTGACAAGACCGCTCTTTTGTGGTAAACTGCCGCACAGTCAAGCCAAGGCCGCGTTCAAAAACAAGTTCGTACTTGTTGGGCAAAATCACCCTGGACAATGAGAAAAATACAAGTTGTTTTTGAACGCTTACCAACGTTGAAAAACATGAATACCTGTGCAATCGCTACCCTAATCAACAGTATCCGACGACGCACCAAGGAGCCAGGCCACCTGCCGAGGTAGGTTCGTTGGATTGTGTCTCTTGCACTATCAATAAGCCAGCCTCCAGGAGGAGGCTGGCTCTTTTTGTGCGCGACTGCCGTTGAAGCATCGCGCACTCGCTTTGCCTGGAGGTTATAAGTACGAGACCCAAAAGGTCTCGACAAAGATTTGAGGAGATCACCACTATGAAGACTAAAAAGGACAAGGTCAACAAAGTCGTTTTGGCCTACTCTGGCGGACTGGACACCTCGGTCATCGTGCCCTGGCTCAAGGAGAATTACGGCTGTGAGGTCATCACGTTCACCGCGAATCTAGGCCAGGGTGACGACGAATTGGTCGGCTTGGAAGAAAAGGCCATCGCCAGTGGAGCCAGCAAGGCCTACGTCGTCGATCTGCGAGAAGAGTTCCTCACCGAGTATGCATTCCCCACGATGCAGGCCAGCGCGACCTACGAGCGGCTATACCTACTGGGCACCTCATTCGCGCGCCCCGTCACTGCCAAGAAAATGGTCGAGGTCGCCAACGCCGAGGGCGCCGATGCGATATCCCACGGCTGCACTGGAAAGGGCAACGACCAGGTGCGCTTCGAGCTGACTGTCAAGGCGCTCAACCCCTTCTTGCGCATCATCGCCCCATGGCGTGAATGGGAGATTCGCTCCCGCGAGGACGCGCTCGAATACGCCGCCGCACACAACGTTCCCGTCGTCCAGAGCAAAAAGTCAATCTACAGCCGCGACCGCAATATCTGGCACTTGAGCCACGAGGGCGGCGTCTTGGAGGACCCCTGGGCTGAGCCGGAAGAGGACATGTTCATACTTACGATTGCGCCAGAGAAAGCGCCCGATAAAGCGCAATACGTCACCATCGATTTCAAGAAAGGCATGCCGGTGGCTGTAGACGGCGACCCACTTGGCCCGGTGCATCTCCTGGAAAAGCTCAACGAGATCGGCGGCGCGCACGGCGTGGGCCGCGCCGACCTGGTCGAAAACCGCTTGGTCGGCATGAAATCGCGCGGCGTGTATGAAACCCCCGGAGGCACAATACTCTACGTCGCCCACCAAGGGCTGGAGTCGATCTGCCTGGATCGGGACACGCTGCACTACAAGGACGTCGTGGCCCAACGGTTCGCCGAACTGGTCTACTTTGGCAAGTGGTTCACACCGCTGCGCGAGTCAATCGGCGACTTTGTCGCCAGGACACAGGAGCGGGTCACAGGAGCGGTGCGCGTCAAGTTGTACAAAGGGAACTGCACCGTGGTGGGGCGCAAGTCGCCCTACAGCCTGTACCGCGAGGACTTTGCCACCTTCGGCCAGGACGATGTCTACGACCAGAGCGACGCGGAGGGTTTTATCAACCTGTTCGGATTGCCGCTAAAGGTGCGGGCGCTGATCGACCACCAGAACCAGCGGACCGCGGAGCTGGAAGCGCCGGATTACACCGAGTTTAAGCGGGACTAGGGCTGTTTCTCGCTGCGCCCGAAACAGCTCGGCAGTTTCTGCGAAACTGCCCCCTTGCTAAACAACAAGTAAAATAGGAGAGAAGCTATGACGCTTTGGGGCGGACGCTTTACAGAAGAGATGGACGCGCTGCTGAAACAATTCGGCGACTCGATGACGTTTGACCAGCGACTGTACGCGGCCGATATTCGCGGCAGCATCGTCTACGCCGCCGAGCTGGGTCGCGCTGGCCTCATCACCGAAAAGGAATGCGACCAGCTGCTCAGAGGGCTCGAGCAGGTCAAGGCTGAGTTCGACGCAGGCACCTTTCAAATCCAGCCGGGCGACGAGGACATCCATACCGCCGTCGAAAGGCGCCTGGGCGAGCTGATCGGCCCGGCGGCGGGAAAGCTGCACACCGGCCGCTCGCGCAACGACCAAGTGGCGACCGACCTGCGGCTTTACCTACTGGACGAAATCGCCGCCCTGCGCGAGGCATTGGTTGACACGCAAGCGGCCATGATCGAAAAGGCCGAAGACTACCTAGACGTTATCATGCCCGGCTACACGCACGTACAGCAGGCGCAACCGGTGCTCTTCAGCCATTGGCTGATGTCCTTCTTCTGGAAGCTCCAGCGCGATAGCGAGCGGCTGGTCGATCTCACCAAGCGCGTGCGCTTATGCCCACTGGGTTCCGGAGCGCTGGCCGGGAACCCGTTCGGCATCGATCGCCAGGCCCTGGCCGCATGCCTGGGCTTTACCACGGTGGCACAGAACAGCATAGACGCCGTGAGCGACCGGGATTTTGTGGTCGAGTTCCTGGCCTGGGCCGCCCTGGTGCAGGTACACCTCAGCCAACTGGCAGAGGATCTCGTCATCTGGGCCAGCCGCGAATTCGGGTTCGTGCAGGTGGCCGAAAGCTATTCCACCGGCTCCAGCATCATGCCGCAGAAGAAAAACCCCGACTCGCTGGAGCTGATGCGTGGCAAGACCGGGCGTGTGACCGGTCATCTGTCCGGGCTGCTGACAGCGCTGAAAGGACTGCCCTCGTCCTACGACAAAGACCTGCAGGAGGACAAGGAAGCCCTCTTTGATGTAATCGACACATTGAAAATGGAGCTGCCCATCGCCGCGGGAGTGATCCGCACACTGACGGCGAACGCCGACCGTATGGCAGAGGCTCTAGACGACGGGCTGCTGGCCACCGACCTGACCGATTACCTGGTGCGCAAGGGCGTACCCTTCCGCGAGAGTCACAGCCTGGTGGGCCAGGCCGTCAGACAGGCCGAGGAACTGGGGGTCTCGCTAAAAGAGCTCGGCCTGACCAACTACCAAGCCATCCACCCGGCCTTTACCGAGGACGTGTACAAGGCCCTGGACTTTCGACGCTCGGTGGAAGCACGGGATACGGAAGGAGGCACGGCGCCGAAAGCAGTGCGTGCTCAAATCGAGCGAGCCAAGGCGCTAATTGCTCAAAGTTAGTCAATTCACCGCAGAGGCCACTGCTTCGCAGGGGGCAGAGAGCGCGGAGATATTATCTGAAGAGGATCGACGCGTCCTAAATCCCCGCGCCCTCCGCGTCTCTGCGGTAAAAACAATTTAGGAGGAAAGTGAAATGGCTACTTGTCCAGAATGTGATGCCGAACTCGAACTGGGTGCCGACACGGAGGAAGGCGAAATCGTCGTCTGCCCAGACTGCGGCGCGGAGTTAGAGGTTGTGAGCACCGATCCTATCAAACTCGACCTGGCTCCGGAAGTAGAAGAAGACTGGGGAGAATAAGCGCATGAAAATAGGCATCGTCTGTTCGCGGGTGCGCGTTGAGGAAAAGCTCCTCATCGCCGCCCTCGAAGAGCGGCATGCTGACTGCGACCGCATCGACCCGCGCGAGTTGTGCATCGACCTGGCGAGCGACCAGTTGAGCGGGTATGGAGCTGCGGCATCTTACGATGCCGCAGCATCTTACGATGCCGCCATCGTGCGCTGCCTGAGCCACACACGGGCCTACTATATCACCCGTTGGCTGGAGAGCGTGGGCGTCCTGGCCATCAGCCCCCACGAGACGGTGCGCGCCTGCGGCGACAAGCTGCTGACCAGCGCCGCGCTGCAGGAAGCAGGCGTGCCGAACCCGCGCACCAAGCTGGCCCTCACGCCCGAGGCGGCCCTGGAGGCTATCGAAGAGATGGGGTACCCGGTGGTGCTCAAACCGCTGCTGGGGTCATGGGGCCGGCTGCTGGCACGCGTCAACGACCGGGATGCGGCCGAGGCACTGCTCGAACACAAGAAAACGCTGGGCGGCTACCAACACTCGGTCGTCTATATCCAAGAGTACATCGAAAAACCCCAGCGGGATATCCGCAGCTTTGCCGTCGGCGACGAGACGATCTGCGCCATCTACCGCAGGTCCGAGCATTGGATTACCAACACCGCCCGCGGCGGCGAGATAACCAACTGCCCGGTCACACCCGAGATCGACGCCCTTTCCCGCGCGGCTGCCAAGTGTGTGGGCGGGGGGTTCGTCGCCATCGACATACTTGAGGCCCCGGGCGGCCGCCTGCTGGTGAGCGAGGCCAATCACACGCCCGAGTTCCGCGACTGCATCGACCCCACCGGCGTGGACATCCCGGCGAGAGTGGTCGATTACGTCCTCAAGATCGTAGAGAGCGGAGAGCGATGAAAAAGGTCGGCGTGCTATGCTCGCTGGTACGCGTCGAGGAGAAGCTCATCCTGCAGCGGCTGCGCGAGCGTGAAGTTGCGTTCGAAAAGATCGACGTGCGGAAGGTCGTATTCGACCTGTCCGCCGCCGACTGGTCAAAGTACAGCGCCATCCTGATCCGCTGCCTGAGCCAGACGAACGCGCTCTACGCAGCGCGGGCGCTGGAGATGCAGGGCGTCACGACGGTGAACTCGGCCCGCGTCATCGAAACCTGCGGCGACAAGATCCTGACGACGCTGGCGCTCAACGCGCACGACATCCCCAACCCGCAGACCTTTGTCGCCTTCGACAGGGACTCGGCGCTGGCGGCGGTGAGCGCACTCGACTACCCGGCTGTGGTCAAGCCGCCGGTGGGCTCTTGGGGCCGGCTGATGGCCAAGGTAAACGATAGGGAGGCAGCCGAGGCGGTGATCGAGCACAAGCTGTCGATGGACGCAGACACGCCGCTATACATCCAGGCGTACATCGACAAGCCCGGGCGAGACATCCGCAGCCTCGTCGTCGGCGACGAGACGGTGTACGCCGTCTACCGCCACGCCGAGCACTGGATCACCAACACCGCCCGCGGCGGCCAGACGACCAACCTGGCAATCACGCCCGAGATCGACCGGCTTTCGCGCGCAGCGGCCGAGGCGGTGGGCGGCGGCATCGTGGCTGTCGACCTGATGGAGGACGCCGACGGCAGGCTGCTGGTCAACGAGATCAACAACACGCCCGAGTTCCACGGCGCAATGGAAGCGACCGAGGTGGACATCGCCGGCAAAATGGTGGACTATGTGCTGCAAGTAAGCGAGCAAGCGAATCAGCGAATGCCGTCTCAACCCACTCATTCGCTAACTCGTTGATTTGCTCTTTGCTAAATCTATGGAGGAATTATGGTTAAAGCTGCTATTTTGGCTGCATCAGGGTACGCCGGAGGGGAGCTGCTCCGGCTCCTGTTGGGCCACCCCAAAGTCGAGGTCGTACAGATCACGTCGGACTCGTACGCCGGACAGTACGCCTACTTTGTCCACCCCAATCTGCGGGGTCACACGAACTTGCAATTCGTCCCGCACTCTGAAATTGCCCCCTGCGACCTGCTATTCCTGGCCACGCCTCACGGCCAGGCGATGGGGCAAATCGAGGAATACGCCGGACTGGCCGAGCGGATCGTGGACCTCTCCGCTGACTTTCGGCTGCGCAACCCAACCGACTATGACAAGTGGTACGAGCACCCCCACCCCCATCCCGACTGGCTGAGCAAGTTCGTCTACGGCCTGCCGGAGCTGCACCGGGAGGAGATGGCCGGCGCCAAGTACGTCAGCGGCGTGGGATGCAACGCGTCGGTGAGCATCCTGGGGCTGTGGCCGCTTTACCGGCGCGGGTTGGCGCGCGAGACAGTTGTGGAGGTCAAAGTAGGCTCCTCGGAGGGAGGCGGAAAGCCCAGCCCGGCATCTCACCATCCCGAGCGGGCCGGCGTGGTGCGCGCCTACATGCCAAAGGGCCACCGGCACATCGCCGAGATCATCCAAGAGCTGGCGCTCGATCCCCAGGACCCCAAGTTCCACTTTTCCGTCACGTCGGTGGGCACGGTGCGCGGCGCGACGGCGACCTGCCACTGCCTGCTCAAAGAGGATCTGGACGAACGCGAGGCGTGGAAGTTCTACCGCGAGGATTACGGCGACGAGCCGTTCGTGCGCCTGGTGCGGGCCAAGCGCGGCATCTACCGCTACCCGGAGGCCAAGTTCCTGAGCGGGTCGAACCACTGCGATATCGGCTTCGAGGCCGACCCGGACAACCGCCGCCTCGTCGTCATCGCCGCCATCGACAACATGATGAAGGGCGCCGCCGGCAGTGCGGTGCAGAGTATGAACCTGATGGCCGGCTGGCCGGAGACGCTGGGGCTAGAGTTCCCCGGACTGCATCCAATCTAGACCAAGGAGACCTTTCGGGTTTCTGAAACCCGAAAGGTCTTGGGAGGAGAACAATGATCATCGTCAAGGCCGGCGGCGGCGAGGGGCTCGATATGGCAGCCGTGGTCGCCGACGCGGCAGAAATCGTCAAGCAAGGCCAGCAGGTCGTGCTGGTACACGGCGGCTCGCACGAAACAAACGTCGTCTCGGAGAAGCTGGGCCACCCCCCCCGCTTTGTCACCTCCATGTCCGGTCATTCCAGCCGCTACACCGACCGGGAGACGCTCGAGATCTTTTTGATGACGGCTGCAGGCAAGATCAACAAGCTGATCGTGGAGCAACTCCAGCAACTGGGGGTCAACGCGGTGGGCCTCTCCGGGCTGGATGGACGGCTGCTGGAGGGCCAGCGCAAAGAGAGCCTGCGCATCGTGGAGAACGGCAAGCGCAAGATCCTGCGCGGCGAGTACAGCGGGATGATCGAGAAGGTCAACGCCGGGCTGCTAAAACTGCTGCTGGAGGCAGGCTACACGCCGGTCGTGGCCCCGCTGGCCATCAGCACTGAGAGCGAGGGACTGAACGTCGACGGCGACCGGGTGGCTGCGGCGATCGGCGCTGCGTTACAGGCAGACAAAGTCATCATCCTGACCAACGTGCCAGGTCTGCTGCGCGATATCGAGGACGAGGGCTCGCTCATCAAGCAGATCCCGGCGGCGCAGGCCGAGTCTTATCTTGATCGCTACGCGAAGGGACGCATGAAACGCAAGGTCCTGGGAGCCGTCGAGGCGCTGCAGGATGGCGTGGGCCAGGTCATCATCGCCGACGGGCGAGCAGAAAAGCCGGTGCAGCGCGCACTTGCAGGCGAGGGAACGGTGATCGGCTAGGTAAAACAGGAGGTCCAGAAACGGTATGCTTAATCCAGAGGAAATCAAAAAGATAGAAAACAGCCACGAAAGCGGCGTCTATGGCAAGATCGACATCGTCCTCGTGCGCGGCGAGGGCGCGCGATTGTGGGACGCCGATGGCAAAATGTACGTCGACTGCATGGGCGGGCACGGGGTAGCCAACGTCGGTCACGCCAACCCCGCCGTAGCGCGGGCCGTCGCCGAGCAGGCGCAGCAGTTGATCACCTGTCACAGCGCGCTCTACAACGAGCAGCGCGCGCTGCTGATGCAAAAGCTCGCCGAGATCGCCCCACCCGGCCTGGACCGGTTCTTCTTCTGCAACTCGGGTGCCGAGGCGGTGGAGGGCGCGCTCAAGTTCGCCCGGCCGGCTACCGGCCGCACAAAGATCATCGCCACGATGCGCGGCTTTCACGGGCGCACCTTTGGCGCGCTATCGGCCACCTGGAACAAGGAGTACCGCGAACCTTTCGAGCCGCTGGTGCCGGATTTCGCCTTCGTGCCCTACAACAAGCTGGAGCGCATGGAACAGGCGGTGGACGACGAAACCGCCGCCGTCATCATCGAGGTCGTGCAGGGCGAGGGCGGCGTCAACCCCGGCGACGGCGACTACCTGCGCGGCGTGCAGGCGCTGTGCCGGGAACGCGGCGCGCTCCTCATCGTCGACGAGGTGCAGACCGGATTTGGGCGCACGGGCAAGATGTTCGCCTGCGAGCACTATGACCTGCGGCCGGACATAATGACGGTGGCCAAGGCCATCGCCGGGGGCTTGCCGATGGGCGCGATCCTCATCGGGCCGCGTTTGGGCGAGATCCCGCAACGCGTACACAACAACACTTTTGGCGCGAATCCCCTGTGCTGCGCGGCGGCGGTAGCGGCCATTGACTTTATGCTTGAGAATGACCTGCCTCAGCGTGCAGCAGAAATGGGCGCGCGAATGATGGACGGTTTCAAGGCCATCGAGTCGCCCCTGATCCGCGAGGTGCGTGGCCTGGGGCTGATGGTGGCCATCGAGCTAAAACAGCCGTCAGCCTCCTACCTGGCCCAACTGGCCGAAAAGGGCGTGCTGGCGCTGAACGCCGGATCGACGGTGATGCGCTTCCTGCCGCCGCTGGTGATCGGCGCGGATGACGTGGACACGGTAGTGGAAAAGGTGGCAGAGGTGCTGCCGTCTCTATAAAAGCATCTTGAAAGGTTGGTGAGCCATGGAGAAACTCGACCGGCAACATTGGTTCGCTCGCTGGGAGGCGATGCAGAACTGTTACGTCCCGCATCGGCTCTATCGCTTCGATTTGATGCTCAAGTTGGCCGACTTATCGCGCGAGGGAGAAGCGCACATCCTCGACCTGGGATGTGGACCGGGAGCGCTCAGCTTCTGCGCCCTGCGGCATTACCCCAAAGCCCGCATCGTCGCCGCCGATTTCGACCCGGTGATGTTGGCGATAGGGCGAGGCGTGGCCGAAACCGATCGCGTTCAGTTCGTGCGCGTCGACCTGCGCCAGGCCGGCTGGTGGGAGCCGTACGAGGAAACGTTCGACCTGATCGTATCCTCCACCATGCTCCACTGGCTGAGCGAGGGAAACATCAAACGCCTGTACGCACATATCTATCGGGCGCTCAAGCCCGGCGGCCAATTCTTTAACTCGGATCATATGGCCAGCAACGATCCCGCCATACAGGCCCACTACCGCAAGCTGCTGCACGTGAACCAGCAGAGCGCCTTTCACGTGGTGGGAGCCGACGACTGGGAAAGCTTCTGGCGCGAGCTGGAACAGGCAGCGGGAGAAAAACTGGATCGCAGCGAGGAGGAGCTGTGGGAGGGCACCGACAACGGCCTGCCGCGGCAGTTCCACGTCGAGACCTTGCGAGCGAGTGGATTCGAGCAGGTCGCCTTCCACTGGCAGGACATGGGCGAGGCAGTGATCGGAGCCAGGAAACCGTATCGGTGAAGAGAATCTGCGTCTTTTGCGGCTCAAGCCCGGGGGTGAGGCCGGAATACGTTGAGGCAGCCAGACAGCTAGGCCGCACGCTGGCGAGCAAGGGCATCGGCCTGGTCTACGGCGGGGCCAAGGTGGGCACGATGGGACAGCTCGCCAGCGCGGCGCTCGCAGCCGGCGGCGAGGTCACCGGCGTCATCCCGGAGCAGCTGGCGGCAAAGGAAGTGGCCTTCACCGAGCTGGCCGATCTACAGGTCGTCGGCTCGATGCACGCGCGCAAGGCGCGCATGGTCGAGCTATCCGACGGGTTCATCGCCCTGCCCGGCGGCCTGGGCACGTTCGAGGAGTTCTTCGAGGCGCTGACCTGGGCGCAGCTCGGCCTGCACCACAAGCCCTGCGGCCTGCTGAACGTGTGCGGCTACTACGATAAGCTGATGGCCTTCCTGGATCACGCCGTCGCGCAGCAGTTCGTCAAGGCGGAGTACCGGGCCATGGCGCTGGTCGACGAGGACCCCGAAAGGCTGCTGGAAAAGTTCGCCGCCTACCGGCCGCCCGAGATCGACAAGGCGGCGTGGATATTACAGCTCAACGAGCAATCGCTATGAGCAAGCTTTCAGACCAGGCATTTCTTCTGAGCGACCAATACGGGGACGCCTCCAACCTCGACGCGCGCATCCAGCTTCACCGGCGCTTTAGCACCAACAAATACGGCTGGACGCACTGGGCTTTCGACCAGCTCACCCTGCCACCAGTCTGCCGTATCCTCGACCTGGGCTGCGGCCCGGCAGACCTGTGGGCCGAGAACCTGGATCGCATCCCCGCTGGGTGGGATATTACCCTGACCGATTTTTCATCGGGGATGGTGGCGCAGGCCCGTGAGAACCTGCGCGACTGCGGGCGGCCCTTTGCGTTTGGACTCGTCGATGCACAGTCCATCCCTTACGACGATGCCAGCTTTGACGCCGTGATCGCCAACCACATGCTCTACCACGTGCCGGATAAGGTCAAGGCGCTTGCAGAGATGCGGCGCGCGCTGCGGCCCGGCGGCAAGCTCTATGCTTCCACGGTGGGCGAGACGCACACGTGGGAGCTCTTCGAGACGATCGCCCGCTTCGACCCGGAAGGCCAGTTCCAGCACGAGATTCCGACGTACACGCTGGAGAACGGCGCGGCGCAGCTCGCGCCGTGGTTTTCCGCAATCACGCTGCACCGATACGAGGACGACTTGGAGATCACGGATGCCGAGCCGCTGATCGCCTACGTAATGTCGATGGGGGAGGCCAAGTCGGTCTTCACGGACGACAGGCTGGCTCAACTCGTCGCGTATGTAAATGAGCAGATCGCCACGCACGGCGCGATCCGTATCACCAAGGATACGGGGATGTTCGAGGCAATTGCACCACGGGCAGCTACGGAGGTTGCAAATTGAAAGTACTCGTCACAGGGGGGGCGGGCTTTATCGGCTCGCACGTCGTCGACGTCTTGATCGAGTCAGGACATCAAGTGTCCATCGTAGATAACCTGTGGGAGCACGGCGGCGGCAGAATGGAGAACGTGAATCCCGAGGCCGCGTTCTACGAGATCGACGTCCGCGACCCGGCGCTGGCCGGCGTCTTTAAGGAGGAGCGCCCGGAGGCGGTCTGCCACCTGGCGGCGCAGCACAGCGTCAAGCTCTCGACCGACGACCCGGCGCACGACGCGCGGGTCAACGCGCTGGGGATGATCAACCTGCTGCAGTGCTGCACCCAGTTCGGCGCGCGCAAGGTCGTCTTTTCCTCGTCCGGCGCGACCTACGGCACCGTGGAAAAGATGCCGATAGACGAGAACACGCCCCAGCACCCCGAGTCGCCCTACGCCATCACGAAATTGGCGAGCGAGCACTACCTGCGCTACTGGAAAGCGGCTTACGGGCTCGATTTTACCTCCCTGCGCTACGGCAACGTCTACGGGCCGCGGCAGGACCCCACCGGCGAGGCGGGCGTGATCGCCATCTTTGCGCGCGCCATCCTGCTGGGCGAGCCGGTGCGCATCGACTGGGACGGCGAGCAGCAGAAGGATTACGTCTACGTGCGGGACGTGGCCAGGGCCAACCGGCTGGCCCTGACGCGCGGCAGCGGCGAGGCGTACTGCATCGCCACGGGGCAGGGCACGTCGGTCAACGCCCTGTACAGGGGTCTCGCAGACATCGTCGGCCGCGAGGTAGAGATTATCAAGTCTCCCAAGCGGCCCGGAGATATCTACCTGAGCACTTTTAACTGCGCCAAGTCGGAAAAGGAGTTGGGCTGGAAAGCGGAGACGGGCTTGGAAGAGGGATTGCAGCTCACAGTGGGCTATTTCAGAAACAGCTTGAACGTGTAATGGCAGGCAGAGCATTGATCATCCAGAGAGGAGTATGATTGATGGATTTTCTACCTGAGGATATCCTCAAACTGTTGCTCTCGATCCTGGCAGGCGGGCTGATCGGCGCCGAGCGGGAATACCGCGACAAGGCGGCCGGCTTTCGCACGATTATCTTTATCTGCGTCGGAGCGACCCTTTTCACGATCTTTTCCCTCAGATTGGGAGGCGAGCGCGAGCCGGCGCGAATAGCGTCCAACATCGTGAGCGGCGTGGGTTTCCTGGGTGCCGGCGCGATCCTATTTTCCTCCGGGCGCGTGATCGGATTGACCACCGCTTCGACCATATGGTTGGCGGCGGCCCTGGGAATCGGCATTGGAGGCGGCTATTATTTCACCTCGGGAATCGCGTTGGTAGCAGCCCTGGCTGTCCTGTGGGTCTTTCCCGTGTTCGAAAACTGGATCAACAAGGTGCACGACACACACACGTACGAGGTCGTGTGCACACCAGGCCAAGACAAGCTCCAGGAGATCGAAAAAATATTTCTCGAGAGCGGGTTGCATGTAAGACGAAACAAGCGCCTGAAATCGGAAAGCGGAACGATCTCTATATGGTACGCCCAGGGGAAGCCGGGAAAGCACGAGCAGCTCGTGGAAACACTCATCGCTCACCCAGACGTAAAAGAGTTCAGAACATAGAACGCCCGGTAAGCATTCCACCAACGGGGTACGTAGGGATGCCATGAAAGCAAAAGCCAACTAAAATCGGGAAATGGAGAGTTGAGATTATGACAGGTGAACCCAAGACCGCGCTTCTTGTCCTGGAAAACGGCACGATCTTTTGGGGCGAGAGTGTTGGACACGCCGGCGAGACCTTTGGCGAGCTGGTGTTCAACACCGGCATGACCGGCTACCAGGAGGTGCTCACCGACCCCTCCTACTGCGGCCAGATCGTGGTGATGACGTACCCCGAGATCGGCATCTATGGCGTCAACGCCGACGACGTCGAATCGGGGCGGATCCAGGTGGCCGGGTACGCCATCCATCGCGCCGTGCGGCAGCCCTTCAACCAGCGGGCAACCCAGTCCTTCCCCGAGTACCTCGAAGGCGCGGGCGTCGTCGCCATCGAGGGGATCGACACGCGCAAACTGACGCGCCACCTGCGCACGCACGGCGCGCAGCGGGGCGCCATCTCCACCACCGACCTCGACCCGGAGAGCCTGGTCCAGCGCGTGCGCCAGACCCCGCAGATGGCCGGGCTCAACCTGGCCAAAGAGGTGACACCCGGTTCGACAGTGGACCTGGCGCAGGCAGGTGTTAGCGGTGCGGAAGCACGCTCGGTCGAGGCGCGGTTCAACGTCGTCCTGATCGACTGCGGGCGCAAGGAGAACATCGTCCGCGACCTGATGGCGCACGGCTGCCACGTGACCGTGGTGCCCTACGACGCCGATCTCAAGACGGTGCGCGACCTCAACCCCGACGGCGTGCTTGTGTGCAACGGCCCCGGCGACCCCGAACCGCTGGAGGATACAGTCCGGCTAGTGCGCAGCGTGCTGGAGCGGGAGATTCCGCTGGCAGGCATCTGCCTGGGCCACCAGATCCTGGGACTGGCCCTGGGAGGCAAAACCTACAAGATGCGCTTTGGCCACCGGGGCATCAACCACCCCGTGCGCGACTTTCGGACCGAGCGCATCCTGATCACCACGCAGAACCACGGATTCGCCGTCGACCCGACCAGCCTGGGGATCGCGTGGGAGCCGCTGGACGCGGCGTTCGTTCCTTCGAATCCGGAGGCATTGGCAGAAAGAAACCGGGTTTTTGACAAAACCCCGGTTTCTAGCCCGGTGACGATGGCCGAGTTGCTGCCGGAAGAACCGTTGGTGGGCGAAAGCCCTCTGGGATTCGGGAAGGTGTTGATCACGCACCTCTCCCTCAACGATGGGACGATGGAGGGCATGAAGCTGCTCGGTCTGCCAGCCTTTTCGGTGCAGTACCACCCCGAGGCCGCGCCGGGCCCGCACGACGCCAAGGCGTACTTTGAGGAGTTTATCGCGTTGATGGAGGGGCAAGCGTAAGCAAATGTCGAATTCGAAACTTACCTACAAACAATCGGGCGTCGATTACAGCAAGATCGACCCGCTCAAGGTGATGGCCCAGAAAGCCGCGCGGCAGACGGCGCATAACCTGCGCGCGGCGGGCTTCCAGGAGGTCGAGGCCAGCCGGGGCGAGTCGGCGTACGTCATCGACCTGGGCGAGTTCTACCTGGCCACCATCACCGAATGCCTGGGCACAAAGTCGCTGGTGGCCGACGAGATGCGCGCCTTCACGGGCAAGACGTATTACGA
>JAFGED010000086.1 GCA_016931785.1 Anaerolineae bacterium
TCCTACGGGCGCAGAGATTAGGGCGCTGATCGCGCCGCCCACGCTGCTGAGAGACCCCAGTTGCACGGAATCGGCCCCCAAGCCCACAGTGTATATCGCGCCGTATTGGCTGGTGAGGCCGACCAGGAACTTGTTCGCGGCGAGACGCGCTACACCCACCCGATAGTTGTGTTTCTGCCTACAGATGAAATTCCTGATCCTTGCAATCACTCCAGCGACTTTTTTCACCTCATCCTCCTGGCCAGGTTCGGGTAGCAGGCGTCCGTTGGAACATCTACTCCTGCTGTTCGTGGGCGATACTGCGCCATGTTCTCCACGGACACGTAATCCTGATAGCAGTGCGGGGCGGCGTTGCCGCGAGCGCTCACGCTCGTGTCCCCCTACCTCTTTGGGTAATTCTTCTCACCAGCACACACCGGCACTGCGAGCTGATTCTCGTGAGGGACGAAAGGGCACGTGTAATCCTCGCTATATACACACCAGGGATTATACGCCCTGTTAAAGTCCAGGACCCACTTGCCATCGGCAGAGCGATCCCTCGCAGCGTCGAGGTCGATATACCGGCCCGCGCCGTACGTCTCCTGACCGGACGTCGCATCTCTGAACGGAACGAACAGCTGCTCCTCTTCACCGTCTCTCTTATAAGCCTGAAGCACACATTCCTCGTCGCCGATCTCGAAACGGAATTCACCCCATCGAACAAAGTCCTGTTCCTCGCCCTTGGTGTACGTCATCCTCACCGTCTTTTTATCCTCGTGCTCGTAAAGCTCAGGCTCGAACCTCAAATCAGGGTTGGGCGGATAGTAGTCGAGTCCCTTGAACTCTGCGCGGCCTTGAGATGGGATCGGCGATTGCCAGTGTTGTCCAAAGAACCCGTCTTTTTCCCTACGTTCTCCTTCGATCTGTGCTTTCCACGCGTCAATTCTCATGGCAGTTTGTCTCCCTCTTTTATGTCTAACTTTCTCGCTCCCAGCAGCCGCACGTAGCCAAAGTAGTAGCGGTGAACTTGAAATTCACCGAAGCCCTGCTGCAACAAGACTGCCCGCCAGTCCCGCCGCACAAAGTCAGTCGCCAGGGGGCACTCGATATGGCGAAAGGCAAACCGCACGGGCCAGAACGATTGATCTGGTTCAAACTCATCATAGTCCAGGATGAGAAACTGCCCGCCGGGCCGGAGCGCCCGGTAGACGTTACCCACGATGCGCAGTCGGTCCTCCTGGACGAAACCGTGCAGGACGAAGGAAATAAACGCCTTGTCGAACTCGTCACGGTAGGGCAAGGGCTCCTCGACGCGCTGCTCCTCCATCGTGACGTTGGAGAGGTGCTGGCAGTGGCGTCGAGCCTGCTCTAACATTTCCGGCCCGATGTCCAACCCTACGATCCGCCCTTCACCAGAAAGATAGCGGGCTATCAGGCAGGCGTTGCGTCCGCTGCCCGATCCCAGGTCGAGAATGGCGTCTTTCGGTTGGATCGCCATATCCCGCACGACCTGCCGGATAAAGATGGGATAGGTGCCGCCCGTGACAAAGTTCATCAGCGCATCGTAGTGACGGGCCTCCAAACCCTTGACCTCGACCTTGGAATCCGAACGGCTGTACGTCTGGTTCAAACTAACACCTCGCTTTCTCCAAGACCCCAAAGGGTCGAGAGGCCTTTGGACCAGCCAGCCGTCGCGTCAACAGCGCCCCCATACCGGCAGACGGGCCCAGAAATCCCCATGCCTCAGCGCGCTGAGAGCTGCGGCGCTCAATGGTCGTCGGAAGGGCACTCACCGTTCTGATGTCCTCCCAATGATGGGTATAGCCTGGGGCCTTTCGCCCTGCTTCCGGCGCTCCACGAGATCGTGTATTTCCTCAAAGGACTCGGCCAACTCGTGCATCGAACCAGAAAGCGCGCCAACTCTCGTCACCACCGGCTGGAACCCGGTGTTGTCCCTCATCCTCACGAAATTCGGGCTTGCTCTCCTGCCCAAGACGATATCACAGTCCTCGAAGATTCCCATAGCTGACTTGAGCTTTCTAACGTCGCCATGCGTGCTCTCATTCTCGTCCTCCGCGGGCGAGGTGTTCTCCCTCTTCTCCACGAGAACCGACCTGCCGTCCTCAAAGAGATCGAAAATGTAAAAATCCTTCGCCGTCCCCATATGATCGGGAATGATGGTTTCGCCATCGTTCGAGCCAAGAACAACCCTTATCTTTCTCATGTTTCTCCCTCGTCAGTCCGGACCGAAACTTTGCGTTTCCACACATTCAGGCGCTCGCTTCACATCATTTGGATTGCCTCTACGGGGCAGGCCTGAGCGCACAAGCCACAGCCCACACACAGGGCCGGATTGGGATCGGGCATTTCATAAGGCGCTTCTTGCTTGAGAACCTTTTTGGGACACGCGAGCACGGCGAGACAGATACCCCCGTCGCATTTCTCAGGTTGACACTTTCTATAATCCACCACGACTATCTGCTTTGGCACTATGCTTGTCCTCCACTGCCTCGTTCGCTTCGCGCTCCAATTCCTCCTCCAGTTCGTCCAACTGCTGCAGCATCGTCGGCGGCACCGAATGGGCAGGCCACCGGCGCTTCAGCTCGGCTATCTGTCTTTCCAGTTCCTCGATCCGTTCTCTACCCATCCGTCTTTCACCGCCCCCGCTTTCTTCCCCGGCCTCGGCCCACGGTGGATGCTCCGGTCTTTCGATGATCGGTGGCATAGAAACCCTTGCCCTTGAAGATGATTCCCGCGGGATGGATGACGCGACGCACCTCGCCTCCACACTCCGGGCAGGTCGTCATCGCATCGTCCGTGATAGACTGTTGGCGTTCGAATCGCACGCCACAGATCTGACATTCATACTCGTATAATGGCATATCCGACTTTTCCCTGCATCATCGCCTATTTTACCGTCGGCTCAAGCCCGACTTGCGATGGCCTCTCGCAACGTGCTGACTGCCAGTTCAGCACAGTGGACGCTCTCTTCAGGCAGGCCATCCAGGGCCTGGAGAAGGTCCTCCGGCCGGATTTCGCCGGCTTCATCCAACGACATCCCCTGTACCATCGTGGTGAGCGTGCTGCCACAGGCTATCGAAGGCCCACAGCCGTCGGTCATGAAGCTGGCTTCCCCGATCCTCCCCCCATCCAGCCGCAGGTAAATCTCCATCGTGTCGCCACACCCTCCCTTCACAACCCCTTTTCCATCCGGCTCAGGCATACGCCCCAGGTTTTTGGGATTGTAAAACGCCTCAATAACCTTGTCCGAATAAACCGCTCGCGCATCTTCGAGTACCTGCCTCTGCAGTTCCTCGACGAGGCGGTCAAAGTCGGTCGCCATATCCCGCGTGTTCTTCCGCTACCAACGGCCGCGCCGGTGCCGGCCTCGACCTCGCCCGCCATAGTTCCCGCGCCTGGAGACGCCCCTGGGGTAGTAGGGGGAAACCCCTGGTTGCCCCCGGCTCTCCCAAAGCGCCGCTGCTCGGGGTGCCACCTCCCGCTGAATGAAGGCCCGCGTCGAATCCAACAAAGGCCGCAGGCCGCCCGGTCTAACTTCCGGCGCGACAGGCCGAGTCGGGCCTGACGCTGGCGCGTTCACCGGTATCGGCTCTTGCATCGCCAGGACAGCGCCATTCGGGCACGCGGAAAGGCAAACTTGGCACTCCCGGCACAGGCTCTGCTCGACCTGGGCCACACCATCTGCCAAGCGCATGGCGCCGGTCGGACAGGCTTCGACGCACAGGCCGCAGCCTGTGCAACGCTCTTCATCAACATAGATCATTGTTACCACCTCTCAGATTCTGATCTCGATCTTTCCCCTCTTGAACCCCTTGAGCGGCGAGAGCATCCCCAGGATCGTGCTCCTGACGATGCCGGAGATAAAGGGGTTCAGCGGCAGCGGCTGCCCATCTACCTTGACCTCCGTGGCCGGCTGCAGGGAGACGCAATCCTCCAAGCTGCCGCTTCCAGCGACGATCTCGCGGGCCAAGCCATAGCAGGTTTCGTGGCCGCAGCCGCCGCAGTCGAGGTTGGGCAACTTGAAACCTTTCTCCTCCACCAGGTCGGCGATTGGGCCTACTTCGTCCCGCTCAAAGAAAGGAACGTCCAGCCCTCCTATCTGATCGGCCGGTCCGACAGCGCAGATAGCCAGGCCGTCGAACAGGTCCTCCGGGGGGTCGCGGCCGGCGTCGTCTGGCCCTTCTCGCAGGCAGACGATCTTGGGGAAGGTCTTGCCCTGCTTCAGGCCCTCGACGATAACAAAGTCTGCCTCCAGGTAAGGCAGGATGTTCTCCAGGCTCAACGGCTTTTTCCAAAAGACCGCCGTCTCCTGCGGGGAGATGAAACCCACCTGGCCGGCGGCTTCCCCCAGCACGGCTGTGTCTTTCCCTGGGAGGTCCAAGGGATGGGATGAATGCTTGATCACGGCCACCTCGTGACTCCTGCCAGCCAATTCGCGAGCCAGGGTACGGGCCAGCGTGGTCTTGCCGCTGCTCTTGTATCCGACGATGCCCACGGCTTTTAGCACGCTTCTTCCCCTTTCTCCAACCGGTCAAGCTGCGCCAGGGTATGAGCCAACTGCTCACGCAATCCGCCAGCCATATCCTTCAGGTACGCGATTTCTTCCTCTTGAGAGGTAACAGTTTGAGAGGGGGCGGGGCCAGTAGGTGGTGTCTGCGGGAAAGCCCCCCCTGTACGACGGCCCATTCCCATCCCCATACCCCGTCCCATCCCGCGTCCCATGCCCATACCCCGCCCCATCCCCATCCCGGCATGCGCCTGGACATTGGCGGCGGCGGTGGATTGAAGCCTGCCTGACCTAAATGCCTCGACGGCGTCTCCCACCGTCCCGCCGCCGAAAAGATAGATGGGTACGCCAGCGGACTGGAAGACGTTGAAAGCATTGGGGCCCATGTTACCAGTGACCACCGCCTGCGCCCCACGCTCGACGACGAACTGGGCGGCCTGGATGCCGGCCCCGCCGCCAGCGCTTATCGCCGGGTTCTCGACACCCTCCGAGGCCATCGAATCTGTATCCACGAAAACGTACATGGGGCAGCGCCCGAATACCGGGCTGGCCGGTGCGTCCAAGTCGGGGCCGTCGGCCGATACGACGATTTTCATTTGCGTTCCTCCTGGTGAAAGGTATAATCGAAATTACCGCCGAGCGAGGCAGTGGACGACTCCCCCGGAGTTATCATAGGTTCCTCGCACGGCTAGGGTTCCGGGGCGGGTGGCTAAGCTTGCGGCGCTGTCACCCGCCCCGATGTATATTGACCGCGGTCTCGGCTACCCCTTCTTCTCGAGTTCCGCGATGCGCTGGCCGATCGCGTCCAGTTCTTCCTTCAGCCTCTCGGCCTGCGACTTGAGGAACTCGGTTTCCTGCTCCGGCGTAGGGGGTGTCCCATAAGGCCCATACGCTGCAGCTGGGGGTGCTCCCCAGGCCGGCGCGTACCCGTAGCGGGCCCAGCCGGGCAGGCCGGTGGCATAGTACATGTTGCGCCAACCACGACCCCCGCCCCAGCCTCCGCCGCGGCCCCAGCCCATGCCAAAGCCCCGGCCAGGCATCGGGTTCGCGTAGCCGGGCGCGCCGTAGCCGGCGCAGTAGCCGGCCCCGCGTCCGGTCATCGGTCCCATGCCTCTGGGTCCAGTTCCATCTCCTGCTGGCTTCTTGCCTCACCTCCTTCTTCCTATAGGATCTACTAGACTGCTTCACTCATCACGATTACTATCATCAACGTCCTCGGCCGCGCCCCCTAAAAAAAGCCCTTCCCAAGAAGCCCAAGAAACCTCGGCCGTGTCTCCAACCACGCCCTCCCCAAAAAACCCTTCCAAGGAACCCCCAAAAACCTCGACCAAAACCATAGGCGGCAGGGGCGCCTCTATAATAGGGCTGTGCCGGGGACGCATCGGAGCTACGGTATGAACCATATCCGGTGTTGTTGGGGTTATTGGGATTGCACTGCCCCCGCCCGCCACCGGTCATTGGTCCTCTGCCCGCTGGTCCGGTCCCATCGAATCCTGGCATCTCACTCACCTCCTTCTGTCACTGCTCGTCATAATACACTGCTTACCACTGGGCAACCCGCTGGCCTCGGCCCCTGCGTCCACCGCGGCCTCGCCCACGCCCGCGCCGTGCCGCTGGCCGCAGCCAGCGGGCTCCGAGCGCGGGGCGAGTGGCCGGAGCTCCCGGGCGCACCGGGGCACCCTGCGCACCGGCATATCCGTAGGGTGCCTGCCCCGGCTCGGGGATGACCAGCGCGCAGTACCCCTCGCCGCGTCCGGTCATTGGCCCCAACCCTTGCGGTCCCGTTCCATCAAATCGTGGCATCTCTTCCACCTCCTCCTGTTGTTAATCCTGCGCCAGATGCATCCCTTCGTCCAGAGCGGCATCTTGGCAAACTGACAATTTGCCTTGCCTTCTCATCAAAACATCGGCGTGCTCGGCCGCGCGGACGCCCGCTCTGTGATCTTTTCGGCGATAGGCTCGAACACGTCGATCACGTACCCCTCAATCTCGCCGGCGTCGCAACGGCGGGCCAGCTCAGGGTCCAGCGGCAGTTGTCCCAACATCGGCACGCCCAGCTGGTTCGCCGTGCGCATCGCCTGGCTGGGACCAAAGACCTCGATCCGCTCCCCGCAGTTGGGACAAACAGCGTAACTCATATTCTCCACCA
>JAFGED010000433.1 GCA_016931785.1 Anaerolineae bacterium
CGACGCCGAGCCCAAGGTGGTACAGACGGCCGGTGAACCGGTGGAGCACCTGGAAGGTCGCATCGCTTTCCGCGACTTTACATTTACCTATACAGGAGACGAGATCGTCTTGGAAGATTTCAATCTCGAGATTAACCCTGGCGAAACGGTCGCTCTGGTGGGACACACGGGCGCGGGCAAGAGCAGCATCGCCCGGCTGATCACGCGGTTCTACGAGTTCCAGGGCGGCCATCTCCTCGTCGATGGGCGGGATATCCGCACGCTCGATCTGGGGCAGTACCGGCGCCACATCGGTCTGGTGCCCCAGGAGCCGTTCCTTTTCTCCGGCACGGTGCGGGACAATATTCGCTATGGCTATCCAAAGGCCACCGACGAGGAGGTGCTACAGGCAGCGCGGCAGATCAGCCGCGGCGATTGGCTGGCTGACCTGCCCGATGGGCTGGATACCGACGTGGGCGAGCGGGGGGCGAATCTTTCGATGGGGCAGCGGCAGCTCGTGGCGCTGGCGCGCGTGGTGCTCAAGGACCCCGCCGTGTTCATCCTGGACGAGGCCACCGCCAGCGTCGATCCTTTCACCGAGATGCAGATTCAGGAGGGACTGGAGACGCTCATGCGCGACCGTACGGCCATCGTCATCGCCCACCGGCTGTCCACGGTCAAGCACGCAGACCGGATCATCGTGATGGATCACGGGCGCATCGTCGAGCAGGGCGCGCACGATCGATTGATGGCCCAAGGCGGCTATTACGCCGAGCTGTACAACACCTACTTCCGGCACCAGGAGCTAGATTACAGACCTGTGTGGGACGACGAGACGGCGCGGATAACTTTGCCCATAGAACTGCCTGAGTAACACCAGCAGTCAAGTTCGTGTGACAGGCTCAAATACCGTAGATCACGCTAGACATCCATAGGCTGGCATTCCCCTGCTTTTTCAGTTCGCCCTCAAATTGCGCGAGCAGGTGATGGATCAGATCATCGTGCTTGGAGTAGCAGATATCCCCTGGCAAGGAAGGTCGTTGCCGAATTTGAAAAAGCTGGTGCCTGGGCTGCAGTTGCTGATGGAGTAAGGTCGTTTGGTAGGGGTGGGGCCCAGTTGATTGTGTTGGCTGAAAAGGGAGCGTTCCTCAACGCCTCTGTCGGCCATGGTTGAACTGCTGCTCTTTCTTGCTAAACCCTCGTAGGGCGTGGGGTTGGGCGCGCGAAGCGCGCCCAACCCCACATTTCTTTTATCCCAAGATACTGAAAATAAGCAACTTGTGCTTCGAAATGCAAAATGGCAAGCCCTCGTAGCGCGTTGGGCTTGACAGGCCCGAGATTCCATGTTATAATCTGAGTATATACTCATATATGAATAAATATTCAAGACGGGCGGAGTTGATGGTACAATGTCCATCGATACACAGGCACTGCACAAAAAAGCGTATGAAATTCGGCAGCGCAACCTGATCATGATCTACGAAGCGGGTGGTGGCCACACGGGTGGCGACCTCTCTTCAGCCGATATTCTTGCCGCTCTATACCTCAACGGCGTGTTGAACGTCGATCCCAAGAACCCTCGTACTCCTGATCGCGACCGGTTCTTTATGAGCAAGGGGCATGGCTCAGGCCTGCTCTACACGACCCTCGCCTTTGCCGGCTTCTTTCCAGAGGAAGAGCTTGCCACCTACATGAAGCCTCTTGCCCGCCTGAACGGGCATCCCAACGTCCACGTCCCGGGAGTCGAGGCGAACACCGGGGCGTTGGGGCACGGGCTGCCGATGGCGGTCGGGGCGGCGCTGGCTGCCAAGATGGATGGCGCGTCGTGGCGGGCGTTCGTACTCACAGGGGATGGCGAGCTCCAGGAGGGCAGCAACTGGGAGGCCGCCATGGCCGCTGCGCAGTATCAACTGGATAACCTGATGCTCATCGTCGACCGCAACCGCTTTCAGATGGTCGACCGAACCGAGCGCATCATCGGCCTCGAACCTCTAGCCGACAAGTGGCGTGCCTTTGGCTGGTCGGTGCGGGAGATCAATGGGCACGATCATGCCGAGATTATGCAAACCCTCACCGCCATCCCCTTCGAGGCCGGAAAGCCCAACTGCGTGATCGCCTACACACACAAGGGGGAGGGGGTTTCGTTCATCAAGGATCGCGCCGGTTGGCATCACCGGGTACCGACGGAGGAGGAGCTGAGCGCTGCGCTGGAAGAATTGAGAGGTGCTGATCGATGAGTGAGCTATACGATTGCCGCGATGCGTTTGCCAAGGCTCTAGAGGACATCGCCCGAGCGGACCCGCGGGTCGTCGCGCTCTCTAACGACTCTGTCAGTTCAGCCAAGTTGTCTCACTTTGCCGAAGTGTTCCCGGATCGGCTGCTCAACGTGGGGATCGCCGAGCAGAACATGGTGGGCATGGCGTCTGGTATGGCCAACGGGGGCAAGATCCCGTTTGTCGCCGCCGCAGCCTGTTTCCTGACGGGGCGGGCGCTCGAGCAGATCAAGAATGACGTGGCCTACACGGGCACCAACGTGAAGCTGTGCGGGGTGAGCACCGGGCTGGCCTACGGCCCGCTGGGAGGTACGCATCACTCCATCGAGGATATCGCGTGGCTACGGGCCATCGCCAACATGACGATCATCGTGCCCGCCGACCCGCTTGAGACGGAGCAGGCCGTTCGAGTTGCGGCCGACTTTGTCGGGCCGGTGTACCTGCGTCTCAGCCGCATGGGAGTGCCCGTCGTTCACGATGAGGGCTACCGATTCGAGATTGGCAAGGCCGTGCGCCTGCGGGATGGGAATGATGTCACGCTGGCTGCCTGTGGCACGCTGGTCCCGCGCGCGTTGGAGGCGGCGGCGATGCTGGAGGAGGAGGGCATACAGGCTCGCGTCATCAACGTGGCCACCGTCAAGCCCATCGACCGCGGGGCAATCGTCGAGGCGGCCGTCGAGACGGGCGGCATCGTCACGGCAGAAGAGCACACGATCTATGGCGGGTTCGGCAGCGCCGTGGCCGAGGTCGTAGCGACGACCCATCCGGTGCCGATGCGCATCCTCGGTGTCCCCGGCGTCTTTGCCCCTACGGGTTCCCCCGAGTTCCTGTTTGAGCACTTCCGCCTCACGCCGCAGGGAATCCGCGACGCCGCGCTTGATCTGTTGGGATCGGGAGGCCCCCAATGAGCGAGAACATCCTGGCGATCGACCAGGGGACGACAAACACGAAGGCACTGGTCGTCAGCCCGTCGGGGGCCATCCTGGCGCGCGGCTCGCAGCCGACGGCCATCAGCTACCCGCACCCTGGCTGGGTGGAGCAGGACGCGCTGGAGGTGTGGCGCAACACTCGCGACGCGATCGTCGAGTGCCTGGGCGAGCTCGACGAGCCCGACCTGGCAGCGGTCGCGGTCACCAACCAGCGCGAGACGGCCCTGGTGTGGGAGCGGGAGACGGGACAGCCGGTCGGCCCGTGCGTCGTGTGGCAGTGCCGGCGCAGCGCGCCGTTCTGCAACCAGCTCAAGGCGCAGGGACTCGAGCCGCTCCTGCGAGAGCGCACCGGCCTGCAGGTCGATCCGATGTTCTCGGCCAGCAAGCTCCGCTGGATCCTCGA
>JAFGED010000434.1 GCA_016931785.1 Anaerolineae bacterium
CGGAGCAGCTTTAACACGAACTCGATCACCAGTGCGTTGGTCATCAGCTCAATGGCGGCGCGATCGTCGGTAAAGACGACCGGCCCGGGCTCAATGGGATGCAGGTTCTTGATCGCCCGCTCGGTCGTTTCATACAGGAATGGATAATCCTCCAAATTGGCCAAGTTGGCCTGCAGGTTCCCGGCCTCACTGCGCTGCACCGTGGCGACGACGACCGAGTTGAGGCTGCCATACACGTCGATCACGTGCGTCGAGGGAAAAACCTGCTCCAGCGTCGCCACCATCGCCTCCACGATGCGGTAATCCTCTGGCGTGCGCCCGACGTTGATGGTCACCACGCCATCATCGGAGAGGTGCGCCCGCACCTCTCGGAAGAACTCGACCGTCGTCAGGTGCGAGGGAATGTAAGGCAGCCGGTAGGCATCCAAAACGATGACCGAGTATCGCTGCTCGGAGCGGGTCAGGGCGTAGCGCCCATCGGCGACGATGACGTTGAGATTGGGCTGGTTCATCTCGAAATACTCCCGCCCCACCCGCACCACCTGCGGGTCGATCTCGATCCCATCAATGGGCAGCGGGCCGTACACCTCCGTGAACTGCCGCGCCGTCGTGCCGCCGGCCAACCCGATCATGGCCACCCTCTTGACTCGATCGGGGGTGTAGGGCGGCGGGTTGAAATAGGACGAGATGAGGAAATAATCCCACGGCCCGTAGGTCGTCAACTGGTCGGGGCAGAAAACAGAGTGGTACACGCCCCCCTCGTTTAGCAGCAGATAGCGACACCCGTCAGCCTGCTCCACCACCTGGATGTAATTGTAGGTCGACTCGGTTTCATAGATGGCGCCCTCGGCGGCCTTGACTGGCTGTCCACGCAGGAGCAGTGCCAAAAGCAGGATGACGAGCGGCATCCAAAGATACACGAGCAAGCGACGGCGATTGAGGAAAGCCAGGCCAATCAGAGCGACGAACAGCAGAAACAGCGATAACAGGACAAAGGTACCGCGCGTGCCGATGACGGGCACAAGCAGCAGAACAGGCAGAAAAGCCCCCAGGAAGCTGCCCGCAGTCGAGATGGCATAGATGTGGCCCGCAGTCCGGCCTGCGCTCTCCACGTCCGCCATCGCCAACCGGACGACGAAAGGCGAGATGCAGCCCATCAGCGTGACGGGCACGCTGAAAAGGACCAGCACGGTGACAAATGAGCCGCCCAGCATGAAGGCGTTGAAGGTAGTGAAACCGAATCCCGCGAGCTGCAGCACCGGGTAGGAAGCGTAGGGGATCAGACCGACGAGAAAGGCGGCCCAGGCCACGATCTGGTAAAGCGTGACTGGATTTGGGGAGCGGTCGGCCCAGCGCCCACCGATAAAATAGCCGGCCGTCAGATAGAGCAGAATCAACCCGATGATGGTCGCCCAGACCGGGGTAGCCGTGCCAAAGTGGGCTTGAAGCAAGCTGGAAGCAGCCATCTCGACGGCCAGCGAGACCAAGCCGCTGGCAAAGGCGGTGATGTAAAGATAAGCGAGGCGTTTGCGCATACGCGTGATTATAGCGTCTTTGGTCGAAGGGGCAACTTTTGCTTGACACCCACCTAAAGCATGCTATACTGCCTCCCACGATGACGCAAATACAGATCGTTCGGCCGGGCGCGAATAATAACGATAACCCCAACGGCCTCTGGAGGCGGCCTGCGATCTGACACGTCTGATCTCTGCTGGCGTAACGCAAGCCGCCCCAACCGGGCGGCTTTTTATTTGCGGAGGTGACCAATGACGCGCATTTCTGCTAGCAAGCTGAAAGAACACATTGGCAAGCAAGTCAAGCTCCAGGGCTGGCTCCACAATCTGCGCCGCCTGGGCCAGGTCAACTTTCTGCTCCTGCGCGACCGCACAGGCTTGGCCCAGGCCGTGCTCGGCAAGGAGGATCTCGCGCCCCTGGAGAACCTGCAGACGGAGACCGTGCTGGAGATATGCGGCGTCGTCGCCGAGGCCCCTCCGGCCCCGTCTGGCGTGGAGCTGCACGACGTCAAAGTGGAGGTCATCACGCCCGTCGCCGAAATCCTGCCCTTCGAGCTGAACAAGCCGGACGTCGCCGCCACCCTGCCCGTCTTTTTGGATCACGCCACCGTCGGCCACCGGCATCCGCGGCGGCGGGCGATCCTGCGCCTGGCGGCAGGCGTCGCGGACGGCTTTCGCAGGACGCTGAACGCGGCGGGGTTCATCGAGATATTCTCGCCCAAGATCGTCGCCAGCGCCACGGAAAGCGGGGCGAACGTGTTCCAGATCGACTACTTTGGCCAACCCGCCTACCTGGCCCAGAGCCCGCAGTTCTACAAGCAGATCATGGTCGGCGTCTTTGAAAAGGTCTACGAGGTCGGCCCCGTCTTTAGAGCCGAACCCCACTCGACCACACGCCACCTGAGCGAGTACGTCAGCCTCGACGTGGAAATGGGCTTTATCGAGGACCACTTCACGGTGATGGACTGCCTCACCGGCGTGGTCGGGGGCATCCTCGCGCACATCTCCGAGCGCTGTGCCGGCGAACTGGAGATGCTGGAAGTAAAGCTGCCCCTGGTCGGCGAGACCATTCCCTGGGTCTACTTTCCCGACGCCCAGCAGCTCATCTACAAGCGAGAGGGCATCGACGCGCGCGGAGAGCCCGACCTGGCGCCGGAGCACGAGCGCGCGCTGGGCGAGTGGGCGCGGGAAGAGTTCGGCAGCGACTTTGTGTACGTGACCGGCTATCCGACGGCCAAGCGACCGTTCTACACGCATCCAGACCCGGACGACCCCACCTACTCCAACAGCTTTGACCTGCTCTTCCGCGGAGTGGAGTTGGCCACCGGCGGGCAGCGGCTGCATCTCTACGCCGACTATTTAGCGGCAGCTGAGAAAGCGAGACTCCCACAAGAGACATGCGCGGCATACCTGGAGTGCTTCAAGTACGGCATGCCACCTCACGGCGGGTTTGCCATCGGCCTGGAGCGCTTTGTGATGCAGCTTTTGGGTTTGGAGAACCTGAGATGGGCCGCGCTGTTCCCCCGCGATCTCACGCGCCTGACGCCGTGAATTGCCGGCGGAGCGCCGGCAATTCACAGGGCCGATTGTGAAATCTCGCAGTAGTGGTAGAATAGCGCAAAATTTACGAGCACTGTTTGTATTACCAGCATCATCAAGGAGCCGAGCTTATGCTGAAAACACACGATTGCGGCAAACTGGGAATCGAACACGTCGGGCAAGAGGTCACCTTGGCCGGCTGGGTGAACCGCCGGCGCGACCACGGCGGCCTCATCTTTATCGATCTGCGCGATCGCTCGGGGATCGCGCAGGTGGTGACGAACCCGGAAAAAGCCCCGGAGGCTCATACGACGGCAGACCAGGCACGCAACGAGTACGTCCTGCAGGTCAAGGGCCTCGTCCGCGCCCGGCCCGGGGACATGGTCAATCCCGAGCTGGCGACCGGCGAGATCGAGGTCGTGGCCCAGGAACTGGCGATCCTCAACCCGGCCAAGACGCCGCCCTTTTACATCTATAACGACAAGCCGGTGGACGAATCGCTGCGCATGAAGTACCGCTACCTAGACCTGCGGCGCCAACGCATGCAGCGCAACGTCATCCTGCGCCACCGGGTGATCAAGCACATGCGCGACTTTCTCGACGCGCAGGGCTTTGTCGAGGTCGAGACGCCCATCCTGTTCAAGAGCACGCCCGAGGGCGCGCGCGATTATCTCGTGCCCAGCCGCGTGCACCCTGGCGAGTTCTACGCCCTGCCTCAATCGCCCCAGCAGCTCAAGCAGTTGCTGATGGTCGCCGGGTACGAACGCTACTTTCAGATCGCGCGCTGCTTCCGCGACGAGGACCAGCGCGGCGACCGCCAGCCCGAGTTCACCCAGCTCGACCTGGAGATGAGCTTCGTCGAGCGGGAGGACATCATCGCGCTGGTCGAGGCGCTGATGACGGGCATCATCGAGGCCTACGCCGAGGCCAAGTTGCTGGCCAAGCCCTTTCCTCGTCTATCCTACCAGGAGGCGATGAACCGCTACGGCGCCGACAAGCCCGATATTCGCTTCGGGATGGAGATCGTGGACGTCTCCGACGTGGTAGCCGAGTGTGGATTCGGCATCTTTAGCAAGACCGTGGCCGATGGCGGCGCGGTCAAGGGCATTCGCGTGCCCGGATGCGGCGCGTATGGCCGCGGCCAGCTCGACGCGCTGACCAATATGGTGCAGGAGGCCGGGGCCAAGGGGCTGGCCTGGATCGCCTGGAACGCCGATGGCGAGATGCGCTCCCCGTTTTTAAAATTCCTGGCGGAAGAAGAGACCCAAGCCGTCATCGCGCGGATGGAAGGCGCGCCGGGCGATCTGTTGATCTTTGTCGCCGATAAACCCCACGCAGCAAACACCGTGCTGGGCGCGCTGCGGCTCGAGTTCAGGGACCGGTTGGAGCTGGCCGACCCCAACGTGTTGGCCTGCTGCTGAGTGATCGACTTTCCGCTGTTCGAGTGGAACGAGGAGGAAAAGCGCTGGGACCCCAGCCACCATCTCTTCACCGCCCCCGTGGCGGAGGATATCCCGTTGCTGGATACCGACCCTGGCTCGGCGCGTGGCCAGCAGTACGACCTGGTGATCAACGGCGAGGAGACCGGCGGCGGCAGCATCCGTATCCACCGCCGCGAGATCCAGGAAAAGATCTTTGGCCTGATCGGGCTGAACGTGGACGAGGCCAAGGAGCGTTTCGGCCACATGCTGGAGGCTTTCGAGTACGGCGCCCCGCCCCACGGCGGGCTGGCGTCAGGCATCGACCGGCTGGTGATGCTCCTGGCCGGCGAGCCCAACATCCGCGAGGTGATCGCCTTCCCCAAGACACAGCAGGCGGCGGACCTGATGGCGGGCGCGCCTTCGCCGGTCGATCCCAGGCAGTTGGACGAATTACACATCCAGGTGATCAAGAAAAAGAAGCCAAAAGCCGATCAGTAAAAAGTACATGCTTATCTGGGAGCTGCACTTTTGGCTGCGCCAAAAGTGCTATGGAACGCTTCGCGTTCCACTTGTGCTTTTTCCCAAGGCGTGGTATAGTTTAGTCGCCCTACGGTGTACGTGATCGCCGGCTTTGCGTTTTGAGCCAACAAACAATTAATCGGGGGCTGACTCTTCAGAGGGGAATGCGATAGGCTTCGGCCAAGGCAAACCACTGAGCAGGCTCCCACCTGCGAGAGCAGGTTCAAAACTCATCGGCACACGGCATTGTGGGGCGCCTTTATGAATAGTCACAACGCCACCGCGACATTGCGGTGGCGTTTGCGTATATTCCTCCGCGCCGAAATGCTTGACTTTGCCTTTCCTTTATGCTATCCTACCCCCGTCAACTTGTAATCACCAATCCGGGCAAAGAGGTACACCGTGTTTCGAGAACGAGTCTCTAACAACATATACGTCTTTACTAGCGAGATATACGCCCAAGTAACCGCCGGCGCGATCGTAACCCAAGAAGGTATCATCCTTATCGATAGCCTCCCCTTCCCCACCGAATCGCGCGAGATGGCGACATTCCTCGCGCGAACCAACAGCCCCGGCGTGCGCTACGTGGTGCTGACCCACTACCACGCCGATCATAGCTATGGGGCCTATCTCTTCCCCAACGCCGATATCGTCGCCCACGCCAAGTGCCGCGACCTGTTGATAAAACACGGCGAGCCCGCGCTGAAGGCAGCCCAGGCCGAGGAGCCGGAGCTGGACGAGGTGACCCTTCGATCACCCAGCATCACGTTCGATGAAGGAGACCTGTCACTCCAGCTCGGCGGGCGTGTGGTGCGTTTGATCCACACCCCCGGACACACTGAAGACTCGATCATGGCGTACATCGAGGATGACCGTGTGTTGTTTGCTTCAGATACGGTGATGCCTGTACCTACCATCGCCGACGGCGACACGGATGCGCTCCGGGCTTCACTGAAAAAGGTCATCGACCTGCCCATCGAGAATCTAGTGCAAGGACACGGCGAGGTCATCCTGCGCGGAGAGGTCGAGGTCGTAGTAGAGGCCAGTCTTAGGTATCTGAACACTATTGAGAAAAAGGTAGCTAAGGCAATCAAGAGCGGCAAGGGAAAGGAATGGCTGCAAAGGATCGACATCGAGTCTTGCGGACTGTCACGCATACCCTTGAATGGACTGGTCCAGCAGATACACGAGGCAAACTTGGTGACGCTCTACGAGCGAATGATAAAAGACAAGTAGCACATGTAGGTCACAAATGACAAGTGACAAATTAGAACGCATCCTCGCCGCAATCGCGGCGCTTTCAGAGGAAGAGCGCGTCGAGTTACTCCAGCGGTTGGCGGGAGAGGAGACCCTTCTCCCCGCAACTCAATCCTCCCTGCCCCTCCAATTCACCTCCATCGAGCTAAAAGGCCCCGCCGACTACGCGATCACCTTCGACGGCGGCAGTCAGGGGAATCCCGGCCCCGGCTACGGCAGCTACGCCCTGACCCGCGCAAGCGACGGCAAGCAAGACCTGGTCCGCCTGGACTTTGGCCGGACGATGACGAACAACGAGGCCGAGTACGAGGCCCTGATCGCCGCGCTACAAGGACTGATCGAGCGCATCGAGGCAGCAGATCGATCGCCGGGCGATTTTGGCGTGGAGGTGCGCGGCGACAGCTCTCTGGTGGTCCACCAGATCGAGGGTTCCTGGAAGACGAAGGACGACCGCATGCGCCTGCCGCGCAATCGCTGCCGCGAGCTGCTGGCCCGTTTCAAAGGGTATCGTTTGGGTGTGTTTCATCTCAGTTAGAGGATGGGGGGAGCGGGCGGCTTCGCCGCCCGCTCCCCCCATCCTCACAACTCATTTGAAACGCACCCGTATCGTTTGATCCAGCATGGGCGAGAGGAGTCAGTGCGCGTGCTGGGGCATTGAACACATCAGTAGCACACCTAAAAAGGAGTTTCACATGAAAATCGAACTGCGCCAAGACTATACCTATTCCCTGCTCGTTCCCACCAGCATGGGTGTACGTCTCACGCCGCTCAACGGCCAACCCGTGCACTGCAGCGACACTTTCGTCATGCACGTGACCAGCGCCGAGACCAACGTCGCGAGCGTCTCGTCGTATCTCGGGCTGCCGGTCAAGGTCCTGACGACCTTTGTCAAGGGCAGCCCGATCGCCCGGCTCATCAAGGACAACCTGGCAAGCCGGCACATGGATTACGAAGGCAGGGAGGTCGACCAGGGCGGCCCATGGGGCTATCGCCACCAGTTCAACATCGCCGACAGCGGCTCCGGATCGCGCGGGCCGCGCGTGCACAACGACCGCGCCGGCGAGGTAGGTCGAACGCTGAACGCAAAAGACTTTGACCTGGAGCGAATTTTCGGCCAGGAGGGCGTACAGATCGTGCACCTCTCGGGGCTGATCGGCGCCCTATCGCCCGATACGGGGACCTTTTGCCTCGAGATCGCCAGAGCCGCCAAGAGACACGGGGCCCGGGTATCCTTCGACCTCAACTACCGCGCCTCGTTCTGGAAGAACCGCGAGAAGGAGCTTCACGAGATCTTTGCGGAAATCGCCGGAGCGGCCGATATCCTCGTCGGGAACGAGGAGGACTTTCAGCTCTGCCTGGGGATCGAGGGGCCGGAAGCAGGCGGGCAGGACCTGGCCGCCAAGATCGAGGGGTTCAAGGGCATGATCGAGCGAGCGAAGCAGGCTTATCCCAACGCCTCGGTCTTTGCCACGACGCTGCGCGAGGTCGTCAACACAAACTGCCACAAGTGGGGAGCCATCATGGCGGCCGGCGATAGCTGGTACGTCGTGGAACCGCGCGAGATCACGGTGCTGGATCGCATCGGCGGCGGGGATGGGTTCGTCGGCGGCTTGCTGTACGCGATCTTGAAAGGCTGGGAGCCGGAGAAATGGGTGCAGTTTGGATGGGCCAGCGGGGCATCGGTGACGACGATGCTGACCGATTACGCGCAGCCCGCCGACGAAGAGCAGATTTGGAGCATCTGGGAAGGCAACGCGCGCGTCAAGCGCTAAGAACCGCCGCCAGCCAGTATGAAAACCAGGGCATTCTCGCCTCGGCGGAAGGCGAGGGGGCGCGCCACGTCCGCGCCACGCGCGACCGCATATGCGATTACGACGAGCCAAGAAATTAAAACCACGGAGGCGCAGAGAACACAGGAAAAAAGAGAAATCTGAAATCTCGGCGCTCTCCGTGTCTCCGTGGTGAAATTCTTGCACACCATACAAATATGCAATCACACACCTGGAGGGAAAAATGGACGTCACGAAAGAATCGTTTGGAAAGATGGCGGACGGCACGCCGGTAGACCTCTACACACTGACCAACGCCAATGGCCTTGAAGCAAAGATAACCACTTACGGCGGCGCGGTGGTCTCCCTGTTGGTGCCAGACCGCGATGGGAAGCTGGCCGACGTTGTCCTGGGCTTGGAGACGCTGGAGGAGTACGTCAAGAAGAGCCCATTCTTCGGCTGCATCACCGGGCGTTATGCCAACCGGATCGCCAAGGGCAAGTTCACGCTGAACGGCGTGACGTACGCGCTGGCGCAGAACGACGGTCCCAACCACCTCCACGGCGGCGTCAAGGGCTTTGACAAAGTCGTGTGGGCGGCTCAGGAGAAAAGCAGCGACGAGGGGCCGGGACTCGAACTCACTTACCTGAGCCCAGACGGGGAGGAAAACTATCCCGGCAACTTGTCCGTCACAGTGACCTACACCCTGACCGACGACGCGCTGAGGATCGACTACCTGGCCACCACCGACGCAGACACCATCGTCAATTTGACCAACCACACCTACTTCAACCTCGCCGACGGCGGCGCCGGGGACATCCTTGGGCACGAGTTGATGATCGCCGCCGACCGCTTCACCCCTACAGACAGCACCGCAATCCCGACCGGAGAGCTGCGTAGTGTGGCAGGCACCCCGATGGATTTCCGACAGTTCACGGCCATCGGGGCCAGGATTGGGCAGGACGACGAGCAGCTGCGCTTTGGCGGCGGCTACGACCACAACTGGGTGCTGAACAGCTCCGACGGCAGCCTGGCCCTGGCCGCTAAGGTGCGCGAACCCGGCACCGGCAGGGTGATGGAGGTCTATACCACCGAGCCCGGCATCCAGTTTTACAGCGGCAACTTTTTGAACGGCACCATCACCGGCAAAGGCGGCAAGGTCTACCGCAAGCGCAGTGGGCTGTGCCTGGAGACGCAGCACTTTCCAGACTCGCCCAACCAGCCCGACTTTCCCTCGACCGTGCTCAAGCCGGGCGAGGCGTATCAAACGACGACCATCTACAAATTTACCGCCGTGATTTAGGAGCGTTTGAAACCTATCCAAGAACGCAGCACGGCCCTTGGGGACACGTACAAGGCATATAGCCGAAAGTGATAAGGAGGCCGAGATGAAACCGATTATAGACATCCACGAACACGTCTTTCGTGGTGAGGATATCCCACTGAAAGGATTTCTCCTTTCACGCAAGTACGAATGGTACATCAGCCTCTTCGCCCCCATCTTGTTCGCCGTCATCGCCGAATGCGTCAGAAGGGAGAAGGCGCAGAAAAGAGGATTTATATGCGGGCTGGTGCTCGAGCTCGTCTACAAATACATGGGGCAAGGGTACCGCAATTGGGCGGACATCCTCTCCATAAAAGAGGTGGCAGACGTCGCGCTTCGAATGATCGAGACTTTCGATAAAGACGGAATCGAGCTGTACGTCCCGCTGATGATCGACTATGAATACTGGTTCAAGAGCACGCAAGAACCCTCGATCGCGTATCAAATTGACGCCGTCTATCGAGATATCGTGCTCCCCTACAAAGGCAAGATCCACCCCTTTGCCCCCTTCGACCCGGCGCGAGAGCTGGCCCACAGGGCGAAACTGCCCGGCCCCGATTATCCCGATGATGGCCCGCCTGAGAAATACAGCTCCCTGGAACTGGTGAAAGACGCCATCAGGAACAAGGGCTTTATCGGCGTGAAAATATACAACACGCTGGGGTATCGGCCGCTCGGCAACGCGCTGGTGGACAATGAACGGCGGCGTATTTTCCGCGACAACAAGATGAAGCGGTATATCGACTTCACAGGCGAACAGTTCGATCAAGTCCTATCCGAGTTGTACGAGTTCTGCGTCCAAGAACAGGTCCCCATCACCGCACACTGTGTCTCGAACGGCGTCGAAGCCTATCCAGGAGCGAGCTTCGATTTCGGCAATCCGGTGTTCTGGCAAGAGGTGCTCGATAGATTCCCGGACCTGCGCCTGAACCTGGGTCACTTTGGCTGGAGCCACCCCGATGGATACTATCCAAAAGCGCACTGGCGCCGGATAATCAATCAGTCCATACTCCGCATACAAAAAACGGTGAAAATGCGCTCTTACAGGGCCCTGACAGAGCCAAGCCGCGCCGGCGGCGAAAAAACCTGGGTCAGGGAGATCTGCGAAATGCTCGTTCGCTATAGACATTTATTCGCAGATGTTGCACACCACGGAGTCGTAGAAGACAAAGACATCGAGAAATACAAAGCGGCCTATAAAGCGATATGCGCCGATTTTCCCGGCGCAATACGGAAACGGCTTCTCTTCGGCATCGACTGGCACGTGATCACGCGGGTGGCAAACTACCAAAACTTTAAAGACAAGTACGTCGAGGTCCTGAAGGACGGAGACCTCTTTACAGATGACGAAGTCGACGATTTTCTCGGGGGGAACGCGCTGCATTTCTTAGGACTACTGCCGCTAGATACAAAGCCCGAGGATGGGTGGACGGGAAACCGGAAAAGGCTGCAGAGCTTTTACGAAGCCAACCAGATCGAGCCGCCCGCGTGGTTCACGTCCACAGCCTGACGCGCTGCCCCAGGAAGGCAGCATCTTTATTCCGCAACGAGACACGCCCTTGCAAGAGACTCTACCATTGAAATGAAGGAACTACCCAGCCCTGCTTCGCAGTTGTCTTCCACGCCCGAAAAAGGGCGGGGGGCACTGCTCGGGCAAACAGCCTGAGCAGTTACGAAATGAAGGAGAATGCCATGCTTGGAGACTTGTTTCCCCTGATATTCGCTCTATTTTGCGGTGGAATATTCATCGTGGCGCTCGCAGCGCTGGGGATCTTTTTGATTGCCTTCAGCCTGCGCAGCCGCAAGAAAGCCGCGGCCAGCCAATCCTGGCCCGCAACCTTTGGGCAGATCACCAAGGCCGAAGTCAAGCAAAGCGCCAGCACCGACGATGATGGTCGGACCACCTACGCCTACTACCCGGCCGTCGAGTACACTTATCAAATCGGCGGCCAGACGTACACCAGCAAGCGGATGTCCTTCGGCGGCGTCGTGGCCTACGGAAGTTGGGCAAAGGCAGAGGCCGGCCTGGCGCGTTTTCCGGTCGGGAGCCAAGTCACGGTGTACTACAACCCCGAAAAGCCCGCCGAGGCCGTGCTGGAGCAAAAGGCCGGTGGGTTTGCGTGGGGGATGATCGTTGGCGCGGTCTGCCTGGCCCTCGGCGCGTGCATCGCCTGCCCGCTGCTGATAGGTATCGCGACCAACCTGCTCTCCGCCAAATAAGGAGCTGTCAAGCTCACTGCTCCGCCCGAAACGCCAGCCGCGCGATCACCGGGCGGTGATCCGACCCGCCATAGTCCCCCACTCCGGCGGACAG
>JAFGED010000435.1 GCA_016931785.1 Anaerolineae bacterium
GACTTGATAGCAAAACAACCTTGGCCGGATTAGAGAAACAAGTTGGCCCTTACCAGAACTGGGGCAGATATTCGCGGTAGGTCTCCAGGTAATCGCCGAGAATCTGTTTGGCAACGTCCAGGTCGGTGATGCAGGGGCTCAGCAGCAGGCATTGCAGCGCCAGCTCCCGGTCGCCGTGGACGGCGGCATCCACGCCGAGTTGCACGGCGGTGATCTCGCGCCGGCACAGCTCGGCGATGCCCGCGGGCAAGCTCCCCACGCTGACGCCCTGCACGCCAGCCCCGCTGACCAGGCCGGGCGTCTCCACGATGGCCCCGGCGGGCAGGTTGGCGATCTGCCCCACGTTGGGCAGGTTGACCGCCAGGTGAGTGTGGATGCCCGCCGCGGCGATGTTCTCGACCATCTCCAGCGCCCCCTCGCTGTTGGCCTGGCGCAGATGATCGATGGTCGTCTTGCCCTCCGCCATCTGGGCGATATCGCCGTGAAAGACGCCGCGCAGTTGGTCCATCAGCTCCCAATCGTAGAGGCTGACCTCGTACTTTTCCCACGGCTTGGTCACGGGGTCGCTGGCCCAAGGCAGGTACTCGCACAGGTGCTCGTCGCCAGGGATGGGAAACAGGCCGAAGGCATCGTACACGCGGCGGGTCAGCGGTTCGAAGGCAGGATCGAAGGCCGCCCAGCGCTCGGCGAAGAGCGGGTACAGGTCCTCGCCGTTCTCCTTGCTGCGCAGGTCGAGCATCCAGGTAAAGTGGTTCAGCCCGGCGGCCTTGATGTCCACCTTCTCCAGCGCCTGGTCTGCGATGCGCGTCATGCGCGGCCAGATCAGTGGATGGGCGTGGCTGCTGATCTCGCCCTCGGGCACCTCGATGTCGAGCACGTCGGCCAGCACGTACCCCACCATGCCGTAACCGACGAGGATCTGGTGGCACAGCCCGACGACCTTGATGGCGCTGTGGCGGTGGATGGCATCGCAGATGCGGATCATTGGATTGGTATAGTTGATGAACCACGCATCGGGGCAGGCGGCTTCCATGGCGCGCGCGATCTGGAGCACGGGCAGGATATTGCGCGCAGCGTGGGCAAAGCCCCCCGGACCGCCGTTCTCGGCGTAGGGTTGGCGCACGCCGTACTTGAGCGTGATCTCGTAATCCTTCTGCCACAGCTTTTCGCGGGGCGGCACCTCGATGGCAGAGACGACGAACTCGGCCCCCGGAAGGGCCTCGGCGCGATGGGTGTGGGCGGTGATCGTCATCTCCGCGCCCCACTCCCGGTTCAGCCGCTGTGCCAGCCGGGCCATCAGATCCAGGGTCTCGGCGTTCAGGTCCACCAGCGCCAGGTGGCTGCCGCGCAGCCGCTCGCTGCCCAGCAGGGCAGATACGGTGTTGAGCCCAAAGATGGCGCTGCCCGCGCCAATGACGACGATTTTTGTCGGGAGCATCAGGCGCCTCCTGGAGCGGTAATTCTGATACGAATCAGATTATGCGGCAGGTTGTGTGGCATGTCAAGCAGTGGCGGGCCTTGTGCCCGCCTAATAGGGCACCGGCGCCACCCGTGCGTCGATCTCTGCCCACAGCGCCTCTATCTGCGCCTTCACGCGCGCGATCACCTCTCCCGCCGGAACGACGACGCGGTCGGGAGTGTGCCTGAGCTTGAGCTCAAAGCCCCCGGCCTCCAGCGCGCGCCCGCTCACCGTCAGCCGGATGGGGATGCCGATCAGGTCTGCATCGTTGAACTTGACGCCCGGCCGCTCGTCGCGGTCGTCGTACAGCACCTCGACGCCGGCAGCCCGCAGGTCGGCGTACAGGCGCTCGGCGGCCTCCTCGTTGCCGCGCAGAACGGCGATATAGACATGGTAAGGCGCCACGCTGATCGGCCACACGAGGCCGTACTCGTCGTGGTGTTCCTCGGCCACGCACGCCAGCAGCCGCCCCACCCCGATGCCATACGACCCCATGATCACCGGCTGCTCTTGCCCGTCCTGGTCGGCAAAGGTGCAGCCCGTGGCGTCGGAATAGCGGGCGCCCAACTTGAAGAGGTTGCCCACCTCGACGCCCCGCGAGGCGCGCATCGCCGCGCCGCACTGCGGGCAAGGATACCCCTCCTCCGCCACGGCGATGTCGGCCACGATGTCGGCCCGGTAGTCGCGCCCGTAGTTGACGTTGAGCAGGTGGTAGCCCTCGTCGTTGGCCCCGGCCACCAGGTTGGGCGACTGGGGGATGAGGTCATCCACGACGACGATGACGCCCCTGATGCCAATGGGCGATGCGTACCCGGGGACAGCGCCCACGGCGCGAATCTCCTCCTCCCTCGCCGGGCGCAGCGCCTTGGCCTTTACCGCGTTGGCCAGCTTGGTCTCGTTGACGTCCATATCGCCGCGCACGACGGCGAACACGAACTTTTCCGCGTCCTCATGCCCCTGTGTGACCGTCGCCATCGTGAAAACCGCCTTGGCCGTCCTCGACGCAGGGATGTCCAGGAAGGCAGCCAGGTCCTCGATGGTGGTCATATTGGGCGTGGCGA
>JAFGED010000436.1 GCA_016931785.1 Anaerolineae bacterium
AGAAGACGGCATCCTCCGCTCATCAGTCGCCTTCTAAACAGTAGAGCGGGGGGATCTGCCAGCGCCGCTCGCAGCACTGGCTTGAGACGGTCGTAGGCCCAAACGGCCTCCACGTCCCGTAGCGCTGGATTCTCTAGCAGGTGCTTGACCAGGCGAACAGCGTTGATGCCACCCCCTACATCCTCGCCCTGGCGCAACAGCGTGCGAACGGCGTTCTCCACGAAAGCGAGGGTCAACTTTTTCTGGAGCGCTTCGACCCGCCGCCCCAGATCGCTGTACGACATAAGGCTCACCTCCCCTCCACGTCTGTCCACGGCGCGATTCTTACCGCGCTGCCTGAATCCACGCTGCGATCTCTTCCTCGCGCGGGATGCGACCCGACGACCTGACCTCTCCATCGATCACCAACGCGGGCGTGCTCACGATGTCATAAGCCGTGATCGCGTCCAGGTCCTTCACTTTGGCAAACGTCGCCTCGACGCCCAGTTCCTCGACCACTTCGCGGGCCAGCTTCTCCAGACGCTCGCACTTGGCGCACCCACCACCCAAGATCTTGATCTCCATCCAAACCTCCAATCTTGCACACTTGTTACTTGACGAACCAGCCAAAGATCAGTCCAGAAAGTGTGCTGAATATCACCACCAGCACCACGTACACCGCCGCCTTTTTCCTGCCGATCACCGAATTGGTGATGAGGATCGACTGCAAGCTCAACTCCGGATCGGCCAGCAAGTAGGCCAGCAGCGGGCCGCGGTGCATCCCCAGCGAGAGGAACGTCTGCGCGATGGGCACCTCAACCAGCGTGGGAAAGTACATCAAGACGCCGAACAGCACGCCGACCAGGTTGGCCCACAAGGTGTTCTGCCCGGCGACGGCCTCGATCCAGGTTTTGGGGATTATGGACCGCGCCGCACCGGCCAAAAAGACGCCCACCAACAGCAGCGGGATGATCTGCTTGACAAAGCGCCACATCTCCCAGAGCCAATCCTGTACCTCGTACGCGTCAAAGCGGGTAGCCGCCATCCACCACACGGCGGCGAGGAGCACGACCTCGGCGACCAGCTTGCCGGTGACGTCCACGCTCAAGTTTCCTCCTGAGCTCGTCGAAGGACCTTCGTTCACAGCCACGACCTTGAACGAGGCCACCACCAATGTCAAGGTGATCAGGCCCAAGGCCACATAGGTCCATCCGTTGATCCCCTCGTCCACCTTGTTCAGCCCCAGCCAGGCCGCGATGGCGATGAGAACCAGCAGGCCGATAAGGAACACGCCATGGACGCTCACCCCCTCGATGCCCAAAGAGGGATTCGGCGGCACGGCGGCATCAAGCCATGTCTGGAATTCGCCGGCCCACACGCTGGGGAGTGTGAACGTGGCATAGCTGTTCATCAGCAATTCCACCTGCAAGGTGCCCACGATCAGCACGGCCAACAGCAGCGCAAAGAAAACCCACGCGCGGGCGGGAACGCTTGCACCGTGAGCAAAGGCCTGGCCGCTGCCCGCCGCCTGGCTGCGTGCCTCCTCTTCTCTGCGAAAGGACCAGGCCATCAGCAGCCCGATGCCGATGCCGAACACGATCGAGAGCGCGATGCGCGCCAGCGCGATATCCATCCCGATCTGCACGCCGGTAAAGGTGATGGCCAGGATGTTGATCGCCGGGCCCACGAACAGAAACGTGATCGCCGGACCCAATCCCGCACCCTTCTTGTAAATGCTGGCAAAGAGCGGCATGATGGTGCACGAGCAGACGGCCAGCACGAACCCGCCCAGCGCTGAGGCAGGATACGAAATCCACTTGGGCGCATCCCGGCCCAGGTACCTGGTGACGGCCTCCTTGGGGATCAGCGCCGAGAGCGCCCCGGCGATGAAGAAAGCGGGCAGCAGGCACAGCAGCACGTGCGCCGCCAGATAAGCCGCCAAGCTGCCCAGTCCGGTTTGTAAAAGCACAGCCAGATATTCTAAAACGCCCATTTCCACCTCTATAAGTTATATGCAATGCGCTGCATATTAAACGCTAAAAAAGAGAGTCTACGCCGGCCGCGTCCCCACCACGACGTGCACGCAACGCCCAGGACCGTACTCCTCCCGCTCGATCGCCAACCCGCGCGCCTCCATCAGCACCACCTCATCCCGCATATAGTCGCCGAACAGCTCCCACAGCCGCGCCAGCAGGCGCGCAAAGAGGTTCCCATCTGCTGCCTCGCCCGCATCCACGATGATGACCTTGCCGCCGGGCCGGATCACGCGCACCATCTCGTCCAGTGCCCGGCCGGCGTCGGGAAAGGCGCTGAAGGCAAAGGTGGAGAGCACCACGTCAAAGTGGCCGTCGGGCCAGGGCAGGGCGTACGCACTGCCGACGCACAGGCTGGACCTTCTACCATGCGCGGCCAACCGGCGCTTGGTCAGGCACACCATCCCTGGCGCGCGGTCCAACCCCGCCATCGCGTAACGCTCCGCCAGCTCCAGGTGCAGCCTGCCGCTGCCAAAGCCGATCTCTAGCAGGCGGCTGCCGGATGGGGGAAGGTAGCGCAGCGCCCGCTTGCGCAACCGGTGGGTGGTGTTGCCGGTGAACCAGTCTACGGCATCGTACAGCCTGGCAAGTCGGTCGTAGGCGGGCGCCCAAAAGTGACGCTGGATCCTTTCACGCACAGGATGCCTCCGGTGAGCACTTGGGACATGGACAGTTCGGCGGGCGAGACGGCTCGCCCGCCGGCCCCAAAACCTCCTCCAACAGCCGCTCCACGCGCCGGTCGTCCAGCCGGTAATAGACGAGCAGGCCGTCCTTGCGGTCTGTCACTACGCCGGCCTCCCGCAGCACGCGCAGTTGCTGGGAGACGTACGCCTGGGGCCGCCTCAGCGCGGCCTGCAGGTGGCACACGCAGGCCTCGTCCCGCCGCAGCTCGTCCAGAATCTGGAGCCGCACCGGATGGGAGAGCAAGCTGTGAAGCTGGGCCGCCTGGCGATAGACGTCTCGTTTCATTCCACTTTTATATGCACAAAACTGCATATATTGTACACATAAAAAGACCTGCTGTCAAGCAAGGGAGCCTTTACGTGCAGACACAGAGCGTGCGCTCTGCCCAGATTTTTCACGGCGATCACTCGGCTGGAGTCGGAGACGGCCGTTTAGTCGGTGGCGGTGCAGAAGTGTAAGTGGGCGTAGGTGCGTAGGTAGGCACCGGCGAAGGCGGGCGTTGTGTCGGCGTAGCCGTTGGGGTCGGGGTTGGAGTTGAGGTTGATGTAGGCAAAGGTGTGCTGGTGGGCCGAGGCGTCGGCGTGGCCGTCGGTATCGGGGTTGGCGTGAACGTAGGCATGGCAGTGGGAGTAGAAGTAAAGGTAGGCGTAGCCGTAGGAGACGGGGTAGGCGTAGGCGTGTGTCCACTGACTATCCTGATCGCTCCTGCAGCCAACCCTGCCATCAATATCAGCGCGCTCAGGCCTCCCAAGACCCAAACCCACACCGGCACACGCCTGCGCGGTTGGCGCTTCGGCGCAGAGGCTGGCGTTCTGCCGCCCAGCGCGGCGGCCATTTCCGCCGCGCTCTGAAAGCGAGCCGCTGGCTGTAGATCTATCGCCTTTGATACTGCCGCCTCTGCCTGGGCGCTCACACACGGGTTCCACTTACGCATGGGCGCCAACACCGCCGGATTCACAACCCGCTGCGGCGCTGTCGGTGGGGCCTGTCCAGTCAGCGCGTGGTACAGGGTCGCGCCCAGGCTGTAGACGTCGCTGCGCGGGTCGGTGTGGCCAGCAGTGCTGTCGTACTGCTCCGGCGGCGCGTACTCCGGTGTGCCCATCGCCCGGATGATCGTCTGCGTACGCGGGTCGTGTGGGTCCCACAGCTTCACCAGCCCAAAGTCCACCAGCACTACCCGCCCGTCAGGCCGGATGATCACGTTCTGCGGCTTGACGTCGCGATGGATCACCCCCTGGGTGTGACAGTACGCCAGAGCGTCCAGTAGTTGCCCGGCCCAGGCCAACACCTGCGATTCCGGCAATGGGCCTTCCCGCCTGATACGCTCCGCCAGGCTCTCCCCCTCCACGAAATCCATCACCAGGTAAACGTTGTCCCCTTCCTCGAAAAAGTCGGTGACGCGCACCAAGTGAGGATGGCTCAGGCGGGCCAGGACCATCGCTTCCTGCTGAAACTGCCAGTGCAGTTGGACCAGGGCGTGAGGCGTAAGGCCGGGCTGAAGGGTCATCTCCTTGAGAGCGAGGGGGACGCCGAGGCGGGTGTCCCAGGCGCGGTAGACTGCCCCCATGCCACCCTGCTCCAGCAAGCGGACAATGCGATACCGGTTTTGCAGAATTGTGCCAGCGTTCAACCCCATGATCTCTCCACAAAGTAGGACGGATTGCCAGCCCGTCTTGTGTCTCTATGGAAATGTCACCCGCAGCGTGTAGGGTATGGTCGTATTATACCCCGATCCCGTAAAGATGTAGATATGGTACCAGCCCGCGGACACGGTGCGCTCA
>JAFGED010000437.1 GCA_016931785.1 Anaerolineae bacterium
AGGGTGCCGGAGTGGACGATCGGGGCGGTCTCGAAAACCGTTGTAGCCGCAAGGTTACCCAGGGTTCGAATCCCTGCCCTTCCGCCATCAGTTTCGCGGGACTTTGCGAAACTGCCGTATTAGGCAACTACGCTACCGCAGAATCGTCACGGGCTCGCCGCCGAACGACGATCTCCCGCTCTCGCACTTCAACCCAATCCCCAGTGCGGATACACGAGATGTCCACCTGGTCCACCATCGGGATCTCAGCGATGATCGCCCCCACGGCTACGACGGGATCAGCCTCGGCGTTGACGATGGCTGACGGAGCCAGCCCAGCACGCGCCAAGCGATAGATGGTGTAAGAGCCCACGGTGCTGCCCTTGCCGGTTGCAAAGACCAACACCCGCCCGGCCACGCTCTGACCCTCGAGGGGATGCCCGGCCTCGATGACCACGCCAGTCTCCGGGTCCACCCCACCCAGGAAGCCGATGGGCTCGGGCGACACCAAGGCCTCTCCCTCCGCACATCCGGCTTTGACCACCCGCGCCCGAAGACGAATCAAAGAGCCGTGATCACTCATTGCACGCAAGCCAACTGCTAACCGCTACCGGCCAACATCAAACGTCTCAATATTCCAGGTTAGATACTCGCTGGGGTCGGGCGCCACGCCGCTCACGCCCGGGCGTACGGCGATCAGCCGCGGCACAAAATAAAGTGGCAGCGCCGGCAAATCCTCGGCAAAAACCCGCTGCGCCTCACCGTGGTAATAAAGGCGCGCGCTTGATCCAGGTGGCGCGCCCAACGCCGTCTGGCATGCCGCGTCATAGTCGGCGCTGGCGTAGCCAGGGCTGTTGAGCGTCGTCCACTGATTCTCAGGCGCGGGAATCTGGGACGAGAGATAGAGCTCACAGGACGCGTAGAGACCGCTGTTCCAGGAATAGAGCGCCAAATCGGACTGCCGGCCAAGCACCGGGCTGTCGTACCCCTCGAAAACGAGCGCCTCCGTGGAGGAAAAATACTGCACGCCCAGAACGATGCCGCAGTCCGCCAGGTTCTCCGTCAGAACCTGGGCCGTCCACTTACGAGCAGGATCGTCGCTTGTCGTGACTAAAGTAACGGAGAAGGGCGTGCCCCAGGCAACACCCGCCACGCCGCGAGCCTCTCGCACGCCATCGCCGTCCCCATCCTGCCAACCCACCTCCTCCAGCAGGGCCCGGCCCTCGGCCGGATCGTAGCCCCAGTGATGGATCCCCTCTGTATAAAACGGGTGCTCGGCCGGAACATAGCTGTGAGCAAGAACCGCCTCACCGTAGGGAGATGCCTCGCGCGCGATGCGCTCCCGGTCGACGCACTGTGCGATGGCCTGGCGCACACGCACGTCGCCAAAGTAATCCGGGCGGCGCACCCAGCTTGCCGGCGTGATGCCAAAATCCAGGTGTTCCCACTCGCTGCTGGAGGATGAGAGTAACTGAACCGTCCCGGCCTCGGCGGCCTCCAGCAGCGGCGCGATGTCCCCTGTCTCAATCACGTCCGAAGTGATGACGTCGCACTCCCCCGCCGCAAGCAAATCAAGCGCCTGCTGCAGGTCCGGAACAAAGCGAAAGGTCACACTGTCGAGGTAGGGCAACCCCTCCGAGGCGCGGAAATAGCGCGCGTTGCGCACCAGCGTGATATGGTCCCCAACCACCCACTCCTGCATGGCAAAGGGTCCCCAACCCAGCGGCTTGTGGCGCACGATCTCGGAATCGAGCATCTGGTCGGCGCTGAGCATCCCCAAAAAGTGCCGCGGCAGCGGGGAAAAAAAGTTTTGCACGTAGGTATTCTGCGAGGGAGAGCCGTAAAAGTAAAACGTGTCGCTATAACCCGGGACGCTCGTCCAAACGACCGTGCGCGCGTCCACGGCCTCGTAGCTTTGCGTGCGATCGAGAAGCAGTCTCGCGTGCGGCGGCAGATTGCCCAACGCTTTGGCCAGTTCGAAGGCATAGACCGAGTCGTCGGCGGTCAGCGCGTGGCCGTCTTCCCAGGTCACGCTGGCCCGCAGCGTAAAAGTCACCACCAACTGCGTCATCGTGATCGCTCCACTCTCGAACGTGACTTCCTGCCCACCGGCATTGAGAACGGTGGTGCCTGGCCCCAGAGGCACCGCCCACTCATTGTTCACGTCGATGACCCTACCGCCCTCCTCGACCTGCACAGTGCGCAGGACGGCGTCCCCACTAGATGGGCTGGGAAGCTTTTCCAGGATCGTCGGCTGGTACTGGTAAGCAGGCGTATCGATCGGTCCATCGTAGATCGCCTCCAGCACGTTGCGTGCCGCGCGCGATGGGCCGCCATAGGTGAAAAGCGTGTTCGGCTCCTCCGCCTGACAGATGGTAAGCACCTTGGGCGGCACCGGGGTCGGCTGGCCAGTGTGAAACACCGTAGGAATAATAGGAGAGGGGGAAGGTGAAGACAGTGTGCCGACAGTCGGCGCCAACGTGGGTATCACGAGGGCGGAATTGGGGCTGTTGACGATGAGCCACACGCCAACTATCGCACCAAGAACCACGCACACCACAGCTATCGAAATCCACGTACCCCGCTTCATCCAGGCCTGTCCTCCCAACCAACCCTAATACGCCCGTCCAAAGATAGCCCGCTCGCTGGCCTCACCGCCGCAGTGGATGCACTTTTCCCTGCCGATTTCTTGATCCATCGGGATGCAACGCACCGTCGCCTTGGTGTCCTCTTTGATCTGCGCCTCGCAGTCCGCATTCCCGCACCACCAGGAATAAGCGAACCCCTGTGAAACCGCCTCTTGAAACTCGCCATAGTCCTTGGGATCGTACGTGTGCGCCCTGCGAAAGTCGAGGGCGCGGTCGTACAGGTCAGCCTGGATCGTAGCCAGCATCTCGACTGTTTCTCCCAACACCCCATCCAACGATACACTGATCTTCCCCTCACGGCCCGAGACGTCGCGCCGGGCCAGCGTTACCTGGCCCTTCTCCACGTCACGCGGGCCGATCTCGATGCGCAGCGGCACGCCCCGCATTTCCCACTCGTTGAACTTCCAGCCGGGCGAATATTCCTCGCGGTCGTCCACGTGCAGACGCACGTCGTCCTGCAAAACCGCGCGCACGCGGGACACCACCTCGGCCACCTTGGCGCGATCCTCCTCGGTCTTGCTGATAGGCACGACGACCACCTGGGTTGGAGCGAGCTTGGGCGGCAGCACCAACCCCTGATCGTCCCCGTGCACCATCACCACTGCCCCCACCATGCGCGTGCTGACCCCCCAACTGGTCGTCCACGCAAACTGCTGCTCGTTGTTCTGGTCGAGAAACTTGATATCGAACGCCTTGGCAAAGTTCTGTCCCAAGAAGTGGCTGGTGCCCGCCTGGAGCGCCCGGCAATCCCCCATCATCGCCTCGATGGTGTAGCTGGTCACCGCCCCGGCGAACTTTTCACTCTCGCTCTTGCGCCCGGGGATGACGGGGATGGCCGCATCCTCTACGGCGAACTCGGCATAGACGTCGAGCATGCGCAAGGTCTCCTCCAGAGCCTCCTCCTCCGTGGCATGCGCCGTGTGCCCTTCCTGCCATAGGAACTCGGTCGTGCGCAGGAACAGGCGGGTGCGCATCTCCCAGCGCACCACGTTGGCCCACTGGTTGATCAGAACGGGAAGGTCGCGATAGGACTGGATCCACTTGGCGTACAT
>JAFGED010000087.1 GCA_016931785.1 Anaerolineae bacterium
CCCCCGCCCCCCTCTCTTTTCACACGCGAAAGGCAACTGCGAAGCAAGGCTGAGTAGTTACCCGCAAAGACGCAAAGGCGGGTACGCCCGGCGCAAAGAGAATATAAGAAAACTTGGCTTTTTGGTTTCGGTAGCGGACTATGGGTGTGATCTGGCACAAGGTCTGGCGCGATCTGGCACACAACAAGGCGCGCGCCGCGCTGGCGACGCTCTCTATCGCTGTGGGCGTGTTCGCCCTGGGGCTGACCGTCGGCGCGCGTGGCGTGATGGACGTTTACCTGGCGCGGGAAAAGGAGATTAGCCAGCCCGCGAACGTCATCTTCAAGGGGGATCGCCTCGGCCAGGGGACGGTCGAGGCGGCGCTGCGCGAGCCCGGTGTGGCCGATGCGGAGCTCGAGACGACGACGGGCTTTCGCTGGCGGCTGCCGCAGGAGACGGCGTGGCGGCCGGGCGTGTTGATCGCCCGCGAGGATTATGCCTCCCAGCGGGTTAGCCGGGTCGAGTTATTGGAGGGCAGCTGGCCGACTGAAGCGGCATTGGTTGTGGAGCGTCAGACGGCGCGCTATTTTGGCATCCCCCTGGGGGCGACGATCGTCGTCGAGGCCGAGCACGGCGAGGCGGTTTCCATCGGCGGCGTGGCGCGCAAGCCCTACGTCTTGCCACCCCAGTATGACGGACCTCCTACGTTCTACGCCACCCCGGAGGTGGTCGCCCGGCTGGCCGGGGTTCGCGATCCCAACAAGTTCTACATCCGTCTGACGCCCGGCGGTGAGAGCATAGACGTGGTGCGGGAGCGGGTCGAGGATCGCTTGGTGCGCATGGGGTTCACCGTTTCCGGGTTCACGGCGGCTGGGATAGAGGACGAGTTCCCCATGGATTCGCTGGGCGGCTGGCTCGACGCAATATTTCTGGTGTTGGGAGTATTGGGCGTCGCCGCTTTGGGTGTGAGCGCGTTTTTGATCGTCAACACACTGGACGCTATCGTCGTCCAGCAGGTATGGCAGATCGGCGTGATGAAGGTGCTCGGCGCGACGCTCTGGCGGCTGGTGCGCGTCTATCTGGCGACAGCCTTGATCTATGGTGCGTTGGCATTGGTGTTGGCGGCACCGCTGGGTGCGCTCGGCGCGCACGCGATCTCGGGCTGGATGTTGGAGACGTTCAACATCATCGCCACCGGCGATTTTCAGGTCTCGCCGGTGGCGGTAGGCGTGCAAGCCGTGATGGCGCTGGCCGTAGCCGTTTCGGCGGCGGCTGTGTCGGTGATCGGTGGGGTGCGCGTCAGCCCGCATCGGGCCATCAGCACCTATGGCTTGGGCGGCCGGTTTGGACGCGGCCCGCTTGACCGCCTGGTGGGATGGGGGCGCATTCTATCTCGTCCGGTTGCTCTCAGCCTGCGCAACGCCTTTCGCCGCAAGATGCGCGTGGCGCTGACCTTGCTCACGTTCGTCTTTGTCGGCGTGCTCTTTATCTCGGTCGTAAGTACCCGCGTGTCCCTCAACAGCTCACTCGAGGTGGTCCTCGCTGATCTGGCCTACGACGTGATGGTGATTTCCCCGCGCGCTTACCGCACGGATCGATTGATTGACACTACTGAGGAGGTGCCGGGTGTGGCCCGGGCCGAGGTGTGGGATCAGGCGGAATGCGAGCTATCTCTGGCCAACGGGGACAGGGTGGAGTTCATGCTCTTTGGCGTGCCGCCCGACTCGCAGGTGTTGCGACCGCGCCTGGCCGTCGGTCGCGCCTTGCTGCCGGGGGATGGACACGCGATTATGGTCAACAACCGCGTTGCCGCCGAGGAGGGCATCCAGGTGGGCGACGTGTTGGCGTTGACCATCGCCGGACGGGAATCGACCTGGACGGTGGTGGGGTTGAGCCTGACTACCACGCCTGCGCTGGTCAACTTTGCGCCTTACGAGGTCATGGCGCGGGAGGCTGGCCACGCGGACCGGGGTAATATGGTGATGGTGGTAGCGGCGGCACAAGACGCAGGGGTGCAGGAGCGATTGGCCACCGCGCTGAGCGACGTCTATGCCGCGCAGCGCATCGAGACCGCGACTTTGCGCAGCGCCGACGAGTTCCGCCAGATGAGTTACGCGATGTTCGACGTGATCTTTTACCTGTTGCTAACGATGGCCTTGCTGGCGGTGATCGTCGGGGGAGTGGGGCTGACGGGTACGCTTGCCATTGGTGTGGTCGAGCGCAGGCGCGAAATTGGCGTGATGCGCGCCATAGGGGCGCACTCTTCGGCGATATTCCGCGTCTTTGTAGGGGAAGGGCTGGCTCTGGGAGTGTTGAGCTGGTTGTTAGCCGTGCCGCTCAGCTATCCGGCAGCCCGGCTCTTTGGCCGGGCGGTTGGCCTGGCGCTACTCGGGGCTGACCTGATGGATTTCCAATTCTCGCTCTTCGCGGTTGGCCTATGGCTGGTGTTGGTTTTGGCGCTCTCGGCACTGGCGAGCGTGTGGCCGGCGCTCCGAGCGGTGAGAGTGAGCGTGCGCGAGGCTTTAGCTTACGAGTAGACGAAATTGAGCGGATTGGGATGAGAGTGGTTCCAGGAGATGGGTATGGCTGAATCGCAGTTTGTCTCGCTTGACTACCGTGAGTATCCTGCTGAGGAGATGAGGCGGCGCGCGGCGGTTTTTTACGCCGACGTGAGGCGCAGGCGGTCGGTGCGCCGGTTCTCCAGCCAGCCCGTGCCGGCGGGTGTCGTCGAGGATTGCGTGCGCGCCGCGGCGACCGCGCCCAGTGGGGCGAATAAGCAGCCGTACCACTTTGTGGTGGTCACCGACCCGCAAGTCAAGCGGCGGATTCGGGCAGCGGCTGAGGCAGAGGAGCACGCGTTCTATCAGCGCCGCGCCTCACAGGAGTGGCTAGACGATCTGGCGCCGCTGGGCACCGACGCGCACAAGCCCTTCCTGGAGATCGCTCCTTGCCTGATCGTCATCTTTATGCAGCGCTACAGCTTGCTGCCGGATGGGGCCACGGCCAAACACTACTACGTGCAGGAGTCGGCGGGTATCGCGGTGGGCGTGCTGATCGCGGCGATCCATCACGCGGGCTTGGTTTCACTGCCCTACACGCCCAGCCGGATGGGTTTTTTGAAAAAGATACTGGGGCGCCCGGAGAACGAGCGCCCGTTCCTGCTTTTGGCCGTGGGCTATCCGGCGGAGGGTGCGACTGTCCCCAACATTTGCAAGAAGTCGTTGGAGGAGATCGCTACATTTGTTTGAGAGCTGGCCCCGCGATTTTTTTTGAACGCAGATAAATGCAGATTTCTCAGATCAAAGAAAACCTGTATCTTCTCAACAAATAGGGGAAGATGGGGGGTGTGAGGGCGGCGTAGCCGCCCTCACACCCCCCGCCCCCCGGATTATTGAGATGATACGAAAACCTTTTCTATCTGCGTGCGGAGCCTGCGAAAATCTGCGTCCTGATTCAATCTTTTTGCGCGATCGTGAAAAACGCTAGACTCCAGTTTGAGAGGAGATATTGATGAGTAGTGATTGTGTGTTCTGTGGCATCCTGGCGGGGAGGCTGCCGTCGAGTGTCGTTTTTAGAGATGACGTGTGCTGTGCATTCCTGGACATCCGGCCTGTCAATCCGGGGCACGTGTTGGTCGTGCCCGTCGCGCACGCCGCCTGCCTGGCGGAGCTCGATGCCGAGGTGGGGGCGCGCGTTTTCGAGGTGGGGCAGCGCGTGGCGGCGGCGCTGCGGGGGAGCGGCCTCAGGTGCGAGGGGGTCAATCTCTTCCTGGCCGATGGCGCGGTGGCGGGGCAGGAGGTTTTCCACGTCCACCTGCACGTGATCCCGCGCTACGCGGGCGATGGGTTTGGCCTGCGGTTCGGGCCGGGCTACGGCGCGATGCCTGCCCGAGGGGAGTTGGACGAGGTGGCGGGCCGGATTCGGGGGGCGCTGTGAACCCATCCCCGCGGCCTGAAGCTGCCCGGCGCGGCTGGCTGGCTGGCGTCTCGCGCGCCAGCCCCATCGTGTTGGGCTACGTGCCCATCGGCCTGGCCTATGGCGTCCTGGCCCAGAAGGCCGGCCTTTCGGCGCTCAACACGCTGCTGATGTCGCTGCTGGTTTATGCCGGGTCGGCGCAGTTGATCGCCGTCGGGTTGTTTGCCGGAGGGGCATCGGTCCTTTCGGTCGTCCTCACCACGTTTGTAGTCAACCTGCGCCACCTGCTCTTTTCGGCTGCCGTCGCGCCGTTCCTGAAGCGCTGGCGCAAGATCGACCTGGCGGTTTTCGCATACGAGCTCACCGATGAGACGTTCGCCGTTCACGCCGCGCACTTTGCCTCCGAGGGCGTGCCAGGACGGGCGGAGGTCTTGGCCACCAACATGACGGCGCAGGTCTCGTGGATTTTTGGGTCGGCGCTGGGCGTCCTTGTGGGGAACGTGATCGCCGACGTCAAGCCGCTGGGACTGGACTATGCGCTGCCGGCGATGTTTATCGCGCTGCTGGTGCTGCAGATAAAAGATCGCGTGCAGGTTGCCGTTGCTTTGCTGGCGGGAGCGCTGTCGGCGGGATTGCTTCTGGCGGGTCTGGAGCAGTGGAACGTGATCGTCGCCACGGTGGCCATCGCGACGGTGGGAGTGATGTTGGAGACATGGGACAAGAGACGATCTTTATCGCGCTCCTCGGCATGATGGCGGTCACGTATGTGCCGCGCGTCCTGCCTGTGTTGTTGCTCTCGTCCAAGAAGCTGCCACAGGTCGTGGTGGCGTGGCTGAGCTACGTGCCCGTGGCGGCGTTAGCAGCGATGCTGTTTCCTGCGCTGCTCATCCCGGAGGGGCAGGCCGGTACCCGGCAGATCGACTTGGGGCTTGATAACCTTTTCCTCTGGGCTGCCGTCCCCGCTCTGCTCGTGGCCTGGAAGCGGCGCAGTTTCTTCGGTGCGGTGATCGTGGGGATGGCCGTGGTCGCCGTGGCGCGGCTCGTGCTGGGAGGATGAGGGCGGTTCACGGCAAAGGCGTGAGCTGCTGGGCAATGTCGGTTGCAGCCCTCGTGCGAGCGGAGCTTACAGGTTTCTTTTCCCAAGATACTCTCGGCGCAAGGCGCTGAGGAGCTTTACCCCACCATCTCCCAGTCTATCAGGCCTCGAATTCCGCTTCGGTGGTAGTGATAATATTTGATGTACCTTGCAGCGGCATCATTTCGCCCCAGGAGCACATCTATCGCCACGATGGTCTGTCTGGCCTGGGCCGTGTTGACGATGGGGGCATTGACGCCCATGGTCAATACCATGGACAAAAATCCCCGGTGCAGCGCCTCGCAATTTGGTAGTTCAAAAGAGATGTCGCTGATGTCCAGGGTCATGTTGACCCCCAAATCAGCCTTGACCAGGCGGATCGTTTCTAGAGTGACCAGCGCAGCGTTATGGTCGGCTTCGATGGCTTTGGTCATACAATCGATCAGGACATCCTCACGGGGTATGCCCAGCTCCTCGGCGCGCCGGACGATCTTGTGGGCGATAGCCAGTCTCCTCTCCGGATCGTCGGGGATCCCCGTTTCGTCCACGCACAGGCCGATGACGGCTGTCTCGTGTTCGGCGACCAGCGGTAGCACTTGTCTCAGGCTTCCCTCTTCGCCGGTGACCGAGTTGACCAGTGGCTTACCCTGGTATACTTTAAGAGCGGCGGTCAATGCCTGGGGATCCGCTGAATCGATGCTGAGGGGGACCTCTACGACCTCTTGCAGCGCTTCCACGGCGCGGGGTAACAGCGTGGCCTGTTCTGTAGCTGCTGTGTCTGTGTACACATTGACGATGTCGGCGCCGGCAGCGATCTGAGCCAGCGCGCCATTCTTGATGATGTCGATGTGTCGCGACGCCTGATTGCTTGACAGATGTCTTTTCGAGGCAGCGTACTTGCCGATGAGCACGGTGGGATGATCGGGAGCGATGTGGACGGTGCTCTTTCTTCCCCTTAGAATCGTTTCCATAGGCGTTGTTTCATCTCCGGCGGAGGTCAGCTTGCTGGTTCAGGGAAGGAGCGCGATAGGTGTCCGTCAGCGCGATAATCTCCTGCTGAGGACGTTCTGCAGCGATACAGACACGATGATGATGAGACCGTATATCAACTGCGTCCAGAAGCCCGTCAGTTCGATGACTAGGCCAAAGATCTCTATTTTGCCTATGGCGACGATCCCGGCCTGGATGACGCCGATGATCAAACAACCGATGAACGTTCCAAACACAGTCCCCGTCCCGCCGAAAACAGAAGTGCCGCCCAGGAAGACGGAGGCCATCGTTCTCAAGAGGTATCCATCTCCCAGGGATACCCAGAAGTAGGATTGTTCAAGGCTTGATAGGACGCCCCCGAACGCTGCGGCGAGGCCAAGGACGGCAAAGTTCATCATCCTCGTCCGATCGACGTTGACGCCCATCAGCCTGGCGCTCTCCACGTTATCGCCGATAAGGTAGACGTGGGCGCCGAACTTGTGGCGGTTTAAAAAGACCCAAACCACTATCGCCACGATGACGGTCCAGATCATCTGGGCGGGCACGTAATCTGCTACTCTACCGACCAATGCTTGCCGCAGGGCGTTTTCTTTCAACGGCACCAAGGAGACCCCGCCGGCGTTCGTGACGACGAGGACAAATCCTTTCCAAAAGAACTGCGTGCCGAGCGTCGCCACCAGCGATGGAATCCCCAGCTTGACCACGATCGCGCCGTTGAGCAGCCCGACCAGGAAGCCCGCGACCAGGCTGGCGATGAATGCCAGGACCACGCTATCGGTCAATCTCCAGACGCTGGCGAACGCCACCATGCCCACCCCCATGATGGAGGGGAACGAAAGATCCATCTCGCCTGCGATGACGATCATGGTCAGTGGCAGGGCGATGACGGCGAAGAAGGGGATGGTCGACATGTACGCCGCATAGATGGTGGAAGAAAGGAACGTCTCAGGCGCACCTACGATGAACAGCGCCCAGATGACGAGCAGGACAAAAAAGATGCCGATCTGCAGTCCGTACGAGCGGGCAGCCTTGCTTACTTTGCTATGCCACGATTGCTGTTGGCCGACGGCCTTGGCATTTTGTGTCTCGGTCATGGTATCTCCTTCTGGATGCACCTTTTTGGTAGAGCGCCGCTCGAGTCAGGCTGCATCTGGGCCATTGCCGTTCAGGTGCCCTGTTTGAGCCACACGGTACATCTTGTCCATAAGCTGTTCCAGGGTGATGTCTTTGGTCATAAGCTCGCCCGCGACTGCGCCTCTATCCAGCACGACGACCCTGTCAGCTACCGAATAGACGTGAAACACGTTGTGATCGATGAATATGCACGACTTGTCGGCTTCCTTGATATCGCGCACGAACGAAAGCAGTTTTTTGGTCTCTGAAAGCGAGAGCCCCATAGTTGGTTCATCTAGAATAATCAATTCCGCATCAAAGTGCAGCGCGCGCACGATGGCCACGCCTTGTTTTTCTCCGCCTGAGAATGTTTTGATCACCGAGTCAGGTATGACTGCCGACGATGTGAACCCCATCGACCCGACCATCAGCTTTTCCGTCTCTTTTCTCATTTTTTTCACGCTCAGAAAGCCGAGCTGGGTCGTCATCTCCCGTCCCATGAAGATGTTTCTCCATAGCGTCTGAAGGTCCGCCAGCGCGCGTTCCTGGTAGACCGTTTCGATGCCGAGTCGGCGAGCCTGCGCGACGGAAAGGTGCTCGATTTTCTGCTGTTTGAAGTACATCTCGCCGTCAGGGTCTGGGTGATGGTAGCCAGTCACGATCTTGATCAAGGTCGATTTGCCGGCGCCGTTGTCGCCCAGCAATCCCACGATCTCGCCGCGGGCAACCTTGAAATCGACCCGGCGTAGCGCCTGCACTTCTCCAAAGGTCTTGGAGATGTTTCTCATTTCAAGTATGTAATCCATCGGCCGAACTCCTTGATGTGCGCAAACTGCTGAACCTGTGCACAGGGGGTGTATATTTTGAGATGATGTTGGATTATAGCAAAGGGGGGCAAACGGCACAAGAAGCACTTTTGCGCTCGATCGAATGCCCGACGAGAAGTGGCACGGAAGTCCGGCCCGCTCCTCGCGTCGTTTGCCCAAGACAGTTCTTCTACAAATCGTAGGAGGATGTTTACCGAATTTGCTCCTCTGCCAGCGGGGCCAGCTCTTCGATGTTATCCTTGTGTGCAAAACCGGAGCCGGTGTCGATGTGCAGCCCGGAGAACAGGAACTTTTTCGTCAGGCAGACCTGCATGATCGGCAGATACCCCTGAAGGAAGGGCTGCTGATCGAGCACCAGGTCGGTCCAGCCGCCCCTGATGGCCTCCACTGTGGCCGAGGAGAGGTCGAACCCGATGCCATAGATGTCGTCCGGTCCCTTGTCCGCTGCCGTCAGGTACGTCTCCAAGGTGGAGGTCAGTCCGCCGTGGTCGGTGCAAACCAGCTTGACGTCGGGATTGGATGAGACATAGCCCGTGAACGTCGCTGTCCCTGCGGCGGGGTCGGCGTTGGTGGCGTCGTCGATCTCGATGTAATCGACGGTCAGGCCGGATTCCTCTAGCGCGTCTACGACGCCCTTGGTGCGCAGACCGCGGGTCGGCTGGGAGAGAAGCCCCCATACCATGGCCCGGTCGCCTGAGCCGAGCCCGGATCTCTTGACAGCCTCTTGGCCTAGCAGGAGGCCGGACTCGTACAGCTCCTGGCCTACGTAGCCAAACCCCATGCCCTTGTACTTGGCCTCGATCCGTGGCAGGGTGGTGTTCTGGCTGGTGACGATGATCCCCTGGCTGAAGGCGTCATCGATCGGACCTTCGAAGGCATCCTCTCCAGGGTGGCCCATGACGCAGATTCCGTCCGGGCTGGTGGCCATCGCCTCTTTGAACTGGGTGACCATCTTTTCGGTGTTCCAGTCCGAGAACATGTACGAAACCTCGGCGCCTGTATCCGCTGCGGCGGCTACGGCTCCGTTGTACACCACGGTGCCGAATGGGCATCCTGGTGGTCCGCCGGGGAAGAAGACGATCTTGACGCCCTCGCCGATCCCACCCAGTTTGGCTGCTGCCTTGGTCGCCTCTTCCGTCGCTGCTTTTGTTGCCGCTTCTGTCGCCGCTACCGTGGGCTCGGGGCCGGGACCGCAGCTACATCCGACGAGGAACCCGCCGGCTGCTGCAAGTGCGCTCATGCGGATGAAATTACGTCGAGTAAGCTTGCTGCTTTCCATTTATGATCCTCCTTCTGTGTATTAATGGTTGTTGGGCCTCTTTGTTGTGCGTCGTCGCTGGGACAAGCCCAATAGATGAACGGAACTGCGGGTTGGGAGTATGTGCAAGTCTTTTCGCGGCATCACCTCCTTCGGGCAGTTCTCAGACTTTCAATTCGAGGAATAGCTCAAGGGTGGGAAGGTGGTTCAGACCTGGCCTTTCCTGCCCATCGTACATTATAGTGCAAGAGGCGAGCTGTTGCTTGGAAAATAGCATCGGCCTCTTGGACAAAAGAACGCTGCCGGGGATTTTGTGTGCGTGTGGAGGTTATTCGGCTTGCTCGCGGTATGTACTGGGAGACAGACCGACCTGCTTGCGGAATACCCGGCTAAAGTAGGCCGGATCGTTGAATCCCACCTGGAGGGCCACCGCAGTGATGCTATCGTTCGTGCGGCGCAGCAGCTCCTGCGCCTGTTTGATGCGGTAGCGGTTCAGATACTGCCAGGGTGAGAGACCCAGCTCTCGGCCAAAGACGTGTGTGAGATAGTTTTCGCTCACGCCAATGGCTTTAGCGATCTCCCAGCGCGAGAGGGGCTTGTGGTAGTTCTGATGAAGGTAGACTACAGCGCGTTTGACCAAGCTGCTGGTGTGTGGGGGCAGGGCGTCTGCGCCAAGTAGAAGCCTGTGCAAGGAAGCTGTCGTCTCTTCCTCCGATAGGACGCCCTTGCCCTGAAAGGTGACCATAGCGTGTCCCTCGAGCTGCTTGATGTCCTCCAGTGTGAGCATCCGGCCGGTCAAGACCAGGACCGGAGTCTGCCGGGTCTGTTCGTTGGCGCGCATCCAGTCCAGAACCTCGAACCCGCTCATCTCTGGCATCATCAGGTCCAGGATCACCAGACAGGGGTTTTCCTCAGCCATCGCTGCCAGGGCGGCAGCACCGTCGCCAGCGGTGCGGATGGTGTAGCCGGGAAATCCCTTCGCTACCAAGCCCTGGTAAAGCTCACGGGCTTGAGGATCGTCATCGGCGATGAGCACTGGCCCGGCAGAGGCTGGCGGACAGAGGGCGCTGATCGCCTCCATGAGGGTTTGCCCGCTCACCGGCTTGACGACAAAGTTCGTCATTCCCATGCTCAATGCCGGTTCCTTACCCTGTCTCTGCCCATAGAGGATGAAAGGAGCCTGGCACAACTGTGGGTGGTTCCGCAGTTGTGCGATCAACACCCAGTCGGTGGAATCGGCGTCGGCTTGATCCCACGCCAATGCAGCCGGTTGCGCCTCTGCTACCACTTGGTCGATGTCATCGCTTGTTTGCAGCCTGCGTATCTCCAGCCCCTGGCGTTGGCAGAATGAGGCGATCTCGGCAGATGGTTGGTCATGGGTTGAGATCAAGAGCAACACTGGCTGTGCCGGCGTCGGAAACAGCGAGGCCGTCTGTTCGCTCAGGCTCGGTAGAGGCAGGTAGACGTGAAAAGCGCTGCCTTGGCCTGGTTGGCTCTCCAGTGTCATTGACCCGCCGTGCAGGGTCACCAGTTGGCGGGTGATGGATAGGCCCAAGCCGATACCTTCTTTGGGGCGCGCGCTTTGCTCTGCCGTGACGAACGGTTCAAAGATGCGCTCCTGCATACTTATGGGAATTCCGGTACCGGTGTCCTGCACCCAGATGTGCAGGTGCGGAGGGGCTATCTCGGACCCCAGGGTGATCCGGCCCGCATCGGTGAATTTGGCGGCGTTGCTGAGCAGATTGAGCAGAATCTGGCGCAACCGGACCGGATCGGCTTGGATCGCCGGCAGGCGCTCGGGCAGTTGCAGGAGCCACGTGACGCCGCTTCCTGGAGCGGCGCCAGCGGCCATGCTATGAAAGACTTGTTCCAGGAACGAGCGTGGTTCGATGATCTCTCGGTGAAGGTCGAGCTCGTCGATCTCGGCTCGCGAAAGGTCCAAGAGGTCATTGATCACCCACAGCAGGTGTTCGGCGCTGTGATAGACGTGTCGCAGGTCGTTCAACAGATCGAGGGGGAGTTCGTTATCGTAGGCGGCAGGTGACTCGATCGCCGGCCTGACGAAACCAAGGATGGTGTTCAACGGAGTGCGCAGTTCGTGACTCACGTTAGCCAGCAGCCGCGTCTTGAGCCGATCCGCTTTTTCGGCGGCGGCCCGGGCCTGGAGGGCCTCACCGTATAGGCTGGCGTTGCTCATAGCGATGCCCAACTGATCGGCCAGCGACTGTAGCCCGACCAGTTCCTGGCTGGTACGCAGGGCAGATCGCTGGCTGTGCAGGTCCAGGAGTCCTATGACCTGCCCTCCCATGCGAATGGGCAGGACGACGCGGGCGCGCGTATCGGGCCAGTTGGGATCGGGAGGAAAGCGCGGGCTTTGATGCGTGTCGGGGATAAAGATCGGTTCGTTGCGCATCAGCGCTTGCCCGAGCACGCCGGATCCGGTCAGCGGGATTCTGTCTCGGTCCGACTGAGTTGGGCCTGGCTGTTCCAAGACGAGGTGCTGTTCTCGTTCCAACCAGCGAAAGATTTGGACCCGGTCGTAGCCATAGTTAGTGCGGATCAGGTTGGCTATCTCGTGTGAGAGCTGGCGGTGATCCAGAATAGAGCCGACGCGGCGGCTGATCTCCAGGCTGGTCTCTAATTGCGTCAGCCGTTGTTGTTGCTGCTGGCGTCTGGTGCTCATCATGCGCTCGTATAGATTGGCGGTGGCGGCTAGTTTTTGCGCGGCTACCTCTGCTACGTTTTGGCGTGTGATCAACCTCGTCTGGTATTCAAAATGGGCAGGCAGCGGTTGGCCCTGTGACGCCTGGTAGGCCAACTCGATCGCCTGCTTGCCAAGCTCGTCGGTGCGGATCTCCACCGTAGCGGTCATACCGCCCGCGGCGATTGCCGCCAGGGCTGAGGGCGTCCCGCCGATTCCCACGGTCAGCGTGTGGTGGTCGGCCAAGCCGAGCGCGCGGCACGCGTCTCGTCCGGCGAGGGCCAAGTCGTCAGCCAGGCCAAAGATGGCATCTATCGAGCCGGCGGTTTCTCGCAGAGCCTCGTAGATATGCTGGCAGGCTTGCTCGTAGAATGTGGGACAGGCGACGTGCGTGAAAGCTATATTGGGATAGTCGTGGAATGCGTCGCTTTCCTGGAGGTTGGCCTGCGCCAGATTGCCTACGATCAGTATGTTTCCCCGGCCTGCTGTTTCCTCTGCGAGATAGTGGCTGCCTACTTGTACGACGTTGTCCAAGCCGGAGGGCGAAACTAAAAGCGGGCGGTGAACGTTCGTCTCGCTCAAAAGCACGAGGGGGATGCTGTACTGTGACACACATAGAGCCAGATCGTCAGGCAGCGCCCAGGCGATGAGCGCGTCCAATTCCAGGGCCAGCAATTCTTCCATGAGGGCCATTTGCTCTTCCTGTGAGAGTGGCTCTGGGATGAGATTGATGGAGATAAGGTCGAGGGCAAGTTCCTTGGCTCTGGCGTGGGTAGCCTCTCTCACCTGGGCCCAGTAGGGATCGTTGGGATCGATCGCCGCGCCGATGCGCAAGACGTTAGACATGGATAGTTTCCGATTCGGAAGGCGTCTTGGGGTGCTCAATGAACTAGAATCATTAACACGATTGTAACATGGTAGAGGGGTAAGGGCAAACATCATTGAAAAAGTCCCTGACCCTATTGGCGTATTTTCTCGGTGGGCGGCGATATTTGTGCAAGCTCAGCCGTTGGACTATAATTCATGCGTCGGTTCTTGTTATTGATGAATGACCTCGAATTGAGCGTGAGAGAGGTGCGACGGTGGTGGTTTTCCGCTACAAATTGTGGATTCGATTGTTGTTTCTGTTTCTTCTCTTGATCCTCCTCGCCGTGATGATCCTGGTGGGGTCTGTGGTGGCGCAGATTGCCTTGGTTTTCTCAGTGCCTTCCGTGATGCCCTTGCTCATTCTCGTTGTCCTTGTGTCGTTGGTGCTGCTTCTCGGCGCCGTCTTTAATGCGTACACGGTGCTTTTCTTTTGGACGTACCGGTTGGAGTTTGGGGAGTCGGTTCTACGGATGCAGGCCAGCTATCACCCGTTCCTGCCTCCATTTCGCTGCGCCTACGACGACGTCGTGCGGGTCAGGCGGGGAGTGGTACGCGGCTTGTTGGAGATTGTGCCTCGTGAGGGCAAACCCCTGCGGGTAGGGGTGCGGGCATTTGGCGGCAGGGACCGGCTTGTGGGCGAGTTGTCCAAGCGCCTCGACGCCGCGCGCATCGAGGCCGATCTTGAAACGTCGCTGTGGAAGTATACGTGGTTCGATCGTTTCAATATCGCTGTTTTGATACTTTTTATACTTTCTCAGGTGGTTTATTGGTATCTATCGATCGGGCACGATTTTGTGCTTGCCTCCGTCGCGTGGAAATCGGCTTGGGGGAGAGCGCTTGCCACCTCTGTCGAGGCGTTCTCTTTGGATTCGGATGACACTGTCTGGATAATGACAGAGACCGGGTTGGGGAACGATTGCCGGGTTCAGCACGTTACGAACTCGGGGACGCGGACGTGGGACGTGCCGGACGGTATGGGCAGGCTGCCGGGATGTGGGGTCCCGATTGGGTTGGCCCGGGATGATGCCGGGAGGCCCGTCGTCGTGTATGAGGACCAATTGCTGCATTGGGACGGCGAGGCGTGGCAGCACGAAATTTTCGCTCCCGTGGAGAATGGACTGCGGGTCAATTCGGGATGGGTGGCGAGCCGGGGGATCAGGTTGTGGGGCACCGCCGAGACGGCGAATGGGTCTGGGAGCGTGCTGTTCGGCCTGGACCTATCCTCGGGGGAGTTCCGTGTTGTGCCCCCGCCCGCTTCTGCCGTCAACGATGGCCTGGCGATGAGCTATCGCTTCCGCCAATCGGTCGATGGTTCGTTGCTGGTGCTCATGACCGGGGGAAGTCAGGTCAGGCTTTACCTGCTTCGGGATGGTGAGTGGCTCGAACCGGGCTGTACCGTCTTTACGCCGTCGCCTGCCAGAGTCTCGAGCTTTGCGGTGGATTCGGCCGGGCGGATTTGGTTGCTGCTGGATGCTGAGCCGGGAAAGTATGATCTTGGCAGGTTTGATCCCGAGACGGCCACCTGGGATTGGAGCGAGTTCGAGAGCGGCCAGGATTTTTACAGAGATTACGAGTCGATCGAGGTCGATGAACGCGGCCGGGTGTGGCTTTCGGGATCGGCCTATCGCAGGCGAGGTGCAAATGTAGGAATATTCGAGGGCCTCGTCCTGGATGTTTTCGAGTTGACCGCCGATGGCCAGGCGCACCAGCTTGTGTGCTACACCCCTGATAACTCGAACTATCAGGGAGGCCATTCGATGAGCTTCAGCGGTGTGCGCCTGGGGGGCGGCGGGCGCCTGTGGGCTGCCGACGACAGGCTGGTTTGGTTGGACACCACTGCCCGCGAGCTGCCCAGCCCCCTGCCGGACTGGATTCTACCCTTGACCGGCACCGAGGCTAGGTTGATTTTGCTATTGGGCACCTTGGTTGCCATGGGAATGTATGCTGGGGTTTATGCCTTGGCCTGTCGTGCAGGGCGATCCAGAGATCGGAGCGCTGATGTGAGGGGCGTGCTTTGGAAGTCATCCTGACCCACGAAAACGCGGATTTCGACGCCGTAGCCAGTTTGCTGGGGGCGAGCAAGCTTTTCCCGGCCGCCACCCCCGTGTTGCCCCGGCGCGTCAACCGCAACGGGTGGGCTTTTGTCTCCCTTTACGGCACGGAGCTGCCCTTCGTCCAACCTGACGACCTGCCCCGCCGCCGCAAGATCACGCGCGCTATCCTGGTCGATACGCAGGGCCTGACCACGCTCAAGGGGATGGGGCGCGACCTGGAGGTGGACGTCATCGACCATCACGAACGCGACGCCGGCCTGAACCCCAACTGGACCTTTTCCGGCGAGACGCTGGGCGCGACGACGACGCTGCTGGTGGAAGAGATCCGCGTGCGCGGCATCGAACTGACGTGGGTCGAGGCGACGCTGCTCTGGCTGGGCATTCACGAGGACACCGGCTCGCTTTCGTACGCGGGGACGACGGCGCGCGACGTGCACGCCGCGGCGTGGCTGATGGAGCAGGGAGCGCGCCTCGACGTCGCAGGCGAGTTCCTACACCATCCCCTGGCGCCCGCGCAGCGCGAGCTTTACGAGCAGTTGTTGGAGCAGAGCGAGACCCACGAGATCGGCGGGCACAACGTCGTCGTTGCCTGGGCTGAGGCGTGCGGACTCGAGGAGGAGATCTCGACGCTGGCTCACAAGCTACGGGAGCTTTTGGAGCCAGCAGCGCTGTTCGTGCTCGTTGCGCTTGATGACGGAGTGGGACGATCTGGCGGCTCGGGACGAGCCGCGCGCGTCCAAATCGTCGCCCGCAGCACCACCGATGATATCGACGTTGCCGAGGTAGCTGGGCACTTTGGCGGCGGCGGGCACAGACGGGCCTCGGCGGCCCTCGTTCGCGGGCGCTCGCTGCAGGAGGTGCGCAAGGTGTTGCTGGAGCTGCTGCCACGGGTCGTGCGCTCGGGCGTTACCGTCAGGCAGATCATGTCGCGGGGGGTGCAGGTGCTTAGCCCGCGAGATACCGTGGCTGAGGCCGCCGAGCGCATGCGGCGCACCGGGCACGAGGGTTTTCCTGTCGTTCTGGCGGGTAACGTGATCGGCCTGCTGACCCGCCGGGCCGTGGACCGGGCGCTGCAGTTCGAGATGGGGGCGGCTCCCGTCTCCCAGGTGATGGAGGCCGGCAGCGTCACCGTTGCCCCCGATGATTCGGTGGGGCACTTGCGGCGGGTGATGATCGATAGCAACCGCGGCCAGATTCCCGTCGTCGAGGGCAGCCGCATCGTGGGCGTGGTTACGCGCACCGACCTGATCACCATGTGGGGCGCGCCGACACAGCCTGCGCAGCGCCACGAGGTGGTTGCGCTGTTGGAGCAGGCGCTTTCGGAGCCGGTACTGACCCTGGTACGTCATATCTCGCGCGAGGCGCACGAGATGGGTTTCGCGCCCTACTTCGTCGGCGGGCTGGTGCGCGACCTGCTGCTGGGCGCACCTATCGTGGATGTGGATATGGTCATCGAAGGGGATGGCATCGCGCTGGCCAATCGCCTATCGGAGGAGCTGGGCGGCCGGGTGATCGCCCACAAGCGCTTTGGCACGGCCAAGTGGCTGCTCACCAAGCGTATCTGGCGGCAGGTGGCTGGAAGGGCAGATCATGATGATTTGCCACCCAGCGTGGACTTTGCCTCGGCGCGCACCGAGTTCTACATCTATCCCACCGCGTTGCCGAAGGTGGAGCGCAGTTCGATCAAGCAGGACCTCCACCGGCGTGATTTTACGATTAACACGCTTGCCATTCGCCTCGACCCCGATCACTGGGGTGCGCTCTTGGATTTCTATGGCGGCGAGTCCGATCTGCGGGAGGGCGTCATTCGCGTGTTGCACAGCCTCAGTTTTGCCGACGATCCCACCCGCATGCTGCGGGCTGCGCGGCTGGAGAGTCGATTGGGGTTCCGTCTCGATCCGCGCAGCGGGGAGTTGATCGCCGATGCGCTCCCGCTGCTCAAGCGGGTCAGCGGCGACCGCATCCGCCACGAGTTGGAGCAGATCTTTGACGAGCCTGAACCGGAGCGAGTGCTGAGCCGTTTGGAGGAGCTGGGCGTGCTGGCCCAAATACATCCCAACCTGCGGTGCGACAAGTGGCTGCAAGCTAGATACCTGGCCCTTCGCCAGGTTTTGGCACGCGAGGCCTGGGGGCTCAAGCCTGAGGACGATGCTTTCCTTCATCTGGCCATGCTGGTATATCGACTAGACGAGGAGCAGTTGGAGGCGTTTGCAAAACGCCTCAAGATCAAGCGTGACGATGCTGACGACCTGCGTCTGTTGCCCGGCTTGCGGGCCACTCTGCCCCGGGTGGAGCGCGCGCGACGGCCTAGTGCCGTCGATCGCCTGTTGCAGCCGTTCCCGGCGCGGGTCCTGGCCGCGGCTTGGGTCGCCGCAGGTAGCAGGCGACAGCAGGGGCAGGTATTGCGTTGCCAGACGGAGTGGCGGCTGGTAGAGCCAGAGATCACCGGGGATGGCCTGAAGGCGATGGGGCTGAGGCCCAGCCCGCTCTTTGGGCAGTTGCTGAGTGCGCTGCGTGAGGCCAGGCTGGATGGCAAGGTGAGCACGCGAGAAGAGGAGGAGGCCATGCTTCAAAAGCTGCTGGCGGATGAACGCAAGCGCGGAAATGTGGAGGCAGAGGAGCAGGCACAATGATCGAGATCGTGGAGGGGGAGCCGGTTCGTGTGGCGGAACGTGAGTTGGTTCCGGTTGTACGTGTAGAGACCGAGGTGCAGCGTCGGGCCTTTGTCGGTTCCAGCGGGGTGGCTGGGGAGGGGGAGGGATTTGTGCGTCTGCGGCCCATCGCGATACTGGTGCGGAGTGGGATGGGTGAGCGCCGCATCCCCGTTCACGACAGGACGGCACAGTGGCTTGGCGGGTTGCTCCTGGCGGCGCTCGTTGTCCCGGCGTTGATGATCATCGCTGAGCGCATCATGCACAGGCGCTGAGCGGGGATGAGAAGGAGGAAATTGATGGAAACTGAGATTCAGAAATTGTTGGATGCTTTAACCGATCTACGCAAGAGGGCTCATGTCGACGCCGTTTTTGGCAAGCCTGTGATTGCCGACGGGCGGACCGTCATCCCTGTAGCCGAGGTCGCCTATGATTTTGAGATGGGTATCGAGGAAGAGGCCGTGGAAGGCGGCGCAGAGGGCGGCAGCGGCGGCAGCGGTGGTATGAGCGTGCGTCCTGTGGCCGTCGTCGAAGTGACACCCGAGGGCACCGTGGTGAAGTCGGTCGTCGACGAGCAGAAGCTGGCGTTGGCAGGAGCGCTGCTCATCGGGTGGGCCGTTTTCTGGGTGGTCAGAGCGCTAGTCAGGATTTTTGGCAAGCAGGGGTGAGTTTCTGCTTGGATGGCTTTTGAACAACCGGCCAGCCTGTGGTATAATCAGCGCAATCTTGTGACAGGAGCGATCAATGAGACCACCGTTTGATCCTATCATCATCCAGTTTGCGCCCAACTTTGCCATTCACTGGTACGGCGTTTTGATCGTCGTCGGTATTTTGGCGGGAGCTTACTATGCGGCCTGGCGGGCCAAGGAGGATGGGGAGAATCCCGATCACATCTGGAATATCCTCACCCTTGTCATCGTCCTGGCTATCGTCGGCGCGCGCGTTTATCACGTCCTCTCCGAGCCTGCAGAGGGGTTGGGCCGGAGCTACTACTTTGATCCTGAGCATCCCGAACACCTCGTCGAGGTCTTGTATATCTGGCAGGGCGGGCTGGGTATCTATGGGGCTGCTGCGGGAGGGGCATTGGGGATCATCGTCTATGCCCTGTACGCTAAACTGCGCCCGCTTCAGTGGCTCGATTACGGAGCGCCGGCGCTGGTTCTGGGACAGGCGATTGGCCGCTGGGGGAACTTTTTCAACCAGGAGCTGTATGGGCCGCCGACGGGGAGCACGTGGTGGGGGCTGATTATCGATAACGAGTATCGTATCGGCCCGTATAACTGCGTTTTTCCCGGTGATCCCGATTGCGTCGCGGGCAAGACGATGTACCCGATCGATACACTTTTCCATCCCACATTCCTTTACGAGTCGTTATGGTGCCTGTTGGTGTTCGTCGTTCTGACCGTGGTCGCGCGCAGGTGGAAGAAAAGGCTGCTGGATGGCGACATCGTGTGGGGCTATCTGATCGGCTATCCGCTGGGGCGTTTCTTTATCGAGCAATTCTTTCGCCCCGATGCTTGGATGATGGGCACCCTGGCAGCGGCGCAGTGGTTCGCCATTGCGTGTGTGGTGGGTGGCGTGGTGACGCTCGTCGTGCGGCACGTTCTGGCGAGCCGAGCGGTGCCGGCAGGCGAGGCCGCCGAAGAAGCCGCCGGCGAGGAGCTTGAAGCTGCCGACGAAGGTACCGCCGAGGATATCGTTGAGAAAGCCGCCGAGATCGAACCGCAGGAGACAGAGGAGCCCGAATCGGAGGGTTGATGGCAGACGCCGCGCGTTACAGGGTTGAAAAGACAACAGCCGCGTGGTTTGATGAACGGGCACACTGTATAGATGGCCTTCTGGAGGGCCTGATGCCGAGCCTTGTGCGCTAGCGGCATCAGGCTCTTTTCATATATCACTGTATTTTTGGGGGCAGCCGATGACTGAGGGAGCAGATCTCTACCGCCTGCAAGATCTCGATAGCGAGGGGGATAAGAGGCGACAACGCCTGGTTGAGGTAGATGCTGCGTTGGGCGAGAGCGAGGCGTTGCGCCAGGCGCGGCAAAGCCTGGAGAGAGTGGGGGAACGCGTCCGCAAGTGGATGGCTAAGCAGCGCGCTCTGGAGTTGGAGGTTCAGGACTTGGCGGACAAGATCTCGCGTGAGGAAGAACGGCTTTACAGCGGGGCGATCAGGAACCCCAAAGAGTTGGAGGATATACAGGCTGAGGTCTCGGCGCTCAAGCGGCGGCGGCAGGAGTTGGAGAGCGATCTGCTGGAGGTGATGATCGAGCGGGAGGATGCGGAAGCCGCGCAGGGTGATGCACAAAAGCGCCTTGACGAGGTGCGGGCCAGTTGGACGGTCGGGCAGGCGGATTTGATGGGCGAGCGGGAAGAGTTGCAGGGAAAGTTGGCAGAGATCGGGCAGATGCGAGCAGGACTTTTGTCCCGTATCGACGCGGGCGACCTAGCCATTTACGAGGGCTTGCGGCGTAGAAAGGGCAGGGTGGCCGTAGTCGAGTTGCGCGATGGTACGTGTGGGGGGTGCGGAGTTGCCGTATCGCCGAGTTTGGAGTGGCAGTTGCGGCAAGGGCAGTTGACTACCTGCAGCAATTGCGAGCGCATCCTCGTGCGCCTGTGATGGCGCCCGGAGGAGGAAGGATGGGGATTCTCTCCATAAAAGTCACGGCCTCCCTGTCGGGAGGCCGTGACTTGCGAAAGGAGGGTAACCACGAACAACCTTGACTTGGGTTAGGGATTGGAGCCCCGTCCCCCGAAGTCGATTTCATTTTAGCGTATGGGAGGGATTTCGTCAATAGTACTATTGTACCATAGGCCCCTGCACCATTGGCCCATTGTCGCGTTTGACATTCGCGTCGAATCTGGCTATCATAGTAGCAGGGTGGAGTGAAGAGGGTGGATCGTGCATTACATTCCGAGCGATACTATCAATTTATCCTTGCAGGAGTTGGCTCCGGCCTTTCGGCAGTGGCGGTTTGACCTGCTGTCTGCTCTGATCGGCGCAGTGATCGCTTTTATCCTGGCCGGGCTGCTTTACGCTTTCCGTGGTGCGCTGCGTCGGGTCTGGGAATCTGTCGCGGTCGAGTTGGGCCGGTTTATGAACTATATGCGGGCCAGTGCCGACGAGAACTATCGCCGCCTGGTCGCCGCAAAAGCGCGCTCTCTCATCATCCCCGCGCACGTGGCTCCGCTGGAAGCCCTTTTCGTCGAGCCGAAATTGCTGGCGACTTTTCGTTCTCCCCTGGCTCTTTCGGAGACAGGCTCTGTGGCTGCTGGCCCCCGGTTCGTGCCCCTGCACCGGATGCTGGAGGGGCATCCCCGCTTGGTCCTCTTCGGCGGTTCCGGGATGGGCAAGACGACCGTGTTAGCGTACCTGGCCCTCGTGTGTGCGACCGCGTTTGAGGAGAGTGAAAAGCGTCACGTCGATCCCGGCGCGATACCAGAGTCTGTGTGGAAGCGGCTGCCTCTCTACATTACACTCCCGGTGATAGGCTGGGGTGCGGCTGGACAGGAAGAGGAGAATTTAGAAGAGGGGGAGGCGAGTGAGGAAGAGGCGACGGTAGCCCAAGAGACGCGGCGTGTCGGTGGCGTGGATGACCTCATCAAGGCGGCGGTGTCCGCGGTTGATGGCGGTGGTGGGTATGTCGGTGCCCTGAGGCAGTACCTGGAATCTGGCCGCGCTATCGTGCTCGTCGATGGATGGGATCTGCTGACGTCGTATCAGCGGCAGCAGGCGGCGGCGTGGTTAGCCGATTTGGCAGATGCTGCGCCGGGGAATATGTGGCTGGTCGCGGTGGGGACGCGGGGCTATGCGCCCTTGACGGAGGTCGGGTTCGCTTCCCTCACACTTGCAGAGTGGAATGCGACGCAGGTGGAGGCGTTCGCCGGACGTTGGGTGGCTGCATGTGCTCCCGAGAGCGCATCTACCTCCCTGTCCCACGATCTGATGGTTGAACTCCAAAGTGCCGCCCGGTCAGGGGCCTCCTTGCTGGAGCTTTCATTGCGGGCTTTTGTGTATCTCTCGGATCGGCGGGTGCCGGCTGGCAATGCGGCGTTGTTCGACCGCGTGCTCGATCTGCTTTTGCAGGAGCAGGCGGAGGAGGAGCCCTGGTGGCTGGCGACTTGCCGGGCAGCCCTGGGCCAGGTGGCGCTGGAGCTTCAGCAAGGCGGGCGTTCGGTCATCAGCAGCGAGGAGATCCAGGCGGCCATTGAAGCTGCCCTCCCTCCACACGAGGAACGCCCGGTGCGTGCGGTGAGCCGTGTCTTTCAGTCGTTGACCGGCGCGCGCGGGCTATTTCGCTCGGTGGGTTCCGGGCAGTATACTTTTATCCATCCACTCTGGCAGGCATATTTGGCGGCGCGCCAGTTAGTTGCCTTTGACCCTGCCACGCTGGTCGAATGGCTGGAGGATCCCCTTTGGGTTGACGTGTTCCCCTTCTACGCCGAGCTCGGCGACGTGAAGCTGCTCGTGGATGCATGGCTGCGCACGCCGGACGATGTGTTCTACACCCGTCTCCGCACGCTTGGTTCCTGGATCGGCGCTGCTCCGGAGGGTACGGCGTGGCGTGAGGGTGCGATGGCTATCTTGGCCCGCGTCTTTCTTCAGCCGGGCATTCACGCGCCAACCCGGCGGCTGCTGGCGGATGCTTTGGTGTCGACCGGTGTATCTGGCGTCGCGTATTTTCTCAAGCAGGCGCTAAAGAATCCAGAAACCGATGTACGCATCGCCGCCGTTCTTGGATTATCCCGCGTGGCGAAGGAGACGGATATCCCCGCCTTTGAGGCGATGTTGGCCGACGAGGATGTCCTTGTGCGCGAGGCTGCCGTACAGGCTCTGGCCAAGCTCGGCTCAGATGCTGCCACGCGGCGGCTGGGTTTGGTGTTGCTGGAGGGAGAGGACGATCTCAGGCCTGTGGCCGCTGCTGCGTTGGCCAGTTGCGGTGAGGAGAGCGTCGAGCTATTGGGCGAGCTGGCCGACTCGGAGGATATGATGACGCGGCGGGCCGTGGTCTTTGGCTTGGCGCAGGTAGGTGCGCGTGGTTTATTGGAGAAAATGGGGCGGGAGGACGGGCAGTGGGTCGTGCGCACGGCGGCGGCGACGGCACTTGAGGAATTGGAAGCGCAGGAGAAATCGCCAGGTGTTCCGCCTTTGCCTGACATCGAGCAGTTGCCCTGGCTCATCTCGTGGGCAGCGACCAAGGGTGAAGGGTTGGGGATGGGAGATGCGGCGCGCCAGATGCTTCGACGAGCCCTAGCAGAAGGGGATGAGCGGGTGCGTTGTGCTGCCGCCCAGGTGCTGGCCCAGGTTGGTCGCCCTGATGATATCGAAGGTCTGCGCGCTGCGCTTGCCGATCCCGCCCTTGATGTTGTGAGCGCGGCGATGGGAGCGCTTGAGGGGATTGGCAGGCGATACGACCTGAGCATCCGGCGAAAGTGAATCCCCCTGGCGCTTCGCCAGGGCTTCTGGCAGGTCCCGTGGGCTGCGCCTCGAGCGTGGCCTATTTTATTTTCAGTAGGGCGCGGATGGCATCTGCCGAGACGCCGCCTATCCGTACTCGCTTCTGGCGCGAGGTGTGACCGGTGAGGATTTCGATGTTTGCTGGCGATGTGTCGAGTTGTTTGGCCAGGAATTTCTGCAGCGCCTCGTTGGCCTTGCCCTCGACTGGCGGGGCTGTCAACCGTATCTTGAGCGCATCGCCGTGTGTGCCTGTGACTTGGTCTCGGCTGCTACGGGGTTGGACACGCACAAGGAAGGTACATCCATCTTTGCCTTCCTTGATTTGGAGTGTCACATTGCTCCTAATAACATGGCTGTCATCTTGACAATTTGTATGACGATCAGATGTGCGACCCACACGATGATTAGGGCCACCATGGGCGTGATGTCCCAAATGCCTATGGGGCGAATATGACGGCGCAAGGGAGCTAACAGTGGTTCGGTGATCTGGATCAAGAAATTCATCGCCGGGTGGTAGGAGTTCACTCTGAGCATGGTCAGTATGCTGCGAGCGAGAATGGCTAAAGCGTAGAGCGTGAATGTCCAGTCAATCAGTATAAACAGAAATTCCACCTGAACCTCCGTTAGCGTGTGCGCGCCCAATATGTATGGCGCATCTGTTTGCTGGTTATCGTACGTGCCAAAGATGGCGCGCCCATTCAGTCACATAAGCGCGCGCCAAAGATGGCGCGCCCATTCGGCCATGTAAGCGCGCGCCAAAGATGGCGCGCCCATTCGGCCATGTAAGCGCGCGCCAAAGATGGCGCGCCCATTCAGCCATGTAAACGCGCGCCAAAGATGGCGCGCCCGATGCGCACCAGCGTCGCTCCTTCTTCCACCGCGACCTCGAAATCGTCGCTCATGCCCATCGAGAGATGGCGCCAGTCTCCCCAAGGCAAACGCTCTTGCAGCGTATCGAGCAACCTTCGCAGGCTGGTAAAAACTGGCCGCACAGTCTCGGGATCAGGGACGAAGGGGGCCATCGTCATCAAGCCCTGTATTGCGAGTCCGGGCAGCGTCAGCATCTCCTCGACCGCAGTGAAAAAGGTCTTTTTCCGCGTTACATCTTGTTCCCATCCCTGCAGGTCGAAGCCGAATTTACTCTCCTCTCCAGAGACGTTGCATTCCAGCAGCGCCGGCAGTTTCCGACCGGCCTCCTGCGCAAAGCGGCTCAGCCGCTGGGCGATCTTGAGCCGGTCCACCGAGTGGATGTAGTCGAAACCTTCCACGACGCCCGGCGCCTTCCGGCTCTGTACGTGTCCCACCATGTGCCATTTTGGTCGGGGGCCGTCGATGGCAGCGTGAACGGCGGGCATCTTGGCCGCTCCCTCCTCGACGCGGTTTTCGCCAAAGTGGCGCACACCGGCTTGGTAGGCTGCGACGATGCTCTCGGCGGGGTGGGTCTTGGTGATAGCGATCAGTGTCACGTCGGTCGGTTCCCGCCCGGAACGCAGCGCCGCTTGGGCGATGCGCTCCTGCACGCGCGCCAGGTTGTGTACAATTTCGGTCATTTCAAATTCGCTCGCTGCCGACTCATTCCCACTCGAATCGCTTTTGCAGCGTTTTTCGGAAATCGTCCATTGCATCCTGGACGTGTGGGTAGGCCAGCCAGGCTGTCGCCAGACCGAAAAGCGCCCCGGTAAGTGTACGCAGCAGTGGCGTCGTCTCATGGACGGGAATGGGGGAGTTGGTGAGGAGAATATCTAGGGTATAGGTGACCCACTGATAACCGCCGTCCATCCCTATTGGGACGATGCCAAAGGCAAAATAGATCCACAATGGTATCGGGCGTATCTTTACCAGGTGGCGCAGCTGCGCGTATGCTAGTCCCGCGAGCATGATCGTGCCATAGATGGCGACATCTCTCTGGCAGAGGGCTATTTTGAATCCCAGGTCTGAGTTGCCGTACCTTACAATTCGATACACGGCTTCGACATCTTGCCACTGCTTAGGATGCGGCTCGATGTTAAAATAGTCCAGCAGCTCTGGCAGCCGATAGGAGAGCTTTTGCCCGAGCAGGAACCAGGAACGCTGGGGGAGTTGGTGGCATATCGGCGGCCCGTATAGGGACTGGATGACCCCTCCCGGTCCCTCTGCGCCCAAGTACAGCAGCACGGCGGATAGAACGGGAAGGCCCACGTATAGAAAGGCCAGTATGTTGACGACAGCCAGCCAGTGTTTGGAAAGCCAAAAGACGCAGCGGTCGAGAAAAATAACGATGCGACGTCTTCCCTCGCTCTTTTGATGGCTTGCTTCAGATCTGCGCCGCTCTACTTCGGCCAAGATCTCGGCCGTGCTCGGTTGTTGAGGGTCGTTTTGTACGCTCATATCAGGGTGTGATCTGCCAAGACAAACTTGCAAGACGCGGATGCTTGCTGCGAAACCTTTGCGGGTGACGATTATAGCACAAACGGCTCATCCGGCAACGGAGCGCTCGTAGAGCGCTTTGGCGGTTGCGGGCTTTGCACGCAACTGCTGCAACCTCTATCCCAGTTTCTCCTTAAAAGCCGCCGTCAGCGCCGGGACCACCTTGAAGAGGTCGCCGACGATGCCATAGTGTGCCAGCTTGAATATCGGCGCATCGGGGTCCTTGTTGATGGCGACGATGACCTTGCTCGTGCGCATACCGGCCTGGTGCTGGATCGCGCCAGATATGCCGCAGGCGATGTACAGGTCAGGGCTGACCGTCTTGCCCGTTTGGCCTACCTGGCGTTCGTAGGGAACCCAGCCTGCGTCAACAGCGGCGCGGGAGGCGCCCATGGCGGCCCCAAGGGCCTGCGCCAGTTCGCGCACCGGCTCGAATCCCTCTGGTCCGCCGGCGCCGCGCCCGCCGGAGACGATGATAGACGCATCGCCCAGGCTCACGCCGCCCTCGGCCTCCAAGAAGCCGGTCACTTTGCAGGCAATGTCCTCCTCGGCCAGGAGTGGCTTCAACTGGATGGTCTCGCCGCTGCGGGCTGTATCCGGCTCCGGCTTGGGGAAGGCGCGCGCACGGGTGGTGATGATCTGCGGCCGCCTCTCGGGGATGACGCACTTGCTCAGCAGCTTGCCCGCATAGACGGGGCGCGTGGCGATCAAGCGATTTCCGTCCAGTTCCAGCGCGGTGCAGTCGGCGATGCAGCCGGTATCCAATTCCACCGCCAGGGTTGGCCCCAGCTCGCGCCCGCGGAACGTGGCGCCGATGAGCACGGCGGCGGGGTCCGCGTCGCGCACCGCCTTGGCCAGCAGCGCGGCCTGTGGCTCGACGCGAAAGTCAGCCAGCGTCGCGTCCTCGGCCAGCAAGACGGTATCGGCCCCGTAGGCGATGGCTTCCTGCGCCCGGGGGCCTGCCCCGGGTGCGCCAAAGATGCAGGCGGTCACGCTGCCGCCGAGCCCATCTGCCAAATGGCGGGCCGCGCCGACGGCCTCCCAGGATGCAGATGCGGGTTGCCCCTTGAACTGCTCCACCCAGACAAAGATATCGTTGCTCATCTCATCCCCTCCTAGATCACTTTCTCGGCCAGCAGCTTTTCGACCAACAGCCGGGCGGATTCCTCGACGGTCTCTCCCGCGATGATCTCGGCCTCGCCCTCGCGCGCGGGCGGCATAGAAATCTCCGGCCAGCGCACGCCGGAGCCGGCCGCGCCGGCCTTGTCCGCTTCAGCGTCGATATCGGCCAGCCCCGAAGTGGGATAGTCCATCTTTGCTGCCTTGCGGATGCCCATGAAGGAGGTGTAGCGCGGCTCGTTGATGCCCTTGGTCGTGCCGACGACGGCTGGCAGCGGCGCTGTCACCACTTGCCGCCCCTCCTCCAGCAGTCGCTCGACGGTGATGGTTCTGCCGGCGGGGTCGAGCTCGGCAATCTTGATGACGTACATCAGAGCGGGAATTCCCAGCCGCCGGGCGACCGCCGGGCCGACCTGCCACGTCTGGGCGTCGATGGCCGATTTACCGAAGAGGATCAGATCGACATCCCCCATCTTTCTGATAGCTTGGGCCAGCACGTAACTGGTGGCGAGGGTGTCGGAGCCGGCGCACGTATCGTCCCAGACCCGCACGGCCTCGTCGCATCCCATCGCGACGGCGTGCTTCAGGGCCTCCAGGGCCTCGTTTGGCCCCATCGAGAGGGCGGTGACGGTGCCGCCGTGTTTGTCGCGGAGCTGCAGTGCTTCCTCCACGGCATACTCATCCCACGGGTTGATGATGAGGGGTGAAGTCCCCCAAGAGACGTCGCCTGATCCGCTCACCGACATCTTGGCCTCGCTATCGGGCGTGTGTTTGGTGCATACGACGATGTGCATACTAAACCTCCTGCGTGAATGGCCTGTGTGCTCAATCCCCGCCTTCGATGCACCGGGGTATGGTTTTGTCATTGTTTTAGCACAGAAACGCGGCGAGGTCAAATGGGGAAAGTGATGCGTGATGCGTGACGCGTGACTCGTGATTTCTCACGGATCACGCATCACGTTTTACGTCTCGCTAGATCTTGGCTAGCGCCTGTTCCAAATCCGCGATCAAGTCGTCAGCGTCTTCGATTCCCAGGGCGTAGCGCACCAGCTCGTCCTTGATGCCGATGGCCAGCCGCTCTTTTTTGTCCAGCGTGAAGTGGGACATCAGGGCAGGCTGCTCGATGATGCTCTCGACGCCGCCCAGGCTGGGACCGATGTAGGGAATGCGCATGGCGTCGATAAAGGCGCTGGTCTTTTCCAGGTCGGCCTCCGGCTCAAAGCTGACCACGCCGCCGTAACCTGCCATCTGTTGGGCGGCGAGCGCGTGATCGGGGTGGCTGGGCAGCCCGGGATAGTAAACGCATCGTATCTTGGGGTGGGATTCCAGGTATTGGGCGACCCTTAGCCCGTTCTCGTTCTGCTTGGCCACGCGCACAGCCAGCGTCTTGAGGCCGCGCAGGAGCAGGTAGGCGTTGTGCGCGTCGGGGACGCCGCCCAGTACCCCTTGCGCTTCCTTGAGCCTGGCGATGGTCCCTGCCGGGCCGATGACCACGCCGCCCAGCAGATCGTTGTGCCCGCCCAGGTACTTGGTGACGCTGTGGGTCACCAAATCGACGCCGAACTCTAGCGGGCGCAGGTTGCAGGGCGTGGCGAAGGTGCTATCCAGGAACACCTTCACCCCGTGGCGGCGGGCGACTGCCACCACCTGCTCCAGGTCCAGGATTCTCATGTAGGGGTTGGTAGGTGTCTCGGAAAAGATCATGCGGGTGTTATCCTTGATGGCCGCCTCCAGTGCTGCATAGTCACCCATCGGCACCATCGTGGCTTCGATGCCATATCGCTTGAGATAGGTGAGGCAGAACTCGCGCGTGCGGCGGTAGCAGTCGTCGGTAAATACGATATGATCGCCCGCCGAGAGCAGCGCCAGTATGGTCGAGGTGATGGCGCACATCCCGCTGGCATATAGCAGCCCGTCCTCGCCGCCATCTAGAGCGGCCAGCTTGCGCTCCACTGCGCGCTGGGTGGGGTTGCCGTATCTGCCGTACTCGTCTCGTTCCAGCGGTAGCTTGTCCTCCTTGCGCTGCATGTGTTCGATCAGCGCGGCGGTATCCTCGAACGCGTAGGTGGAGGTCTGGACGATGGGCATGGTCAACGCGTGGTAGGGTTTGACCTTGTTCTCGCCGGCGTGAACTGCCTGGGTAGAGATGCTTTTGTACATTGTGTTCTCTCCTTTGGTTGGGGCTCATCGAACCGCAGGTTCCTACGGACCGAAGGTCCGCGTCATCCGAGGAGGCCGGGGAAAACAAAACCCCCTTTCTGAAAAAGGAGGTAAGCGGTTTGCGCCTTCCCTCTCATCTTCCAGAAAATTTGCTTCTGCCGGAATTGGCACCTTGGGTTGGTAGATTGGTATTTGGTATCTTGGTGATTGGTCAGGCTGACCAATCACTATTTACCAATCTACCGACTCCTGGTTGCCGAGGCTTCACAGGGCCGGTCCCTCCGCCTCTCTGGATGAGAGCCTATTTGGCTGTATTTTGTTGGGTTGTATTTTCCACGATTTAGTGGATTTGTCAAATAGCGCTGAAACCCGCCTTCTAGCACATAGATCGCCAGCGGTCGGCTAGGCTCTGCGTCTTGTTGGCCTGTTGCAGCAGCACCTCTGTCGAGGGCTTGGCCCACGAAGGCACGGGCACATCGTAATCAAACCCCGGCAGGGTCTTGCGCTCGATCTTGCGACCCAGCAGGTACTCGATACGGTGAATCAGCGCCTCGTCTTCCGGAGTGACGAGCGTGATCGCGTCGCCATCGGCATCGGCGCGGGCAGTGCGCCCGATACGGTGTACATAGTCCTCAGGGTGTTCCGGCACGTCGTAGTTGATTACGTGAGAGATGCCCTCGATGTCCAATCCTCGTGCGGCGATGTTCGTGGCGACCAGGACGCGGTGTTTGCCCGAGCGGAACCCCTCCAAGGCGGATAGTCGCTTCTTTTGCTCAAAGTCCCCGTGGATACAAGCCACGGCGGTCTTGGCCTGGCGCAGTTGGCGAGTCACAATGTCGGCTTCTTGCTTTGTCCTGGTAAAGACCAGCATGCTATCGACGTCCATCTGCTTGAGCATGGCCAGGAGCAGCTGCGTCTTGAGGTGTTTGGGCACGGGATAGAGGGCCTGCTCGATTGCCTCGGGGGGGCGCGCCATATCTATCTCGATGACCAGCGGATCGTGCTGAAAGTGGCGCGCGAGCGCCAGGATCTCTGGGGGCATTGTGGCCGAAAAGAGCAACGTCTGGCGCTGGCGGGGCATGCGGCCGATGATGTGCTTGATGTCGGGCAAGAAGCCCATATCCAGCATCCGGTCGGCCTCGTCCAGGACGAGAATCTGCACGTCTCTAAAATCCACGTTCTTGCGGCGCATGTGGTCCATCAGGCGGCCCGGCGTGGCGACGACGACGTCGACGCCACGGTGTAGTTCGTTGGTCTGTTTTTTCATACCGGTTCCGCCGTATACGGAAGCGGTGTGCAGGGGTGTGCGAGCGGCCAGTTTCTTGGCTTCTCCGGCGACCTGGATGACCAATTCGCGCGTCGGTTCCAGGATGACGGCCTTGGGATTCTCGTTCTGTGTCGAGCCTTGTAGCAAGCGCTCTAGTGTTGGCAGCAGAAAGGCCAGCGTCTTGCCGGTGCCGGTCTGCGCGCAGCCGACGATATCGCGTCCTTGCAGGCCGGGCGGGATGGCCTGGGCTTGAATGGGGGTTGTTTCCCCATATCCCAGGGCTCTGATCGCCTCTTGCAAGGATGCGCTTAAATTGAAATCTGTGAACTGCATAAAACTCCTCTATACTTGATTCGGGTTATGTCATATCGAGGTTGGCATAAAAAAACGCTCCGATTGCCTGAATCGGAGCGGTGAGAGATGCCAAACCGATTGACCAACGCCCGTTATTATACCAGCGAATGGCGTTTATGTCAAAATGAGGTAACTACTCAGCCTGCTTCGCAGTTGCCTTTCGCGACAAAAAGAGGAGGAAGGCGGGGGGTTCGAGGGCGGCGAAGCCGCCCTCGAACCCCCCA
>JAFGED010000088.1 GCA_016931785.1 Anaerolineae bacterium
CATAATCGAGATCTTGTACGCATGAGGCGAGATTTCGCAGCGCCCAGTCTTGCAAACGGCAGTTTCGGCGGCGTAAGGCGCCGAAACTGCCATGCCTTTCGCGCGGAGCGCGAGAGGCCCTAGTAAGTGATATCCAGCAAGCCCTCGGCTATGGCGCGCAGCCCACCCGCCGGCATCTGGGCCAGCTTCATCGCCACTTCTAGATACTTGATGTTAACCGGCTTTGCGACAAATTCCTGTATCTCTCTGGGGAGCTCGCAAAAATACTCGAACGCCTCCTGCTGGCGATTCCATTCCCCCACCGGCCCTTCTTGCTCATCGAGAAAGTGTTCCAAGGGGATGCGCAGATGCCGTGCCAGAATCTCCAGTTCCGCCAAAGAGATGGGATGCTTCCCAAACTCGTAAGAAGAGACCCTGCCGCTTGAGCAGCCCAGCATCTCCGCTACCTCCTTCTGGGAGATGTCGGCCTCTAGCCGGGCCTGACGCAGGAGCGCCCCCACGATGCGATGACGCAGCGCCAACACTTCTTCCAGCGGCGGCGGCTCTGGCTCGGCAGTGACTTCCATCTCACGCTTCCAAAAGTGAGAGACCGGGATGTCAAGCACGTAGGACAGCACCTCCAGCTCGGGCAGGGAGATGGGTTTTCGCCCTTCCTCGTAGGCAGTGATCGTGCCCGTGGAGACGCCCAGCGCCTGCGCGCACTCACGCTTCGTCTTATCGGCCTGTTCTCGCGCGTCGCGCAGCAAAAGGCCGATGATGCGATTCCTAAGAGCCAATTTCTCCTCAGCCATTGAGCCCTCCCGTGACGTAGCTTCTGACGTCTGCCCATTTTCGAAATCGGTGAGCAAAGAGCCAAGTTCGTCGCGTGATATATCGTTCTATAGCCTTGATTATAGCACAACCGGGCGAGGACCACAAAATACGGAATCGCACGACCAGGACGCTACACACTTGTCAGACCATCGCATTTGCGCTATATTCGTGACAGGATTAGAATGGAGCAGCAGAATCTGGAGCAGATGACAACGTGAAGCGAAGAGGAATCTTGGTATGACACGTGAGAAGTGGATAGCGCCCGTGATGATGTTCATGGCCATTGGCGGGTTGCTGGGCATCATGCTCGCCAATGGAAACCCTGCATCCATCTTCATGCCGCCGACGCTGGCCCCGACCATCCCGCTTCCCTCAGCATCTCCGGCCCGCGTCGCCGCACCGCCTACGTGGACGGTCACGCCTGTACCCCCATCTCCCATACCACCGACGCTCACCTTCACCCCCATACCGACGCCTTCGCCGAACCCCACAGAGACCTTCACCCCCAGCCCCACCTCCACCCCCATGGACACACTCACCCCCCCACCCACCAGAACGCCCATCGCGCTTAAAACGGCGTTACCCATCAGCACGACAGCCACGCTCACCGGCTCGACACCTATCCCCACACCGGTCCCCACGGTAGAGATGTCTCCCGATACGATCAACATCGTCGTCCTGGGCAGCGACCGGCGTCCCGGCTGGAGCGAGTGGCACACCGATGCCGTGCACGTCGTCTCTATCCAGCCCTACGTGCCGGCGGTGACGGTGCTCTCGATCCCGCGCGACCTCTACGTCTACATCCCCGGCTTTTGGATGAGCCGCATCAACTTTGCCGACGTGTACGGCGAGCTGTACGGCTACGAAGGCGGCGGGCCGGCGCTCGTCCAGCAGACGCTGCTCTACAACCTGGGCATCCCGGTGGATCATTACGTGCGCACCGACTTTGACGGATTCATCGGCATCATCGACACACTGGGCGGCGTAGACATCCCGGTGCACTGCCGTCTGGAGGATCACTGGCCCTATCCCGACGAGAACGGCGTGTATCCTATCAAAGTTCTGGAACCCGGCATACACCACCTAGATGGGGAATCGGCGCTGTGGTACGCCCGCTCGCGCATGACGAGCAGCGTTTTTTCCCGCGAGCGACGCCAGCAGCAGGTGTTACAGGCGATCTGGCGACGGTCACGCAGCCTCGAGCTTTTGCCACAGGTGCCGGAACTGTGGGAAAAATCCAGCAGCATGATCAGCACCGACATGACCCTGGAAGATGTCGTGGTGCTGGCGGACGTGGCCTTCCGGCTCGACGAGCAGAACGTGCGCTTTCGCAACATCGGCTACGAGGAAGTCATCCCCTGGACGACACCCAAAGGTGGCTCGGTGTTTCTGCCCAACTGGGAAAAGCTCGGGCCGTTGGTGAGTGAGGCACTGGGGCCGCTACCCATGGGCCGCCTGCAGCGGACGCTCCAAACGGTCGAGGTATGGAATGGGACGCCCAATGAAGACTGGGATCAACTGGCCGCCGACCGGCTCGTCCGCCAGGGCTTTCCCATCTTCATCGGCGAGGCCGACCGGCGGGACTATGCACAGACGGTGTTGATCGATTTTACGACGACGCACAAGGGCAGCGCCGTGCCGTATTTGCAGGAGATGTTTGGCATCCCAGCGGAGAACATCATCTCGACGCCCAACTCCGACATGCCGGTGCAATACCGGCTCATCATCGGCGCTGATTACCAGACGTGTCGCAGCCCGTGAGGACTGCGCGGCCTCAAGAGATGTTATGCTGGCGGCTGATCGGCCCTGGTTTTGTCGGCGCCGCGCTTAAAGCTCTCAAGTTGAGCCTGCAGTTCGGCGCGGCGAGTTGCAGCGGCCTTTTTACCCTCCTCGATCAACCCCTGGGCGCGCGTGCGAATCCGCGACTGCATCTCTTGCCCTGAGTAAGGAGCCAACAGTATGGCGGTTACAGCCCCCACTGCCGCCCCGGCCAGAACCCCGATGATCAGATAGACCGTCTTGCGCATTTTAGCCTCCTTGAGAAGCATTATACACCACGTTCAATCAGCGGACAAAATCTCAAGCCCCTATGCGGTCTTGCCTTCCGGGCAGGGAGAACCCAACCCGCAGGCCGCCCGCCGGGACGTTCTCGGCCCAGATGCGGCCTCCGTGCGCCTCCACGATCCGCTGCGCGATAGCCAGCCCTAGTCCGCTGCCGCCGGTGCGCCGCGAGCGGGAGGGCTCGCCACGCCAGAACCTACCGAACAGGCGGCCGAGATGTTCCTGCGGCACGCCAACTCCCGTGTCGGTAACCGTGACCACGACGTCGCCACCTTGCCGGGCCGCCTCAACGGTTATCAGGCCGCCCTCCGGCGTGTGACGCAGCGCGTTATCCAGCACGTTTCCCACCACCTGGGCCATCCTGCCCGAATCGATCCTCACCTCGAGCAGACCGCCGGCGACCTCGAGATTCAGCGTGACGCCCCGCTCGGCGGCCACCGCCCGAAAACCGGTCACGACGCCACTCACCCACTCGCCGACGTCGACGGCGAGCAGGGACAAAGTCAACTGGCCAGCGTCGGCCAAGCTGAGTGTGCGCAGATCCTCCACCAGGCGGTTCAGCAACCGCGTCTGCTCCAGCACGGGCTCCAGGTTCCCGGCGTCGGCGGGAAATATGCCGTCAGCGAGGGCCTCCAGTTGACCCTGGATGACAGTCAGAGGGGTGCGCAGCTCGTGGGCGATGTCGGCGGTCTGCTGGCGGCGGGCCTCCTCGGCGCGAGCCAGGCCGGCGGCCATCTGGTTGAAGGCGCCGGCCAACTGACCGACCTCGTCGCTGGAGCGGACGGGGACGCGGGCGTCCAGATCGCCGGATGCGACGGCCCGGCTGGCGGTGGTGAGCTGGGCCAGGGGGCGGGTGATGGAGCGCACGAGCAGCCCGCCCAACACCAGTGCGACGAGCAGGGCCACGCTGCCGGAAATTGCAAACGCGATCACCAGGCGGTGCAGAAAGGCCTCCTGCTCCTCGGTCAACTCGCCGCCAGCAGGGGGCAGAAGCGTGCCAACCTCTCGGCCATCAACGAGGATAGACAGACCGGCCCGCAGCTCCCCAGCGCCGGCCTTTTGCCCCACGTCAGATTCAGAGCGACTGGCCACGACAAGACCGTCGGCGTCGACCAGGCGCACGGGCGGCCCGCTTCCTTGGACGCGCCCACGCCCCTGCCCGGGAAACAGCACCGCCTCGACGCCGTCCCAGCTCCCGTTGGCGGCGTAATAGCCGGCCAGATCGGCGACCGTATCCTCCCAGCGGTTCTCGCTGCCGGCGTACCGCCGGAACTCGGCATCGGCAACGCGGCCCGCGACCAGCAGCGCCCCGCCGATGCCCACCAGGATGACGACGGCGAAGGCGGTCATCAGTTTCCAAAACAGGCTACCGCGCATCGGCGTCCTCGTTGAATTTGTACCCCGCGCCGCGGACGGTGAGCACGTAGTGCGGCGCTGCGGGATCGGACTCGATCTTGCGGCGCAGGTTTTTGACGTGGGCGTCGACGGTGCGCTCGAACACGTCAGCCTCGTCGCCCAGCACCCGGTCAAGCAGTTCGGCCCGCGTAAAGACGCGGCCCGGGGCCGCCATCAGCGCCTCTAGCAGATCGAACTCGGTGGGGGTCAGGTCCACCTCCTGCCCGCCGACGACGACGGTGTGTGCCTCGCGGTCGAGGACGACGTTCCCACCGCGTAGCACCGCCGCAGGGGGCGGCTCCCCTTGGGCCCGGCGCAGCACGGCCCGCACGCGGGCCACCAGCGCACGCGGGCTAAAGGGCTTGGTGACATAATCGTCGGCGCCCAGCTCTAGCCCCAGCACCTGGTCGCTCTCCTCGACGCGCGCGGTGAGCATGATGATCGGCGTATCGCGCTCTTGGCGATAGCGCCGGAAAAAGCCCCAGCCGTCCATCCCCGGCATCATCAGGTCAAGGATCACCAGGTCGGGCTTTTCGTGGCGCGCGACAAAGAGCGCCTCCTGTCCTTCGCTGGCAACCACTACGCGATAGCCCGCGTCTTCCAGATAGGCCCGCACGAAGCGCACGATCTCGGGCTCGTCGTCCACAACCAGGATGGTCTTGCTCATCTTGCTTGAATTATAGCACGAAACCGGCAAAGGGTATGGCCGGTACGGCCATACCCCCGCCGAAGACTTGAACAGATCCGACTGCCTCAGCTTCCCCGCCGTCCACGCCCGGCCCACATCGGGCGGCCGGAGTCATCGCGCAGAACCACGCTCTCGCCGGTGGTCAGGTTCTCGACGCCAGCGACCTCGAACTCGTCACCTTCATAAAACCCGGTCACTTCCACCTCGTCGCCCAAGTTGAGGGCGACACCTTCCACCTCCCAGTACCACTCGGGACCAAGATGCATCACCACTTCCCCATCGGGGGTCTGGATCGTCAGCTCGTCGTCCACGAACGAGGTCACCTCGCCGGTCACCGTGATCCACTCTGTGGCGGCGTAGCTTTCGCCATCACCTTTGGACTCCCCCGCGGCACCCGCGCCCTTGCCCCCGCTGTTGCTCGGGGCGGCTGCCACGCTGTTCCCTCTACCGTTTCCACCGCCGGCTCCCTGGCTCGACGTGCCTTGAGCGCCGTCCCCTTTTCCGCCGACGTCTTGGGTGGGCACGCATTGGTTGCCGTATCCCTTCCCACCGCCGGCTTCAGAGACTTGTTCCCGGTCCTGTCCGCCCTTTACCTGCGAGGCTTGCGCCTCGTTGGGACGCAGTACAACGTAGGCAGATCCACCGACGAGCGTCGCAGCCAATAGCCCTACGATACCGATCTTGACGATTTTCGCAAACATGCTCTCATCTCCTTGATTTAATCTAGTAGTGTAACTACTCAGCCCTGCTTCGCAGTTCCCCTTCGCGACAAAAAGAGGAGGAAGGCGGGGGGTTCGAGGGCGGCTTCGCCGCCCTCGAACCCCCCA